>CAMATI010000248.1 GCA_945861095.1 Asaia bogorensis | reverse complement strand
GTACTGAGCTGTGCACGCTCTTCATCGCTGAGCTTCACGACGTATTTCTTTACGGCACTTTGTTGCGTGGTCACGACTCATCTCCCGCTTTTTCCGGGAGGAGCGAGTCAGAGGTTCGCCACAAAATCAATGACGGGGGGCACTAGCTTACCTCCCCGCTCGCCTCAAGGGTCCGACATGGCTTGCGTCCCTTGTCTGAATTGCGGGTCGTATCCTATGGTCGGCAATTATATATGAGATAAGACCAAGGAGTGCCGAATGAATCGCCCAAACAAGGATCCGTGTTCCCGCCGCGCCCGCTCAGCCAAAGTGCAAACGCGCCAGGCCGCGGCCTTTCGAGGGGCCCTGCTTGCCGGAGCAGTGACCGGCGCCATCGCGCTGGACCCGCGGGCGGCTCTCGCCGAAATCGATCTCGTCGAGGTCGGCAACCTGAAAATCACACTCGGCATCACGGCCGGTGTCGGTGGTTTCGGCGTTAACAACGTTGATTTCGGCCGTGGCAACGTCAATTACGGCTCCGGTGGTGGCGTTCGCCGCGGGCGCGGCTGGGGTGAGGCATGGCTGAAACCATCGATCAGCTTCGAATACATCCTTGACGACGCGCCCAGCTACCTCGCCAAAAGCTCCTCCTTTTACGGCACGTTCAGCCTGGTGGGATCGTCGACGTTCGGGTATGGCGACGCGGTCGCGGGGCTTTCGACAACATCGTTCCGCCCCACCTATGTATGGCCCGAAGACATGTTTGTCGGGTGGAAATCGGGCGGCCTGTTCCCGGATCTGGGCGACGACGCGATCGATATTTCGGTGGGCAACCAGCCCTTGGTTCTGGGCGATGGTCTGCTGTTCAACGGCGGCGCCGCCAACGGGTTCGGACGCGCCGCCTATTATATCGGTCCCCGGGCGGCGTTCCAGAAAACCGCTATCCTGAAATTCGATCCCAGCGAGATCGGACCGGTGCGAGGAACGTTCTTCCACGCTCAGGTCGCCAGCAACCAGTCGTTGATGAACGGGTTCGACCAGCCAATGACCAAGGTCGTCGGCGGCAGTGTCGATTGGTACGGCCCCGCTCGGCAGGAACCCCTGGGCGCGATGACCGATCAATGGGTGGTCACCGGCACGTATTTCCAAATCTATTCCGCCGACCAGGCCGCGCAGGGCAGCATCGTGTCCAACCGGAATGGTTTGAACGTCTTTTCGCTGCGGGCCGCCGGATCGTTCTTGCCCGCCGATCGCGACGTGCTGTTTTTCGGCGAGTATATCAAGCAATACAACAACCGATCAGGTCGCAAAACCGACGCCACCGGTTGGTATGTGGAGCCTGGCTATCAGTTCTCGAACCTGCCCTGGGCCCCGATGGTGACCTTTCGGTATGCCAACTTCAGCGGTGACAACGATCCGACCGGCGGCGGCACCAAGCGGTCCTACGATCCTCTGTTCTTTGGCGCAGGCAGCCGCGGCCTGGGGCCGGGAACGTGGTTCCTGGGGGAGATCTACGGCTATTACCAGCAAGGCCTGACCAACATGAATGTGCAGCAGCTTAGCGTGCGTGCCACGCCAAGCGATTCGCTGGTGGTCGGGTTGAATTATTATCATATCAATTTCAATAAACTCGGTCAGGTCAATCAACTGGTCAGCCCCGGGGCCACGGTGACATCCAAGCGAGCCATGGACGAAGTCGACATTTATGCCGAATGGTCCCCGACCGATTACCTCACGATCGTGCCCACGATAGGGATCGGCATCCCGGGCGCCGGCTATAAACAGGTCGACACAGGCACTGGACGGTCAGGCACGTCGACCATCTTCCTGGGGCAGGTGGTGGTCAGCGTGAAGTTCTGACCTGGCGAAGGGAAACAGGTCGTACAACGCCAGAGGCGATACGAAACGGAGCGGCGATACAATGTTGAAAGTACTCGCGAACCGTACGTATCGTCATCTCTTCCTGGCGCAGGTCATTGCGTTGGTGGGAACGGGCCTGGCCACGGTTGCCCTCGGATTGATCGCATACGACCTGGCCGGCGCCAACGCCGGTGCCGTCCTGGGGACTACGCTGGCCATCAAGATGGCAGCCTATGTCGGCGTGGCGCCCATCGCCGCGGCATTCGCCGAACGTCTGGACCGGCGCGTAATGCTGGTCAGCCTGGATATCGTGCGAGCAGCCGTGGCCCTGTTGCTGCCGTTCGTGACGCAAATCTGGGAGATCTACGTTCTGATCTTCGTCCTGCAGTCCGCGTCGGCCGGGTTCACGCCCGCGTTCCAGGCGACAATCCCCGACGTTCTGCCGAATGAGGACGAATACACGCGGGCGCTCTCGCTGTCTCGGTTGGCCTATGACCTGGAAAGTGTGGTGAGCCCGATGCTGGCGGCCGCACTGCTGACGGTGATCAGTTTCCATGGTTTGTTTGCCGGAACCGTTGTTGGGTTCCTGGCATCAGCGGCTCTGGTGGTATCGGTTGCGCTGCCGACCCCGACCCCGACCGAGCGTCGCGCCATCTACGACCGTACGACGCGCGGCCTTCGTATCTACCTTGCCACACCACGCCTGCGCGGCCTGCTCGCGCTGAATGTCACTGTCGCAGCCGCAAGTGCTATGGTGGTGGTCAATACTGTCGTGTTGGTTCAAGGGGAATTCGGCCTGAGCCAACGTGCTACAGCCCTCGCGCTGGCGTCCTTCGGTGGCGGCTCGATGGCGGCGGCGCTGATGCTGCCACGCCTGCTTAAGAACATCGCAGATCGGACCGCCATGCTGGCTGGTGCTGCTGTTTTGATCGCCGGACTGTTAACCGGCAGCATGATCACTGGTTTCGGATTGATGCTTCCCCTTTGGTTCGCGTTGGGGATTGGTTACTCTCTAACACAGACGCCGGCGGGGCGTTTGCTGCGCCGATCCGCGCAGCCGGAAGATCGCCCAGCGGTCTTTGCCGCGCAATTCGCCCTGTCACACGCTTGCTGGTTCATAACGTATCCCGTCGCGGGATGGCTTGGGGCGCAAGCCGGGTTGCCGGTGACATTCGTTACACTCGGGTTGATTGCAGTGGCCGCGGTGTTTGTGGCGGTGCGGCTGTGGCCCATAAGCAATGATATGGACGCAATCGAACACATCCATGGCACGCTCGGCGACAACCACCCGCACCTGGCCGATGCCCAGCGGGTCGCCACGGGTTATCGGCATGCGCATCCCTATGTCATCGACAGCCACCATCCCGAATGGCCAACATCGACATGACGCATTGGACTGTTCGCGAAAATGCATAGTCGCGCTTAGCGGAACGCCCAATTCCGACAGGCTGCTAGCCCTGGTCGGGCCGCACGATCAGCACGGTGCCATCCACGCCTTCCACGCGCAGGCGCGCCCCTGGTTCGGGGATGGCCGCGTCGGCGGGAAGACGTGCCGACCAGTCGCTGTCACCGACGCGCACGCGTCCTGTCCGTCCCGTGAACGAGATCGACGTTGCCTCCCGTCCCGCCAGACCGGCACTTTGCGTGTTCAACCGACGCGGCGGCTTGCGCAGATGCAGCCCGACATAAACGAAGATCGCGGCCAGGGCGGCAAAGGTCGCAACTTCCCACGCAAAGCCGAAATCGGCGACCAAGGCAATCAATCCGGTGCCCAGCGCGGCCAGGCCGATCCACATCAGGAACGCCCCGGGGACAACCACCTCCAGGCCCAGCATCACAAGGCCGGCAACGACCCAGACGAGCCAGGGGGTGAGCCAGGGGGTGAGCCAGGGGGTCATGCGGACGGCGTCGATGATCCCCATGGCCCTGGCGCCGGTGGCCCCGCGCCAGGTGAGGACAGCGTATTCGTGCCACCAGACCCAGGGGGCCGCGTTGCGGTGGGGCGCGGATTGGGCGACAGCAGTCCATCGCCTTCCGGCCCGCGCAACAATTCCATCGCCTGGGTGATGCCACCGGCGATCGCGGCGGATTCCATCGGCACCACGACCAAACGGGTGTTGGGGGCCGAGGCAATCGCCTCGAACGCCTTCACGTAGCTGTTGGCGATGAAGTAGCGCAGACCGTCAGTGCCGTAGCGGGTGGCGGCCTCCGAGACCATCTGCGTTGCCTCCGCCTCCGCGCGGGACAGGGCGACACGCGCCTCCGCGTCGCGCAACGCGGCCTGCTGGCGTCCTTCGGCGGCCAGGATCAAGGCCTGTTTCTCGCCCTCCGCCCGCTTGATCGCGGCTTCCCGCTCTCCTTCCGCGCGCGCGACCGTCGCACGCCGCTCCCGTTCGGCGGTCATTTGCAGGTTCATCGCCAGGATCAGGTTCTCCGGCGGTTCGATCTTGCGGATTTCCACCCGGCTGACTTTCACGCCCCAGGGTAAGGTCGCGCCGTCCAGGATGTTCAGCAGGGAGGAATTGATGCGCTCTCGGGAAGACAGGGTCTGGTCAAGCTCCATCTCCCCGATGACCGATCGGATATTGGTCATCGCAAGGGTGGTCAGCGCGATGGTCAGTTGCTCCACCTGATAGGCGGCCTTCTCCGGTTCCATGACACGGAAATAGATGATCCCGTCGACGGCGACGGTGGCGTTGTCGCGGGTGATGACGCTCTGTTCGGGGATTTCCACGACCTGTTCCTGGACGTTCAGCTTGCGTCCGATGCGGTCGATATAGGGCAGGACGAATTGCAGGCCCGGATCCAACAGGCGCGTATATGCACCGAAGCGTTCCACGGTCCAAATCTGGCCCTGCGGCACGGTCTTGATGCCGGCAAACAGGGTGATGACCACCAGGATCAGCACGATGACCCAGACGATGATAACGGTGCTTATCATGGCTTCCTCACAACTTGGGCGATGTGGCAAACAAGGCGACCGTGCACGCAAGCCCACGCGCCACCATCCGCAACGCCGAGATTTCGTCCACCCCAACCGGAGTGGCTGGTAACGTAAATGTTGCGTGCGCCGTCGTGGCTCACCATGGCTTGCGTCCTCGCGGCTTCGACCGTCACACTACACCCGATGGAGCGGAGGATCGAGCCATGCCGACATATGTCATGCTAGCCAATTGGACCGACCAGGGGCTGAAGGCGATCGCCGAAGGCCCCACACGCCTCGATCAGGCGCGCGCGATGCTGGAGGAGATGGGCGGGCAGTTCCGTTCGCTCTACATGACCATGGGCCAGTTCGATCTTGTCGGCATCTACGACGTCTCCGACGACGCCGTCGCCGCCCGTTTCTCCCTCATGCTCGGCCGTCTCGGCAATGTCCGCACGACGTCGATGAAGGCCTTCCCCGAAGAAGCCTACAAGCAAATCATCAACTCGCTTCGATAGAAGGACACATCATGATTTCAGGCGCCCGCACCCCGCTGACCGTCGATCTGGGCGGCTATCGCGTCGCCATCTCCGCGGGAGCCAACGGGATCGGCAAGGTCATGGCGGACAGTTTCGCCGCCTGCGGGGCCAGTGTCTTCGTCAGCGACGTCGATCCCGCGGCGCTTGCGTCCTGCGGGCACGCCGGTATCCGCGCCGATGCCGGCATCCCGTCGGACTGTGAGACTTTCGTCGATGCCGCCGTCAAACATCTGGGTGGGCTGGATGTGCTGGTGAACAACGCGGGCATCGCCGGTCCGACCGCGCCGGTGGAACACGTGACGGCGGAAGAACTGGACGCCACCCTGCGCATCGATCTGGCGGCGATGTTCCACTGCTCCCGTCGCGCGATCCCGGCTTTGCGGGAAGCGGGGGGCGGAGCGGTCATCAATCTCAGTTCCGCCGCCGGGCGGTTCGGCTTTGCCCTGCGCGCGCCCTACGCCGCGGCCAAATGGGGCGTCATCGGCTTCACCAAGTCGCTGTCGATCGAACTCGGCCGCGACGGGGTGCGGGTGAACGCGATCCTGCCGGGTCCGGTGGATGGGCCGCGTATCCGTGCGGTGATAAAGGCAAAGGCCCAGACGGAAGGCGTGTCCGAGAACGAAATGACGGAGCGCACCGTCGGCACCACCAGCCTGAAATGTTTCGTCACCCAGCAGGACATCGCCAACATGGCACTGTATCTGGCCAGTCCGTTCGGCCGCACGATCAGCGGCCAGGCGATCAGCGTCGATGGCGACATGCAGGTCATGATGTAGCCGCGAAGCCCCGTCGGCCGGACCCACACGGACCGGCCGGCGTCGGCCGGGATCAGCACAGATTGTCACAGGGATTCCGGGGTTTTCGCGGACCTGGGTCGTAACGCCGGTCGATCTTGCTGGTCGAAAGGCACGAACCAACGCGCCATGAACCGGGTGATTCTCCATGTCGAACGATCCCAAGCGGCCTGAGCAATACGATAAGGCGGTCGGACTTGTCCTGCAGGGCGGCGGTGCCCTGGGCAGCTACCAGGCGGGTGTCTTTGAGGCCATTTCGGAGTCGGAATACCTCCCCGATTGGGTGGCCGGGATTTCCATCGGGGCGATCAATGCCGCGATCATCGCCGGCAATCGGATGGACCAGAGGGTCGAGAAATTGCGCGCGTTCTGGGATGGCGTGACCGCTTCCGCCGTTCCCTGGCCGGTGGTCGGAACCGGCTCCACCGATACCGACCGCAAGATCGGCGCGCTATCGGCACTGGCCTTCGGTCAGCCTGGGTTTTTCGCGCCGCGTCCACCGCTGTCGTGGCTGTTCGGGGCGCAGCCAACCAGCTTCTACGACACGTCGACGTTGCGATCGACCCTGGAACGGCTGGTCGATTTCGACCGCATCAATGCCCGTGAAATGCGGTTCAGCGTGGGTGCCGTCAACGTGCGGACCGGCAACTTTGCCTATTTCGACAATGCATCGACCCGTATCGGGCCAGAACATGTGATGGCAAGCGGCGCGTTGCCGCCAGGGTTTCCCGCGGTGGAGGTGGATGGCGAACTCTATTGGGATGGCGGGCTGGTTTCCAATACGCCCTTGCAATATGTTTTGGAAATGCTCCCGCGTCGCAGCCGGCTGACTTTCCAGGTCGATCTGTTCCACGCCACCGGCCCGCTGCCGGAAACGCTGGAACATGTTACCGAACGTGAAAAGGACATCCGGTATTCCAGCCGCACCCGTGCCGCCACGGAAGCCTTCCGGGTCGCCCACGACGTGCGCCACAATATCAACGACCTGTTCCACATGCTGCCAGAGGAACTGCGACAAACCCCCCAGGCGCAGCTTCTGTACCGGTACGGTTGTGTCACCACGATGGATATCGTGCAACTTATCTACCGGCCCGACGACGGCCAGGGCCACGCCAAGGACTACGAGTTCAGCAATGCGACCATGCTCGCCCGGTGGGATCAGGGGCAGAAGGACGCCCGCGAAACCCTGGCGGCGTCGCCCTGGTTGGTGCCGATGCCCCCCGACCTGGGCGCTCGCACCTTCGATGTGACGGGCGATCGCTTGCGCAAATCCGGCCAAGGCGACGCGCGAAAATAACCGCCACATCCGGTGTCCAGCGCGGCTCTGTCCGCGCTATCGCCGGTGCGGCCCCGCTATTCACGACCGTTTTCATCAGGGTCATCGAATGGTCCACCTACGCGGGCCCCGTTCCATGCGACGCAGGTGCTATTCCGCGTCGCACAGGCATCGTGCGGCGGACCACCGCCGAGGGGGATCCAGTAAAACGATGCGTGATCGACTATTTTCAAGGTGACAGTCGTATTCTTCATATCTTCGGATAACGGGCAATCGTTCCAAGGATTGGAAGTCAACGCGGCAAGGCCATAAATTTATATTTTGCCTCTTTTTTTGAATTACCATTGACCCGGTGCGTGCGCCGTGGGACGCTCCTGCTATGTTACGGGGCTGTTAGGTGGCTCGGCTCTGACCACTTCTCCGCGCCACCTCGGCCGACAAAAAGATAAAACGGGGGCACGATGGCACAGGCGCCGATCGATTTGAGTGCCATCGCCGCCGGAACCGCCACCGTTATTTTTGGCTCCGACCGCGACGACGCATCCGGTTACTCGGTCGCTTCGGCCGGGGATATCAATGGCGACGGGTTCGACGACCTGCTGATCGGCGCCCCGAAAGCCCGCGGCAAATACGGTGAGAGCTATTACGGGGAGGCCTATGTGGTCTTCGGCAAGGCCGGTGGCTTGCCCGCGACCATCGACCTGTCCACCTTCGGCAAAGGTTCGGCCGATGCCGGTTTCGTTCTCTACGGATCGTCCCGCCAGGACCGCGTCGCCGCGTCGGTCGCGTCCGCCGGGGATCTGAACGGGGACGGCTACGACGATCTGCTCATCGGCGCGCCGCACGGCGTCATAGACGGCGGTGGCGACCGCTACAGTGCTCAGACCTACGTCTATTACGGCAAGGCCGCCGGTTTCACGTCCACGGTCGATCTATCCCGCGTGGCCGCCGGCACCGGCGGCTTCGTGATCACCGGGGTCCGGAACAACAATCCCCAGGACCAGTTCGGCCGCTCGGTCGCCTCGGCCGGAGACATCAATGGCGACGGATTCGACGATCTGATCGTCGGGATACCGAGAGGAGCCCTCACGGCCGGGAAAGCGGTCGTCGTCTTCGGCAAGGCCGGATTGTCCGGCGCCAGCCTCGATCTGGCGGCGATCGAGGCGGGTGACGGCAGCGTCGGTTTCGTCGTTAAGGGAGTCGACAGCAGCGGTCAGTTGGGCATCTCGGTCGCATCCGCGGGCGACATCAACGGCGACGGGTTCGACGACCTGATAATCGGCGCGGAGCTGGCCAAAGGCAGCGGTCTGACGCCGAGCGGAAACGGGAAATATGCGGCCGGGGCAAGCTATGTGGTCTATGGCAGGTCCGGCGGCTTCGGTGCCAGCCTCGACCTGGCCCGGCTGACCACCGAATCGGCCGGGTTCGTGATCTTCGGCGCTGACGGGAACGACAGATCCGGTCGATCGGTCGCATCCGCCGGCGATGTCAATGGCGACGGCTTTGCCGATCTGCTCATCGGTGCGCCGCGGAGCCGTGGTGCGGCCAATGACAAGACACAGGCCGGGGAGGCCTATGTCGTCTACGGCAAAGCCGGGGGATTTTCCGGCAGCCTGGATCTCGGATCGATTGTCGCCGGCACCGGAGGTTTCGTCCTCTACGGGCAGGGTTCCTACGATAGCGCCGGCTATTCGGTCGCCTCGGCCGGCGATCTCAACGGCGATGGCCTGGACGACATCCTGATCGGCGCGTTCGGCGCCGACGGGGTTGGCAGCCCCGGCAATCCCAATTTCAGGGACAATGCCGGCAGCACCTATGTGGTGTTCGGCAAAGCCGGTCCGTTCGCCGGCGGCATCGCGCTGGACAGCATCGCGGCGGGCACTGGCGGTTTCGTGATCAGAGGCGCGGACCCGGCCGACTTCTCCGGCAGTTCCGTCGCTTCGGCCGGTGATCTCAACGGCGACGGGTTCGATGACCTGGTCGTCGGCGCCCAAGGCGCGGACGCGGCCGGCAATGCCAAGTCGGGAGCCGGCGAGAGCTATGTCATCTACGGCCGCAATTTCACAGATGGCCCGATCCGACTGGGAACCGCCGGCAACAACACGCTGACCGGTACCGCCGGCTTCGACGAGCTGATCGGCGCCCAAGGCAGCGACATCCTCACCGGCAACGGCGGTGCCGACGTCCTGCTCGGCGCATCCGGCGACGACAGGCTCCGCGTGTCCGACCTGACCTTCCGTCGGGCCGATGGCGGCAGCGGTATCGACACGTTCGCGCTGGACGGCGCCGGCATCACCTTGGACCTGTCCGTCGTAGGCCCAATGCGCCTGCGCGGGATCGAGCGTATCGACCTCACCGGCAGCGGCAACAATCGGCTGATCCTGAACGCGGTGCAGGCGTTGGCGCTGTCCGACACCTCCAACGCGTTGCGGGTCGATGGCGATGCGCAGGACCGCGTGCTTCTGGCGGGCGGTGGCTGGTCGAAAGGCTCCACCGTTGCCGGATACACGACCTACACCAACGGCCAGGCCAATCTGCGGATCGACACTGATATCGTCACCTTCCGCACCATCCTCCCGTCGATCGATCTGGAAAG
>CAMATI010000247.1 GCA_945861095.1 Asaia bogorensis | reverse complement strand
TTCGGGGACGACTTCACCGTCCGCGGCGGATCGGCCGACGCGTCGATCAAGGGCAAGTACCAGATGCCCGAACACATGGCCGGCGAATATCGCATCCCGCTGATCCGCATGATCGAGGGTTCGGGCGGTGGCGGATCGGTGAAGACCATAGAAACCACCGGCCATGCCAACCTGCCGGGCGGCATCGGCCAAAGCTCCGGCCTGTGGCTCTGCGCGCAGAACATGGGCAAGGTGCCGGTCGTTGCCCTCGGCCTTGGCTCGGTTGCCGGATTGGGCGCCGCCAGGCTGGCCGCCAGCCATTACTCGATCATGGTCCGCGATACATCAGCCGTGTTCGTCGCCGGCCCTCCGGTCGTCGAACGTCTGGGCGAAAAGCGCACCAAGATGGAACTCGGCGGTCCGGAAGTGCAGATCCGCGCCGGCACCATCGACGATGCCGTCGAATCCGAGCAGGAAGCGTTCGAGCGAACCCGCCGGTTCCTGTCCTATCTGCCAAGCTCGGTCTGGGAACTGCCGCCACGCGGTCCCCGGCTGGACGATCCGGAACGGCGGGAGGATTGGCTGATCTCGGCCATACCGAAGGACAAGCGCAAGGCCTACAGCATGCGCAAGATCATCGAAGCCGTCATGGACAAAGGCAGCTTCTTCGAGATGTCCAAGGGCTTCGGCCGCAACATCATCACCGGTTTCGCTCGGCTGGATGGTTGGCCGGTGGCCGTGCTGGCCGGAGACCCGCTGTATGGCGGCGGCGCCTGGGGGGCTGCCGCGTCGCGCAAGATCACCCGCTTCGTCGATCTGGCCCAGACGTTCCATCTGCCAATGGTGCATCTGGTGGATTGCTTCGGCTTCGCGGTCGGGCTGGAGGCGGAATCGACCGGCACGATGCGCCACGCCGTCACCGCGGTCAGCGCCATCCACCAATCCACCATCCCCTGGTGCCCGATCATCATTCGCAACGTCTTCGGCGTTGGCGGTGGCGCGCATGTGCCGCACACGCAGACCCCGATCCGCTATTCCTGGCCGTCCGGCAACTGGGGATCATTGCCGCTGGAAGGCGGCGTGGAGGCCGCGTATCGCGCCGAGATCGCCGCCGCCGACGATCCCGCCGCCAAGCTAGCGGAAATCGAGGAGCGGTTGCAGATGATGCGATCCCCCTTCCGTTCGGCCGAGGCATTCCTGATCGAGGAAATCATCGACCCACGCGATACCAGGCCGTTGCTGTGCGAATGGGCCAGCCTGGCTGCCCCGCTGCGAACGCCTGGACAATCGTTCTTTACCATGCGGCCCTAATACGGCTCGCAGGAGCGGCGTCCGCCCGTCGCGTCAGTCGGAACACCCGCTCCTGATTTCGGCTCGGACGGTTCCGTCCGTGTCGGATCACACATCGTCGTTGCACCGGACATAGCAGATGCCCCTATCTTCATACCGCGTATTGCAAATCGGCTCCGGCGTCGGGCTGGACTACTGCGGCAAGCTGTTTGCCGATTTCGGCGCCGATGTCATCAAGCTGGAGCCAGCGGGCGGCGATCCAATGCGCACCTTTCCGCCCATCGTGGAAAACGGCGAGAGCGGGCTGTTCGCCTGGCTGAACACCAACAAGCGCAGCGTGACGGAATCCCCGCAAACCATTGCCTCTCTCTTGCCCGGGGCCGACATTCTGCTGGATGGGCGTCCGCCGGCCGAGATCGAAGCCTCGCCGCTGTCGCATGACCGCCTGCGCGCCGAACATCCCGGGCTGGCAATCACAGGGGTTTCGTGGTTCGGCGACAGCGGCCCCTATCGCGATCATGCGGCAACCGAATCGCTGGTCCGCGCGCTTGCCGGTCTGGTCATGCTGACCGGCCCGGCGGAGGGGCCACCCATCCTGGCCACCGACAACCAATCCGCCATCGTCGCCGGTCTGGCGGCCTTCATCGCGTCAGCCGGCGGTTTGTATGGGCGAGCGCGGGGAGCGCGGCGGTTTTCCGTCAGCCTGCACGAAACCGCGGTCAATATCGCCGAATATGAGGCCGCGGTCGGCTGGGATCTCGGGGGATCGCGCAAGCGGCCCGGCGTCAACCGCTTCGGCCGCAATTACCCGGTCGGCATTTTCCCAACAAAGCAGGGCATGATCGGCGTCACCATCGTCACCCCGGGGCAATGGCGCGGCATCTGCGCCATGATGGGCATGCCCGACCTTGCGCGTGAGCCTCGGTTTTCGCTGCAAACCGACCGGCTGCAACACGCCCATGAAATCGACGCCCTGTTTGCCCCCATCTGGCTCACGAAAACCGCCGAGGAATGGTTCGCGCTCGGTCTTGAATACAAGCTGCCCATGGCGGTCGTGCCAACCATGGCCGAACTGTTGGAACAGCATGTCCATCGGGAGCGCGGCGCCTTCGTGCCGGTCCGCATGGGCGAGATCGGGTTCGAAGGTCCGATCCTGCCGCAGCACCTGACCCGCACGCCACCGCGTCAGGGTGGAGAGGCCCCCAAGGCCGGGGAAGATCATCCGCTCTGGTCGATCTCCCCCTCCCCTCGCCCATCCGGCCCCGCGCCCGAGGGTTCGCTGGCCCTGGAAGGTCTGCGCATCATCGACCTGACCATGGGTTGGGCCGGCCCGACCGCCGCACGCCATTTGGCCGATCTAGGGGCGGAGATCATCAAGGTCGAAGCCTGCCAGTATCCCGACTGGTGGCGCGGCACCGACCTGAGGGCGCAGTTCATCGCCGAACAGCGTTATGAGAAGATCCCCTGGTTCCAACTGATGAACCGCAACAAGAAGGGCGTGACGCTCGATCTCGCTCGTCCGGAAGGCGCGGACCTTCTGAAGCAGCTTGTCTCAAACGCCCATGCGGTCATCGAAAACTATTCCAGCGAAGTCCTGACCAAGCTTGGCCTTGACTACAGCGTATTGAAAGACGTCCGACCCGGTCTGGTGATGGTGTCGATGCCGGCGTTCGGGTCCCACAATGCCTGGTCGTCCTGCCGGGCCTATGGGTCAACCCTGGAACAGGCGTCCGGGCTGCCGATGGTGACGGGCTTTCCGCATCATCCGCCCACCATGAACCAGACCGCCTATGGCGATCCGATCGGCGGGTTCAACGCGGCCGCCGCGCTGATCACCGGCCTGTTGCATCAGCAACGCACCGGGGAGGGGCAGAACATCGACCTGTCGCAGGTGGAATGCATGCTGCCATTGGTGGCCGGCCCGATGATCGAGCAATCGGCGCTGGGGCATGTGTCGCCGCGGATCGGCAATCGCCATCAGGTCTACGTCCCGCATGGCGCGTTTCGGTGCGCCGGGGAAGATTCCTGGCTGGTGATAGCGGTCCGTAACGACACGGATTGGCAGGCGTTGTGCGGTGCAATGGGTCGTGCCGACCTGGCCGAACTGGACACGAACGCCCGTCGCGCCCGGGAAGATGAGTTGGAAGCGACGATCAACGCCTGGACCGGCGGGCGCGATGCGGATGCCATGATGGCGGAACTACAAGCAATCGGCGTCCCGGCGGGGGTCGCGCGCCTGCCGTTCGATCTGGACCGGGACCCGCATCTGGTGGCACGCGGTTTCTGGCATCGGGTGGACCGTCCGTTCATTGGCCCGCATTGGCAATCGTCCCCACCGTTCCGGGAAGGACGGCTGGCCCCGGCGCCTCGCCTGCTGGCGCCGACCTTGGGCGAACATAACGCGGCGATCCTGACCGGGATGCTGGGCCTGGACGGCGCCACGCTGCAACGTCTGGCCGAGTCGGATATCATAGGCACGATTCCGAAACCACGGCGGGCTCAGGGCGATTCCTGAGCGCCTTCGTACGGGGCGGACGATACAGCGCTACAGCGGCATCGACTGTCCCGATGATGCCTTCCCGTCATCGTGTGCCGCGCGCGCGGGGCTGCCGAACCCGGTTGGCAACCAATCGGCGACGGCCGCCCGCGCGCTTCCGCTACCGGACCCTGCGCCAGCTAGGCTCCGCCGACACCGATAGCGCTGCCGAGCAGGGTGCGTCGTTGCACATTCATGGATCTTGTGCCACCCGAGGAATGTCCGCGACTAGCGCCTTCTTGTCCCACACCGCAACCATGCCCGTCTTGGGTGACAAACGTGGGTCCGTGGCGACGCTCAACAATGACTGCCTTGTGTGGAGGACGGGCTTGTCCACGTCATGGCGGGTTCGGGCGCGCCATTCACTGCCTTGCCGAGCCTATGCCGGCACACTCGTCGATGACGGGTCCGGGTGGGCCACGCGCCAACGGGGCCGGTTGTTCGCGCGCGCCTAACCCGGTCCGTCCAACAGCCTCAAATCCGGCCCGCCAGGCTCCGATCTCAAGCGCGTCTGGCGCGCCGGCGGAGGCCCCCAAGGACCGCCGCCGAGAGCGCGAACAGCGCCAGTGACGCCGGCTCGGGAATGTTGTTGTTCAGCAGGATCCGGCTCCCGACCTGAACGCCGATGGCTTCGGCATCGTCAACCGCCCAAGGCGTATGGATACCGCCCAGGACACGGCTGTACGTCGACCCCAGGGGGCCGTTGGAGGCCGCGGATATCGAGTCGAAGCACATCCTGATTTCCGGAACCGCGCCGAGACTACCGTTGGTATAGGCATCGGACGTGCTGCAGAACTGTATGTCGTCGGTGCCGAAGAAGCCCGTGATGATCGTGGCGGCGGCGGCACTGAAAGCTGGATGCCCGGCGATATGGTCAGGATGCGTCGGCGTCGCGATCAGCGACTGCCAGGACGTATCGCAGGTCGTGTAACTGGCATTCCAGGTCACCGTACCGGTCGCGGTGTCGACTTCGCAGTTGCGGATCGCGGTGATCGGCCGCCAGTAATTGAGATCGTACTTGATGTCCCAGGCGAGAATGCCGGCGTCGGTCAGACCCATCCCCAGAAGGGAGCTCAGGCGCGCTTTGTCCAGCAGCGACGCGTTTCGATCGTTCAGGATCGTGGTCGCGATCTGCAGCCAATGTCCGGGCGGGTGGATTGTGCTACCCGGATCGTTCCAGAACAGGGCGGCTTCGACCTGCTCCGCGGTTCGGCTGGAAAATCCGGCATTCGTGCACGCGGTCTGGGCCGCGCCCGACAACGGTGCCCCCGTGTTGAAGCCCATGCATTGGGTTTCCAGCAGGCCCAGCGCGTAGTCCGCTGTCCCGAGGCCGGGTAGCGTGTTTTCGACCGATGCCTTGATGTTGTTTTTTTGCGTGGTCGTCATGCCGAATGGCGTGACCAGATCACCCCATTTTGGCAGCATCGCCGGCCGGCTGGTGGGCGGCACATAGACCCCCGGCACCGTGCCCGACCCGGGCGCCGTCTGTGGCGTCAATCCGTCGACAATCGCGGCGGTCGCCCCGTCACTGGCCCGTGCGGCGGTCACGCTGGCGGCGGCGGCCTGCCCCAGGACAAGACCGTTGTCGATCGCCAGGATGCTGCCGGGATTGCCCCCCGCGGACGTGTAAAGGTTGGACAATGCGGTGTTATAGGTCTGGGTGATCTGCGGCAGGATCGTCGTGCTGATCAAGATCGCGTTGCCGCCGGTCGGAAGCTGCCACAGCGGGTCGGAATAGATGCTGGTCATCGCCGTATAGCCCGCCGCGAGCGCCGCCGCCTCGGCCGAGACACCGCTGACGGGACCTCCGCCATATGCGTACGGGGCATAGGGGGACCCGCTGGCGGCATTCACCGCGTCAAACATTGAAGTGCCGAGGATCGCGATCTGACGCGCGCCCACGGGCGGGCCCGTGACGAGCAGGCTGGAAGTCTGCCGGACCACCGAAAGCAGTTCGTTGTTCCAGGTGGTGACCGCATCGGCCTTCGCGGTTCCCGTGCCGAAGGTCAGGCAGACCGCAACCAGGCCCGTTAACGCCAGAATCCGTCTATCCATTGCCGCCTCCATTCGAAACGAGCCTCGTCCCTGTTCCGCCATGAATTGTCCTGCACGACGCGTTCTCGGCTGATGCGAAATAGTACCCTATTCCAACTATTAAATCAAATCCGCCCATCGAGCCATGATTTAGATGCGAATCATCTCAACTGGCCAATCCAGTAGTTATCATGCCAATGGTTTCAGCCATGCTTCCGTGGGGATGGCAACGAAGCTGTGCCGATCCAATGGACTGGCTACCGCCGGGGGATTCCGTCGGATCGCTATCCGGCCGCGGCTGCTCGACGGATCCATCCGTGCGGAGCCGCGGCGGCAGAGGTCAACCGGTGCCACAAGATCGCACTACGTCTGCTTCCCCAGTTCCCGATCCCGCGATAACCTGGGCGCAACGACCCAACGCCAACAATAACGTACCGCCAAGAGGAAGCCTGCATCATGGAATTCGGCATCGGTATCGCCACCTCCAGCGACTCCTGGAAGCTCGCTCAACGCGCCGAGGAACTGGGCTTCTCACACGCCTGGTTCTACGACACACAGATGATCACCGCCGATTGCTTCGTCGCCATGGGCGCCGCGGCGGTGAAGACCAGCAAGATCCGCCTTGGCACCGGCGTGTTGGTGCCATCCAACCGCATCGCCCCGGTCACCGCCAACGCCTTTGCGACCCTGAACGGTCTGGCGCCCGGCCGACTCGATTTCGGCGTCGGCACCGGATTTTCCGCTCGGCGTGCCATGGGCCTGAATGCGATGAAGCTGGCCGACATGGAGGAGTATATCCGCGTCGTCTACGGGCTGCTGAACGGGGAAACGCTGGAAACCGACGTCGAAGGCAAGCTGCGGAAAATCCGCTTCCTCAATCCGGATGCCAATCTGTTCAATCTCAAGGATCCGATCAAACTGCATATTTCGGCCTATGGTCCGAAATCCCAGGCGCTGGTGGGTAAACTTGGCGCCGCCTGGAAGACCTTCATCAGCGATGTGCCCGGCGCCATGGGCGCGCTGGACGGCATGAAAAAGGATTGGGAAGCCGCCGGGCGATCCACGTCCGACCTCTATACCACCGCCTGGGTCTGCGGCTGCGTGCTGGAACCGGGCGAACCCGCCGACAGCCCCCGCGCCATGCGCCAGGCCGGTCCTCGCGCCGCCGTGTTGCTGCACCGTGCCGCCGATCTGGACATGAACGGCTGGAAGAACACGTCGGAGGTCCCGCCATCCACCCAGGAAAGCATCGACGGCTACATCAAGGTCGCGCGCGAGTTCGAGCCGAAGGACGCCCGCTACCTGATGAACCATCGCGGGCACTTCGTCTTCGTGAAGCCCGAGGAGAAGCAGTTCGTCAACGCCGAACTGATCCGCCGCACCACCTTCACGGCGACCGAGCAGGAATTGAAGCAACGCATAGAAGCCCTGCGCGATGCCGGATGGAACCAGTTCGTCATTCCGATTACCCCGGGGGAGGAAGGCGCGATCGAAGACTGGGCTCGCGTCAAACGCGCGTTCGCCTGAACCCGTGCGCCCGCGCCCCGAGGTAAAGCCCATCGGGCAAACTTACCGCACGGGTTCGGCTGACACGTGAAGGTTCAACCGATGGACAAAGGCTGATCCTATGACCGCCCCACGCACTGGCAAGGCCGCGGAATTTCAGGCCCTGGGCCTGATCTGTGCCGCGCATTGGGTCAGCCATTTCCATTATCTCGTCCTGATCCCCCTCTTCCCGCTTCTGAAACAGAAGCTTGACGTCGGCTACGTCGAGCTTGGCCTTGCCTTGACCGTGTTCAACGTGGTCAGCGGCCTGGTGCAAACCCCGATGGGTTACGCGGTGGATCGCTACGGCGCCCGCCGTGTCCTGGTCGGAGGACTGGTGCTCGGCGGCCTGTCCTATGTGCTGATCGGCCTCTATCCGACCTATCCCTGCCTCCTGGCGGCGTCGGTCCTGCTGGGCATCGCCAATGCGGTCTACCATCCCGCCGACTACTCGATCCTCGGCTCTGTCATAGAGCCGTCTCGCCTGGGCAGATCCTTCTCCCTGCACACGTTTTCGGGCTTCCTGGGCAGCGCCGTGGCACCCATCATGATGCTGCTGATGGCGGAAGCCTGGGGCATGAACATCGCGATCATGCTTGCCGGAGCGATCTCCATCGTCGTCGCCCTGCCGCTGATGGCCGCCCGATGGATGGATCGCGCGGCGGCGGCCCGTATGCCGGCCGGCGCAACAGACATCCCGTTGCGACGGCTGCTCAGCCCGGCCGTGATCAGTCTGGTCGGGTTCTTCACCTTGCTCAGCCTGTCCAGCGGGGCACTGACCAACTACTCCGCCGTGGCACTGACCAGCCTGTATGACCTGACCTTGTCCGCCGCCAACGTAGCGTTGTCCGCGTTTCTGTTCGCGAGCGCGGTGGGTGTGCTGGCCGGCGGCTTCATCGCCGATGCCACCAAGCGACATGGAGAGGTCGCGGCCATCGGCTTCGGTGGCGCCGCGGTCATGATCCTGCTGGTGGGCACGATCGACCTGGGGCCGCTGTTGTTGGCAGGCGTCATGATGGCGGCGGGATTTCTGTCCGGCATGATCTCTCCGTCCCGGGATATGCTGGTCCGCGCCGCCTCCCCGCCCGGCGCGTTCGGCCGGGTGTTTGGCATCGTCACCACCGGCTTCAATATCGGCGGCACCGTTGGTCCGCTGATCGGCGGCTGGATCATGGATCACAATCTGCCGCGCTGGGTGTTCTATTCGTCCGTGATCTTCATGGTCATGACGGCCATCATGGGCCTGACCAGCGACTGGAGATCCCGCCGGAGAGCGGAATTGGCGGGCGCGGCGGGCTAGAGTCGTTTCACCCTGACTGGAAACGCCAGACCGCGCCCGCGCTTGGTTTGTTCGCATGATTGACGCGCTATACCGTTCCGCCCAGCGCGATCATGCTTCACAGCGCGATCATGCTTCACAGCGCGATCATGCTTCATATAAGGAACCTGCCTATGACGGGACTGCCCGAAGCACCCAAGGACCTCCGCGACCACTTCTTGCGCTGGCTGGAAACTTTCTCCAGCCACGTCCGCGCCGTCGACTACGCCTCTGCCCGACCACTCTTCCATCCGGAAATCCTGGCGTTCGGGACACACCGGGATGTGCTGCCCAGCCTGGAGGCGTGGGTGGGGTCGCAGTGGGACAATGTGTGGCCAAAGACGGACGATTTCCGGTTCGATCTGGCGGCGACGCATGTGCTGGCGTCAGATGATGGGTCGATGGCGGTCGTGGTCGCGCCGTGGACCAGCACTGGATTCCATGAGGACGGGACAAAATTCGACCGGCCCGGACGCGCCACCATCGTGTTCCACAAATCCGAGAAAGGGTGGCTGGGGGTCCATTCCCATCTGTCGCTGAACCGCGGTGTGCCGCAGACCAGCCACGGCAACCGGCCTGTGAAGGCGCGTTAGCCTTCTCGGGTTCAGGCGCCGTCAGCATGGACCCGCGCGTGCGGACCGACTATCACCAGCGCTCCCTTTTTGAGATCCTCCCACCTGATGCTGATTCGCATGCTCGTCGGGCTTGTCGATACCTGCCGTCGACATACCCCGGCCGTTCTGTTCGCAAGCATCCTGTTGGCGGTGTTTGCCGGCTGGTTCGCGTCGGCCCGGTTAGGCGTGACCACCGATACCGACCTGATGTTCGCCCGCGACCTGCCATGGCGGCAGCAAGCCGTCGCGATGGCGAAGGATTTCCCGCAATTCCAGGATCTTCTCGTCGCCGTCATCGATGCACGAACACCGGAAGAAGCCAACGAGACCGCGGCCGAACTGGCCCGCGCGGCCGCGGCCGACACCGTCCATTTCCGGAGCGTCCGGCGACCGGACGCCTCATCTTTCTTTGAAAAACAGGGGCTTCTGTTCCTGAACGAATCAGAGCTTACCAAGCTCATGGACCGGACGATCGACGCGCAACCCTTTCTGGGCCAGCTCGTCGTGGACCCCTCGGCGCGCGGGCTGTTTGCCGCCCTGGCGCTGCTCGGCATGGGCGTGGCCAAAGACCAGGCCGATCTCGGCCCCTACCTCGATTCGATCCGCGGCTTTCATGGCGCGATGGCCGATGCCCTGGCCGGCACGCCGAAGCCGCTGTCCTG
>CAMATI010000246.1 GCA_945861095.1 Asaia bogorensis | reverse complement strand
TTGAAGGCAAGGGCGGTGAAAAAAATGGCCAGCCCCGGGAAAATGCTCATCCACCATGCGCTCCAGTATTCCATCGAGGTCGCCAGCATCTGCCCCCAGGTGGGGTCCGGCGGCGTGGCGCCCAGGCCGAGGAACGCGAGCGAAGACTCGGTGATGAGCACGGCTGAGGCGCGCAGCGAGGCATAGACGATCACGTTGCCGGCCACGCTCGGCCATATGTGGATCACCATGATCCTGAGATGGTTGGCTCCCGTGGCGCGCGCCGCCTGGACGAAGTCGCGCTCGCGGACGCTGAGCACCTGGCCGCGCACCAGCCGGGCGAAGCCGGGAATGTTGACCACTGCGAGCGCGATGATCGCGTTGATCAGATCCGGCCCAAGCACTGCGATGACGCCGAGTGCCAGGACCAGCAGCGGAAAGGCGAGCAGCCCGTCCATCACGCGCATCAGCACGTTGTCGGTGCGGCCGCCGACATAGCCGGAGGCCAGTCCGATCATGCCGCCGATGAACAGCGACAGGACGATCGAGACGAATACGATCATCAACGAAACCCGGGTGCCGTAGATCAGCCGCGAGAGGACGTCGCGGCCAATCTCGTCGGTTCCCAGCGGATAGGTCCAGGACGGCGCCGCCGACATCGCGTCGTAGTCGATCTCGGTCGGATCGTGCGGTGCAAGCCAAGGGGCGAAGGTCGCGCAGATGATGAGCAGGAGGATCACCGCAAGCCCGCACATGCCGCCACGGTGGCGAAGCAGGCGACGGCCCGCAACCATGTAGCGACTGGCGGAGGCCGGTTCCTGAACCGCGGAAGAAATGGCCGCAGCGTTCACCATGGTTCGGTCCTCACAGCTTGATTCGGCGGTCGAGCGATGCGTAGCTGAGATCGGTGAGCAGATTGACGAGGATAACCCCGACCACGATCACCAGAATGCCCGCCTGCACGGGCGCGAGATCGCGGGTGAAGATCCCCTCCACCACCATCCGACCGAGCCCGGGCAGCGAGAAGATCGTTTCCGTCACCACCGCGCCGCTCACCAACGCGCCCATCTGCAGACCGATGACGGTGACCACGGGAATCATCGCGTTGTGCAGCGCGTGCCGCACCAGCAGCCGCGTTTGGGAGACGCCCTTGGCGCGCGCCGTGCGGATGTAGTCCTGCGACAGCACCTCGAGCATCGAGGTGCGGGTCTGACGCATCACAAGGGCCACAAGCGGGATGCCCACCGTCAGCGCGGGCAGGATCATCAGTTTGAGGTTGGTCGCCGGATCCTGGAGAAACGGCACATACCCTGATGGCGGCAGCCAGCCAAGATGCAGCGCGAAGAGGCGGATCAGCAGAATGCCGGCCCAGAAATACGGCAGCGCCATCCCGCCCATGGCCACAAAACTGACCGCAAAGTCTACCCAGGTGTTGCGCTTCAGCGAGGCGATGATCCCGGCCGGCACCCCAATGGTGATCGACAGCAAAACCGCCAGCGCCGTCAATTGCAGCGTGACTGGCACACGGGTCACCAGCATCTGGGATACCGGCTCCTGCGTGCGCAGCGAACGGCCGAAATCGCCCGAGACAATATTCATCACCCATTGCAGGTACTGGATCGGGATCGGCTGGTCGAACCCCATCTTGGTCCGCAGCGCCTGGCGCTCCTCCAAGGGCGCGGTCTCGCCGAGCAGCGCGAAGGTCGGGTCACCCGGCAGCAGAAGCAGCATCGAGAAGACGAGAAAACTCGTCATGACGACGATCGGCAACAGGGAGAGGATGCGCCGCGTGGCGAGCCTGATCATCGTGCCGTCCCTTCCAATGGCTTACTCGAGATCGTCACGGATGCAGGCCTTGATGTGGTCTGGCGTCACCGGCCGCAGCACCGGAACCTCGCGGGCGCAGGCGTCAAGCGCGAAGGGGCACCGTTCGCGGAACACGCAGCCCGACGGCGGATTGATCGGACTCGGCACGTCGCCCTTGAGGATGATGCGCTCCCGCCGGCCGATGGTATCCGGATCGAGAATCGCCGAAAGCAGCGCCTTGGTGTAGGGATGCCGCGGTGCCGCGAACAGCTCCTCGGTGGGCGCCACCTCCATGATGCGGCCGAGATAAAGCACCGTCGTGCGGTCCGAGAGATAGCGGACGACGCCGAGGTCGTGGCTGATGAACAGCATGGTCAGCCGGAACTCCTGCTGCAACTCCCTCAGCAGATTGATGATCTGGGCCTGGATCGAGACGTCGAGCGCGGAGACCGCCTCGTCCGCCACAATGAAATCGGGTTCGGAGGCCAAAGCGCGCGCAATCGCGATCCGCTGGCGCTGCCCGCCGGAGAACTCGTGCGGGTAGCGCCCGGCCTGGTTGGGGCGCAGCCCGACCAGCGAGAGCAGTTCCCCCACCCGCTCCTGCCGGCCCGCGCGCCCGCGGCGCAGCCCATGCACGATCAGTGGTTCCTCGATCGCCGCGCCGATGCTCTGATGCGGGTTGAGCGAGGAGAACGGGTCCTGGAAAATAATCTGCATGCGCTTGCGGATGCGCCGCATCTGGCGGCCCGAGAGAGCGCTGATGTCGGTGCCGTCGAACACCACGCTACCGCTGGTCGGCTCGATGAGGCGCAGCACGAGCCGCCCGATCGTGGTCTTGCCGGAGCCGGACTCACCCACCAGGCCCATCACCTCGCCCCGGTGGATCGCGAGGTCGAAACTGTCCACGGCCGTCACCGGACCGAAGGATTTCCGCAGGGCACGGACCTGCAGCAGCGGGCCCTCGCCTGTCGCCGCCATGCTCACAGCTCGCGCCAGCGCAGGCAGCGGACCATGTTGCCATCCGGCCCGGTTTCGGCCACCGGCGTCTCGGTGTCGCAGCGCCCGGCCACGGCGTGCTGGCAGCGCGGGTGGAACCGGCAGCCGGGTGGCATGTACCTCGGATCGGGCACCGTACCCGGAATGGCCGGCAGCGGCCGGCGGCGATCGACATTGGCGCGCGGCACGGCGTGGAGCAGCGCGCGCGTGTAGGGATGCCGTGGCGCGCGCAGGATCTCGCTGGCCGGGCCGACCTCGACCGTCTGGCCCGCATACATAACCACCACGTCATGGGCGATCTCGGAAACCACGCCGAGGTCATGCGTGACGAACAGCATCGCCATGCCCAGCTCATGCTGCAGGCGCTTGAGGTCATTGAGGATCTGGGCCTGAATGGTCACATCCAGAGCCGTGGTCGGCTCATCGGCGATCAGCAGGCGCGGCTCGCACACCAGCGCCATGCCGATCATCACGCGCTGGCGCATGCCGCCCGAAAGCTCGTGCGGATAGGCCGCTGCACGGCGCTCCGGCTCGGGAATGCCGACACGCGCCAGCATGCGAACCGCGGCCTCGTGGCGCGCGCGCCGCGGCATCTTCCGATGGACGAGCAGCGCCTCCGAGATCTGCTCGCCGACGGTATGGACCGGGTTCAGGCTCGTCATCGGCTCCTGAAAGATCATCGTGACCCGGTCGCCACGGAACCTGCGCATCTGGGCGTCGGTCTGGCGGGCGAAGTCCCAGATGCCTCCCGCCCCGTCCTGAAATTCGATGCACCCCGCCAGCTCCGCCGGGGGCGATGGCAGCAGGCGCATGACCGCAAGGCTGGTCACCGACTTGCCCGAGCCCGACTCGCCAACCAGCGCCACGGTCCGGCCGGCCGCGATGGTGAAGCTGATATCCTCGACCACCTGAACGCGGCCAGCGCCCGTGTCGAACGCCACGTGCAGCCCGCTCACGCGCAGCACCGGCGGCTCTTCCTGAGGCGCCCCCACCCTGCCGCCATCGCCGCTGCCCTGTTGGGCGTCCATCCAGGCGTTCATTGGCCCCCCATTGCGGCCGCCCCGTTCTCGCCAGGGCTGGTCGGTTGTCTCCACTTCCACCAGTCCTTCGCGAACGCGCGTTGGAAAGGCCGCGACCGCGCAGTCGGCTGGTCCGCGCACCACCTCGCCGGTGGTCACCTCGAACTGTGCGCCATGCAGCGGGCATTCCACCAGGGTATCGTCGAGCCAGCCGTCGGTCAGGAGCGCGAAGGCGTGCGAGCACACGTTGTTGGTCGCATATAGCTTGCCACCGATCAGGTAGAGGGCCACCCGCAGGTCTCCGATTTCGAACGGATACATGCCGTCGCCCGGAATTTCATCAAAGCGACAGAGAGCGGTCCAAATCCCGATTCCCGTCATCGCGACCGGCCTACCCGCCATCCGTTGTTTTGTGCTGCACGACCGACATTCCTCGAATGCTGACACTATGCCCAATGGTCCGCGACGGTTCCATGGACAGGTCAGCGGCATTTCGATCAGCACACCGTACAGATCGAGCGATGGCCCCGGTGGATCGGCCCTCCCACCGCACGAAGAGGGCGGATAGGCGGGTGAAGCTGGCCGCGACCTGCCGACTGTCATGCGGATTCCGATGAATATACGGATGGACAGAAAAACTCAGCACAGTTACCGTCGCGCATGCCGTACCTCTACTATGCAGTCGTCAGTTTGATCCGAGACCGCATCGATGCGGGAACGCTGAAGATTGGCGACAGGCTGCCATCGGTGCGGCAAATGAGCCTCCAGACCGGATTCAGCACCGTCACGGTGCATCATGGCTACGAGTTGCTCGAAAGTCAGGGGTATTGCGTGGCGCGGCCACGCTCGGGATTCTACCTCACACGCATCCCACTGCAGCTGCGCGACTTTTCCCAGGGCGATGAAGGCTCCGTCGAGCCGGTGGCCATTCAGGACGTACCGCGCTCGCTGCTGCTCGCCTGGCAGCGACGTGCCCTGGAGGCTTTCGGCGCCCCCAAGCCGAGCGACGATCTCTACGACTGCTCGGAGCTCGACCGGATACTCAGGCGGATCCTGCGCCAGCAAACGACACCCGTCGACGATGCCGCGGCAGGCAACCTGGAATTGCGCTCGCAGATCGCCCGCCGCGCCGCCCAGCGCGGCGTGATGTCGCGCAGCCAGGACATCGTCATCACCGGCTCCGCGATGCAGGGATTCAACCTCTGCCTCGATTCCTTCACCGATCCAGGCGACGTGATCCTGATCGAAAGCCCATCCTATTTTCCGTCGCTCTCCGCCATCAAGCGCCGCAACCTGCGGGTGGTGGAGATCTATTCCCACCCCAAGCACGGCACCGACCCCGACCAGTTCAAGTATCTGGTCAGCAACAACCGGATCCGCATGGCCCTGCTGATGGCCAACCATCATTTCCCGACCGGCGTCACCTACAGCGAGAGCGCCATGCAGCGCATCGTCGCGGCAGCCCAGAAATACGATGTCACCATCGTCGAGAACGACATGTTGGGAGAACTCAACTACGGCAAGGGCCACGCGCCCTCGCTGAAGCAGTTCGACACCGGCGACACCGTGATCCAGTTCAGCAGCTTCGAATACAGCCTGTCGCCCGAATACGGCCTGGGCTGGGTGATCGCCGGCAAGCACACCCGCCGCCTGCTCGCCGCCTCCTACCTCGGTGGCTACCTCACCAGCGACAGGCGCGTCCAGCACGCGGTGGCCCAGTATCTGGCCAGCCGCAGTCTCGATCGCAACCTGCGCGGGCTCCGCCAGAACCTGGCGGCGCGCATGGAGCGCGGCCTGCGCCTGCTGGCCGAGAATCTTTCCCCCGAATGCTCGGTCAGCCAGCCCGTCGGCGGGTTCATGTGCTGGATTCGCGCGCCGCTGCGCTTCTCGTCGAGCAGCGCCATCACTGCGCTGCAGCGCCACGACGTCGGCATCCTGCCCGGCCCGATCTTTTCCGCAGCGCAGTCGTTCGAGAACTTCTTCGCCCTGAACCTCTCCTGCGCCTGGACGACCGAGAATGAAGCCAAGATCACCCGCATCGGCCGGGTGATCGCTGGAAGCTCGTCACCCTGACCGGCGTCGCACGCTACAAGTGTACGTAGACCACCGGCCGTTCCTGCCCCTCGGTCATCTCGATGGAGACCGGGTAGGTCTCGATGCCGCTGTCCTTTTCCAGCACCGACGCCTCGTTCGCCGCCACCACCCGAGTCTCCGTCTCGACGCTCACCGGATAGCTGCGCACCCAGACCTTGTGCGGATTGAACACCGACTCACCGGTCTTCAGGTCGAACTCCCACCCGTGCCATGGGCATCGAAGGATTTCCCCGTCGCGTTCGAAGGCGAAGTCACCGGGCTTGGCCCCGGTGACATAGCTGTCGATCGCTCCCAGACACAGCGGCGCGCCGCGGTGCGGGCAACTGTTGCGCACCGCGTAGAACCGGTTGTCGATGTTGAATACGCCGATGCTGCGACCCGCGGCACCCACGATCCTTCGTCCGCCGACCGGAATCTCCTCAGCGAAGCACACTTCGTATTTGCTGACCATTGTCGATCGCTCCGGTCAGGCCGCCTGCGACATCGAGGGCAGCTTCAGGCTGAACGTGTCCAGTGCGTTCTGACAGAAGATACGCCGCCGCAGGTCCTCCGGGTAGCCGGCCAGTGTCATTGCGGGGTCGTCCCAGTCCCAGTGTGGGTAGTCGGTGGCAAACATCAGCGTCCGGCTGCCGTCGATCCAGTCGATGATGTGCTTCAGGGCGTTGGGGTCGCCCGGCTCCTCCATCGGCTGGGTCGAGAAGCGGATGTGATCCTTCAGGTATTCGCTTGGCAACCGCTTCACCCAAGGCGTCTGCCGACGCAGCCCCTTCCAGTCCAGGTCCATCTTCCACATCAACGGCGCGACCCAGGCGAAACCGCCCTCGAGCATGCCAATCTTGAGGGTCGGGAATTTGTCGAACACACCCTCGAAGATGAAGCTGACAACGTGGACGGCGTAGAAGGAAGACCGCAGCTGCCGGTTCTCGATGTAATAGCTGGGATAGCCGGCGGCCGAGGGGGGCGGGTTGATGCCCGCGCCTTCGCCGCCGAAATGCATGCTCACCGCGAGGCCGTTGCGCACACAGGCCTCGTAGATCGGATGGTAGAAACGGTTGCCAAACGGCCGCGGCGAGCCGCAGCCCAGCATCACCGCGCAGACCGCCGGGTGCGGGCCAAGCCGGTCGATTTCGGCCGCCGCCCCCACCGGATCCTGCGCATTGATATGGAGCACGAGGCGGAACCGGCTGTCGCGCGCCACCCAATGCTCAATCGAATAATCGTTGAACGCCCGGCAAATGGCGGACGCGTAGTCGACATCCATCATTGCGCTGCAGATCTGCCCCGGCCCGCCGGTCAGGATCGCAAGATCGATCCCCAAACCGTCCAGCAACCGCCGGCGCGTATCGTCGACATCATAGGCCGCGGCCCCGACGCTATCCGGAGCCGGGTTCTTCTCGTCGACCACGTCGAACCGACGCCCGCGGCTCCCGCCGTTGAAGGCAAACGAGTTCTGCACCCCGAACCCGTATTCCGAGAAACGCTCGGCATTGAACCGCGTCATATACGGATAGAGGTCGGACTTGTGGGCGTTGTTGTGATGAACGTCCGTATCGATGATCGGGTGTTTGCGCGCCTTCGCGCCTATCATCGTGTTCATGCGGTCCTCCGGTCGGTCAAAAATTCGTTCTCCACCCGGCACCCGCAGCGCATCCGCGGAGCCGTTCGGCTTAGCGTCCGACCTGACTAGCCGGGTGCCAGCCACATGTCGTTATAGCGCCACGCTCCGCTGTATTCGCGGCTGAATCCTTGCAGTTCCTTGCGCGCCACTTCCTTCTGCGGCCGCCAGAACAGGTAGGTCTGCCAGTAATTGTCGACGATCTTCTGCTGGATCGCCACATAGATCTGCCGACGCTCGTTCATATCCGACAGCCCCCGCGCCCGATCGATCATGTCCCAGATCTCGGGGTTCTTGATATGCGAAAAGTCGCTGGCCGCCGACCGACCGTAGAACGACGAAAATGTGATATCCGGGTCCGACGCCGGGCTCGAGCCCCGCAACAGCCCCAGCTCGTATCTCGCGTTCAGCACCCGCTCCACCCAGGCCAGCCGCTCCAGCACCTCGATACGCAGGTCGATCCCCGCGGCCTTGCACATGGACTGCACGATCTGGGCCACCTGCGTGTCCGGATCGCGCTGGATCACCAGAATGGTCAGTGGCCCCTTGTGCCCGGACCGCTGATACGCCTCACGCGCCAGCTTCGGATCGTAGGGATGACCCTTGATCTCATTGCTCCAGGCCCGCGAGGTCGGCACCTCCACGGAGTTCAGCACGCCGCCCTGCCCGCGCGAGATCGCCTTCTCAATTGCCTCGCGGTTCACCGCGTAGGAGATCGCCTTGCGCAGATCGAGATTGCTCTTGAACGGCTCGGCCGCGTTGTTGAACGAGATGTAGGACGTGATGTGCTGGATGGTATCGACCAGCCTGAGCTTAGGATCGGCCTCGATCTCGGCCATGTCCTTCACCTGCACAATGTCGCCGAGCTGCACATTGCCGCTCTTGAGCTCAACGAGCTTCACCGCCGTGTTGGATATCACCCGCAGCGTCACCGTATCCAGATAGGCCGGCCGGCCCCAATACCCGTCGAACCGCTTCGCCTCGAGCCTGCCGCCACCCCACCTGACGATGTTGAACGGCCCGGTGCCCACCGGGCTGCGCGCGAACTCGGCGCCACGCTGCCGCACCGCCGTGGGCGAGAGCATCGAGCCTGGCTCGGTTGCCAGCACGGTCAGAAACGGCCCCGAAGGCCGCTTCAGCTTGATCTTCACCTTCAGTGGATCGATCACCTCGACGGAGTCGAGCTCGGTGATGAACTGCCGGGACCGCGCCCCTACCGCCGGATCGACCACACGGTCGAGGTTGAACTTCACCGCCGCGGCGTCGAACGGCGTGCCGTCCTGAAACTTCACGCCCGGGCGCAGCTTGAACATCAGCGAAAGCCGGTCCGGCGCCAATTCCCAGCTTTCCGCCAGAACCGGATGGAACACCCCGGCCGCATCCTGGTAGAGCAGGTTCTCGGTGTAGAGATTATAGTACGAGCGGTCCGCGCCCCCGGCATTGCCGAAGATCGGATCCAGGCTGGCCGTTTCCAGCACGATCGCCGCGGACAGATTGCCGCCTCGCACCGGTTCCGCTGCTTGCGCCGCGGTAATGGGATTGAGGTGGCGAAGGCCGAGAGACAGCGAGGCCGCCCCCGTCAAACCGGCAATGAAATCGCGTCTGCGAGTCACGGTCATCTCCCGAGCCAGTTTCTTGTGTCGTTCGAGCGAACCCCTGATGATGCCCGCCGGCGCAGCGCCGTCCTCGATACGGGCCTGACTTTCTGCACAGGATCATGATGACGTGGCCGGCATCCAGAAAGGAATGGGCAGTTTACGGCAAAATTGAGCATGACACTTGGCGGGCGGGCACATCCGCATGGCCTGCCCTGGTCTGCGCCTCTTGAAGTGGTCCACTCACAACGGGGCAAGATTGCCCCCGTGAACCTCACCCATTGTTTGGTCCGGTCTTTATGAGAAAAACCGGCTTTCTTCGCTCAGGGCGGGCATGCCCGCCCTGAGCGAAGATCGTGCTCCCGTGGGGTTTGATTGCCAAGGGAGCTGTGCGGACGGTGGTCGTTTAGTCGTGCCGCCAAACTTAACCGAGAAATTCTCATTTCGAACGGACCAATTCGACGGGCTCAGGTCACGAGGAAGGTCCGGTGGTGCGCAAAGACCTCAAATTTGAGGAGATCTTGGTCAACGTCCGGCACGGTCCGCGAGGGTGACAGTCGCCTTGGTCTATCCGCCCAACACCCGCTTCAGCACCTCGAACACCGAGCCCTCACCGACGAGTAGCAGCAGCACGATAACCGCCAGCACGGCCTCTATGCGTCCCAGCCGCGCGCTCACGTGCTTCCAGCGTTCGGTGCAATCGGTCCCATGCAAGCCGATCAGAGGTGGCTCGGGAAATTCGGACAGCACGATAGGTGGCTTTCCTGCCTGACAGCGGCGATGTTGCCGCGGATCAGGAGCGAACATGACGAAGCGAACACGACGGACGCACAGCCCGGGCTTCAAGGCGAAGGTGGCGTTGGCGGCGATCAAGGGTGAGAAGACGCTTGCCGAACTGGCCAAGCTGTT
>CAMATI010000245.1 GCA_945861095.1 Asaia bogorensis | reverse complement strand
TCGTACTGAGCTGTGCACGCTCTTCATCGCTGAGCTTCACGACGTATTTCTTTACGGCACTTTGTTGCGTGGTCACGACTCATCTCCCGCTTTTTCCGGGAGGAGCGAGTCAGAGGTTCGCCACAAAATCAATGACGGGGGGCACTAGGCTGGCGTGGCGCGATTTCGCTGATGGGGGAACTCGGCGGCAAGCGGGGCATCCTGCCGAATATCCAGGCGATGTGGTACGTGCCGCAGGGCCTGAATGTGTGGGAGCAGGTGACCTGCGCCTTCCCCGGCCACTATGCCCGCGACGGGGAGCAGTGCAACCGCCAGTTCCCCGGTCCAGACGAGCACACCAATCGGTTCGACGGACCGGCCTGGAACCCACCGAAAATCTATTTCGAGGACCATGCGCCGATCACGGGCGGGACGGTCGATGACCGCCTGGCCCGGATGAACTGGGCCATCGCCGAGGGCGACAAGACGGAATCCTATGGCTTGTTCCTGGGTCTGGCGAAGGACCCGGAACACCGGCAGCGGCTGAAGGATGCGATCCTGTTCGCCGGCATCACCGACCTGCAGGACACGATCATCAATCGCGGCGGCTATCAGAATATCGGCCACAAGGCGTTGCGGGCGCGTGCCCTGGTGGACATGGCGGACTACCTCGGCTGGGACAACTCCCATGAACTGATGTACACCGTCGTTCCGGATCTGGGCTGTTCTCCTCGTCTGTACGGGCTGTGGAACGAGATCAACATGATCTGCCGGATGGAACTGCCTGGCTATGCGTCCATTCCTAAACGATCCGACAAGCCGCTGACCGAGCGTGACCTGGATGTGCTGACCGAGGCGCTGCTGTGGGGCGGGCCGTTCGACGTCAATAGCGCGATCGTGGGGTTCTTCAAGCGCGGCGCCGGCATCCTGGACGTGGGCGACGCGGTGATGGTCTGCTTCCAGCGTTATCTGATCGATGTGCTGGAGCATCCGAACGCGTTCCTGCACCCGACTCATGCGCTGGACTACATGAATGTCGTGCAGTCCTGGACGCGGGAGCACACCAATCCGCATCAGGCGAAGGGCATCTTCATGGGTGCGCGCTTCATGAACGACACCATCCGGTCCAACGCCATGGTGCCACGCGATCCGAAGTCCAACCTGGAGCCGCGACAGAACTTCCGCGCCTGGGCCGACGGGATCGCCATCAGCGATATCCTGCCCGTGCTGACCCGCCATGTGCTGGCGCAGGATGCCCCACGTTCCTGCGCGCTGGTCGATTCGTATCTCGATCGTTCAACCGAGCGGCACCAGTTGCTGGACACCATCACCTACGCCGCCTGCCACTGGCAGAACGATCCGCATGTGATGCGCAATTGCAGTTCATCCCTGGAAGAATTTCGGCACAACCGCACATCGCGGCGCGACGACATCATCCGCGGCTACGTCAAGCATCAGTCACGCTACATCAAGCGCGCGCCGACGCATGACTGCTTCCAGGTCTATGTCGACCATTTCAATCCCACCGCCGCGTGAGGACCGTCATGAACAACGACCAAGGGCAACTGCGTGAATTCTGGCGCATCCGCAACGCCGTGGCGACAACCCTGGCGTTCAGCGAGGACCAGATGCAGCGCGCCATTCGCCAGGCATCCGTCGACGATCTGGTCGAACTGATCGAGGCATTCTCCCCGGCTCGTTCGGCGGGGCCGGAATGGACGCGGACGTTCGAACCTTTGGTGGAGCGGTTGTGGGTATGGCGCGACGACACGACGATGGCCGCGCTCGCGGACGTGTTTCGGGCGCGGGGCATGCCCTGGATGGCGGTGGCCAATGCCCTGTCGCCCGAACAAGGCACCGCCGTTCGCACCAACCTCCGACATCCCGCCTGGGCCCGCATGCCGGCGTTCGCCATCGCCTGAACGGGGGATAGTGCCGGCCAATCGCATGGCTCACATGCTGTTACGTTCCGCTCATCGTGATCATGCTCTAACATCCGGCACGCCATAAGCGACGGCGAGACATCAGGAGGAAAACCGACATGACCACGGACTGGGCGAAAACGGTCGCCGACCTCGAACGCCTGTTGAAGCTGCGCAATCCGCCATTCGGCATGAAGCTGTTCGAGCGGACCGAGGACATGGAGGCCATTCCGCGCATCCGCCGTCCAAAAGCCGTCCACGCGTTCGATCAGGTCGTGGCTCAGGCCGCGCGTCTGGGCTGGACGGTCGGTGTCACCGCCGAAAACCTGGTGGGCGCGCAATGCCGAGCGGTGATCGGGTTGGGGAATTCGAAGGATGAGGAGTGGAAGTCGGGGCAACGGATGGTCGGCGTCTGGTATTCGACGCCGGACGATGCCGGCGCGCACCAGGCGGCGATGAACTGCGTGGAGGACGGCAAATATTCGGCGATGGTGGTGTCTCCCCTGGCGGCCGGGCGACTGAACCCGCCGGATATCGCGCTGTTCTATGCGACCCCGGGCGCGATGATGTATTTCATCAACGGTCTGCAATGGGCCGGCTACAAGCGGTTCGACTGGAGTGTGGTGGGCGAATCCGCCTGCGCCGATTCATGGGGACGCGCGTTGAAGACTCGCGAAGCCAGCCTGTCGATTCCCTGCTTTGCCGAACGCCGCTATGGCGGTGTGCTGGACGATGAGATGCTGATGGCGCTGCCGCCCGACCAGTTGTCTCAGGCGATCGCCGGCATGGAAGCCCTGTCGAAGAACGGCCTGCGCTATCCGTTCCCGCAGTACGGCATCCAGCAGGATGTGCGGGCGGGCATGGGCGTCAGCTACGCAGATCGGAAGCCGGCGGCGGAATAGGCGGGAAGGCCCGCGCCCCGCTGATGGCTGCCAGGTCGTCAGGTTAGGGCGCGAGTCGGATGCCTGGACGCAGCAGGGCATGGAGAAAACTCTCCCCCCCCCTTAGCGGGAGGGGGCTGGGGGGAGGGGCAGAACCGCACGAACTCTGCGTCACACCCCTCCCCCCGCCCCCTCCCGCAAGGGGAGGGGGAGGTTTTTCTCCACTCCCGCTATTTACCCCCCAACATTCCGCACCAACGTCAAAACTTCACCGACATCACCAACGAACCGCCATGCGCGGTCACGGTGCCGCCATACTCACCTTCATACTGCACCCGGAAATCCAACAGCCGCCCGGTATAAAGTTGCACGCCCGCCGTCACCCGCCCGGCCACCTGGTCCATCGGCACCGACGTCGTGAAACCACCCGCCCCCGCGGGCGCGCTGATCAGACGCCCGGTTTGCTTCCACTGGTCGCTGCTCAGGAAACTCACGCCCGCCATCAGGAACGGACGCAGGGTCATGGTCTCGTCGATGGCGATACGGCCGCCAATCTCCAGCATCGGGGTCAGCATCGCCGTGGTCTGGGACGCGCCGTCCACCGACAGGTTCAACGCGCCAGCCCCGGTCTCCCGATACCCGCCCGTCCGCACATTGATCGTGCTCAGGCTCAGGCTTGGCCGCAGGTAGAAACTCTCGCCCCCGACGGTGTAGCTCGCGCGCAGCAGCAGCCCGACATTGGCCGTATCGGGATTGCCCTTCGCGACCGAGCCGAAGCCCGGCAGCGTGATGATGCGCGACGTGTTGAACTGGCCCGCGCCGCCGAACACCGACGATGCCAGCAGCCATGGCCCGGTCTGGTATTTCAGGGTAACGGCGCCGTAGCCAGCCTGCCCGTTGCCTTTGTTCAGACTGTCGGCGCTGGACAGCCAGTTGTTCTCGTAAGCCAGAGACCCGCCCAGCAACCAGCCAGAGCCGAGATCCGTCTGCCCGCCGATCTGCCAGGTCGTGGTGTTTATCTTGAACCGGGAAACGCCGTTGCCGCTGTCCTGGTTGGCGGTGCGCCCGGTCACCCGCATCCAGGCGCATCGTCCCTCCACCAGCATCGCGGTCGTGCCCTCGAACTCTGGGCAGCTTAGGGTCGTGTTGGCGAAATTCTGCGCGCCGGCGATACCACGGGCGCCAGGAGCAAACGTCGCATCCGGCGACAATTGCCGCAGCTGCGCCGAATAGGCCGCCGCGCCGCCGGTGTCGGCGGTGTTGCCCAGCAGAGCGAACAACGGCGCCAACGCGGCATTCCCCCCCCGATCCCACGCCGCCTGCAAATGCCCCGCCGCCGCTGCTCTGCTGTCCGCCAGGGCAAACGCGGCGGGCGCGAAATTGGCCGAGGTCGCGGTGATGGAAAACACATTGCCCGATCGCGTGATGCCATAGCCGAACAAGGAAGAATCCGCGCCGGTCAGGCCGCCGGAAACCGACCCGGTTACCGTCAGCACCGGCAGCGCGATGTTGGGCAACACGGAGGTGATGGCGGGGCGGACCCGGCCGGACAGGACCGCGTTACCCTGGACCAGCAGGGCGTCGGACCGGCGGCCCGAGAAATCCGCGTCGATCGCCAGCACGCCCGAGGCAGTTTGCGTCAGGTTGCCGACCAAGGTGCCGGAACTGAACGCGCTCGGCCGCCCGACGGCGAAGACCCCCGCGTTGACGACATTGGCGGTGGAGTTGACCACGCCATTGTAGTTGCCGTTGTTGGTGACCGTGCCCGTGCCGGCGCCGCCGTTCAGGTGAACATCGCCGGTCAGGATGCCGTTGTTGGTCACGTTCAACGTGGCAACGCCGCTGTAGTTGATCGCCAGACCCGACAGCGCGGAAACACTGCCCGTGGACCCGATGGTCACGACGTTCGCGGTCGTGCCGCTATCGACCCAGATGCCGAAGCCGTTCGACCCGGCGCCGCCGCTGATCGCGCCGTTGACGGCGATATCGATGAAATTGTTGTTCGATCCGCCGCCCGTCACCAGGCCGGAGGACTGCGCGAAGATGCCGACGGCATTGGTGCCGGACGTGGTGATCGTGCCGCCGGACTGGGTGATCCGCAGCACGCCGGAAGATCCATTGGCACTGCTGCCACCCGTGGTGCCGACGAACAGCGTGTTGCCAGAGGCCAGCAGGCCGCCGCCACCGCCGATCGACTGCGCCAGGATACCAAAGGCGCCGGCGCCCGAGGTGTTGATCGCGCCATTGACGTCGATCGTCACCTGCCCGCCCTGGCCATTGCCGGTGCCGCCACCGGATGCCCGCTGCACCGTCATGGTCTGGGTCGGGAACCCGGCTATGCCGCCGCCACCGCCGACCGATTGCGCGACGATTGCGTGCGATCCTCCGCCCGTGGTGGTGATGGAACTCCCGGCCGACAGGGTGACGTTCACGTCCTGCCCATAGCTGTTGCCGGTCGGCGAGCCCTGGGCGCCCAGGGTGTTCGCGACATTCGTGTTGTTCGGCGCGGTGAAGCCGAAGCCGCCGCCGCCGCCGATGCTCTGCGCCAGGATGCCGTAGGCGTTCTGACCCGAGGTCGCGATCGTCAGCACCGCCGGCACCGTCTGGGTGCCCAACACCCCGATCGTCACGGGTCCGCCGATGCCCGACGATCCGCTGGCGCCGCCGACGTTCAGGTTCACCTGCTCGGTGATGGGGCCGAGCTCGTCGCTGAGGCTGCTGCCGGTGCCGCCGGTGCCGCCGCCGCCGCCGATGGATTGCAGGATGATGGCCGCCGCCGCGTCGCCCAGCGTGGTGACCGATCCCGTGCCGGTCAGGCTGACCGCGCCGCCGTTGCCGGCCGATCCGCCGCCGCCCGCATAGCCGCCGCCGATCGACATGCCGGGGAAGGTCGTGCCGTCCAAGGTGGTCGATCCGGGGGAGCCATCGGCGCCATGCCCGCCGCCGCCGCCGATGCTCTGCGCCAGCAGGCCGAAGGCGCCATAGCCAAAGGTGTTGCTCGCCCCTGTCGTGGGGTCGGTGACGGTCTGGCCGGTGGAAATCGTGCTGCCGGCGTTCAGCGTGACCGTCACGCCCTGGCCGCTGCCGCCCGCCCCGCCCGATCCGCCGATCGCGAAGTTCAGCGCGGCGATCGCGCCCGCGGTGTTGGACACCGATGTCCCGCCCTTGCCGCCGCCGCCGCCGACGCTCTGCGCGAAGACGCCCTGCGCCCAGTCGCCGCGTGTCGTGACGCTGCCGGCATTGGTCAGGCCGACCGAGCCGCCTTCGCCCGCCGCGCCGCCCCGGCCGCCGAGGGAGACGGTGAAGCCGAATTTCAGTGGGATGTTCTTCTCGACGATGGCCGAAATGAACTCCCGCGTGCCGATCAAGGCACTGACCGGGTTGTCGGCGGATGCCTCGGCGCCCGCGGAACCGGACAGGCCGCCGCCGCCGCCGACGCTCTGCACGAAGACGCCCGTTGAATCGCCGCCCGACGTCAGCACGCTGCCCTGGATGGTGGCAGAGGCCGAGCCGCCATTGCCGCCGCTGCCGCCGGTGCCGCCCCAGTTGAAAGTGCCGGTAAAGGTCGGCTGGACCGTCGCGGGGCCGCAGGGCGGGCAGCCGACCGAGGCGCCAAGGTTGACCGAGCCGCCCTGGCTCGTGCCGCCGCCGCCGCCGATGCTCTGCACCACGATCGCGGGCGCGCCGGAGCCATAGGTGCGGAGCGAACTGCCGGAATAAAGGATCGTGCTCGCGGTGCCGCCGACCGCGCCGGATGCCCCCACGCCACCCACGGCGACGCCGACCGTGCCGGTCCAGGTGGCGCCGAAGGCTTGGGTGGTGGTGGTGCCGAAGCCGCCATTGCCGCCGCCGCCGGCGATGGATTGGACCAGGACCGCGTTGGCATAGTCGCCATAGGTGGTGACCGAGGCGGTGCCGGAAGCGACACCGTTCTGGCCGCCGATCTCGGCCTTGACCGTGCCGCCGGGGTCGGCGCCGCCGCCGCTGCCGCCGACCGCGACGGCGATGTCGGCGGAAATCGTCTGCGTGCTGGTGGCCGTTGCGATGCGGCCATAGGACAAGGTGGCGGCCATGGCGCTGGAATCACCGCCGCTGCCGCCGCCGCCGCTGATGGACTGGATCTTGATCCCGTGCCCGCCCTGGCCCTGGGTGGTGACCTTGGTGCCATTGGTCAGCGCGACCGACACCGGCCCGCCGCCGCCGCCCGAACCGCCGCTGCCACCGACCGATGTGGTGACGCTCATGCTGTACTGGTTGCCAGTTTCGGGGCTCGGGATCGCCAAGGTCAGCGCATTGGCCGCGGCCGACCCGCCCATGCCGCCGCCGCCGCCGACGCTCTGCGCGACGACGCCGAAGGTATCGACCGGCAGGGTGTTGGACGGCGCGGTGATCTGGGAGATCGCGCCGCCGGTGCTGACCGTGACGCCCGACAGGTTCGCGGTAACCGACCCGCCACCACCGGCGACGCCGCCGCTGCCCCCGACACCCACCGCCGCGCCGAAGCCGGCGCTGACCGAGTAGCCATAGCCCGCGCCGCCCGTGCCACCGCCGCCACCCACGCTTTGGGCGACGATGCCGGACGATTTGGTGTTCTGCGTGGTAACGGTCCCGCCCGTCGCGTTCAACGTGACAGACCCGGCGGTGCCGCCCGCGCCGCCCGAACCACCGATCGCCACCGACACGACGACGCCGGTCGAGGTCGCGTCGCCCGCGTTGCCGCCGCCGCCGCCGATCGACTGCGCCACGATGCCATGTGCGACCGCGCCGGCCGTGGCGATGGTGCCCGAGGTCGTGATGCTGGTCGCGGCACCATTGCCGCCGCCGCCGCCCGCGCCGCCGATCGCGGTGAAGATACCGCCGCTGGTGCCGCCGTTGCCGCCGCCGCCGCCGATCGACTGCGCCAGCACGCCCAGCGCGTAGTTGCCGGCGGTGGTGATCGTGCCGGATTGGGTGACGTTGACCGGGCCTCCGTTCGACGCGAAGGCGGCATCACCGCCGACGCCCGAGAAATTGCCGCCGCTGCCGCCGTTGCCGCTGCCGCCGCCGACCGCCTGCGCGAGGATGCCGATCGAGCCCACACCGCTGGTCGTGATGGTGCTGGTGTTGGTGACGCTCGCGGTGCCGACCGCGCCGCTGGACCCGCTGGCGCCGCCTGACCCGTAGATGCCCTTCTGGCTCGATCCGCCGGCGCCGCTCTGCCCGGTCATGGTCTGGGCGAAGATGCCGGGCGCGTAGTCGCCCAGGGTGGTGATCGCGCCATTGTTGGTGACCGTGACGGTGCCGCTGTTGCCGCTGGTCCCGCCCGTGCCGGCGATGCCGACGAAGCCGGAAAAGCCGATCGTGCCGGCCGAGCCGCCTTCGCCGCCCAGGCTGCGGGCGAAGACGCCGGCCGCGTCGTCGCCGGCGGTCGAAACGCTGGCGTTGCTGTTGACGGTGACCGTGACGTTGTAGCCGCCGCCCCCCGCGCCGCCATCGCTGCCGGCGCCGCCGAGGCCGGCCCACAATTCTCCGCCCTGCCCGCCGGGTCCGCCGATCGAGGACGCGACGATGCCATGCGGCAGCGCGGTGCTGGAGGACGGTGCTCCGGTGGCCGCGCCCGTGGTGGATACGGAGGTCCCGGATGCGAGCGTGACGGTCACGGGCGCCCCCTGTCCGCCGGTGCCGCCGTTGCCCGCGAAACCCGCGGCCGACGGGGCGTTGGAGGAGGAGCCGATATTGCCGCCTCGCCCGCCGACGCCGCCGGCGGCGATGGCGACGATGCCGGGCGACTGGGCGCCGGTGGTTGCAACCGCGGCGGTGTCGCTGAGTTGCACCTTCAACGGCCCGGAGTTGCCGCCGCCACCCCCGATGCCGCCATAGCTGGAAAGGCCGAACTTGTCGTAGTCGGTGCCAGTGCCGCCCAGACCGCCCTGGCTGATGGCCTGGATGCCGGGCGCTCCGGCGCCGGTGGTGGACACGGTGGCACTGCCGGCCAGCGAGACCTGGACGGCATTCGTGGTGTTGGTCGGGTAGCCGGTGCTGCCGCCATCACCGCCGCTGCTGCTATCCTGCCCGATGCCGCCATTGCCGCCGACGCCGCCCGTCGCTCGGGCGATGATGCCGGCCACCTGGGTGCCGGTTGCCGTGACATTGGCGCTGGTGGCGCTGACCGTGACCCCGTTGGTCGCGCCACCGAACCCGCCATGCCCCTGGTTGTAGCCCGTGCCGCCATTGCCGCCGAGGGCGAAGGCGCCGACCGCGGCCGCGACTCCATCGCCCGGCGAGCCGCCGCCCTGGGTGCCCAGGCCGAGGTTCACCGTCCCGCCCGCGTTCAGGGTCACGCCGACCGCGCCGACCGCGCCGCCAGCACCGCCGTCGCCAAGGTCGCCATTGACCGACGGCGTTCCGTTGCCGCCGACGTTCTGTGCGTAGATCGCATAAAGCTCGGTCGCGGAGGTGCCGGTCATGGTGAGGGACACCGCGATCGGCGCGTTGTTGGTGAAGCTCACCGCGCCGGCGGACCCGCCCGACTGGCCGTCATTGCCGACGCCGGCATTGCCGCCTCGGGATTGTGCCCCGACCGCCCAGAGCGCGCTTTGGATCGTCAGGCCGCTGATCGTGATGGCGGCGTTGTTGGTCACGGTCACGGCGCCGCCCGCGGCGCCATTCGTGCCGTTCTGGCTGCCGTATTGCGGATTGCCGTTGCTGTCCGGGCCGCGGCTTGTGGTGCCGCCGCCGGTGCCGCCGGTGCTACGGGCGTAGACGACCGACGTCGTGGGCACCGAGAACGTCCCGTTCAGGATGACGGCCGCGTTGTTGGTGAAGGTGATCGATCCGGCGGTCCCGGCCCCGGCGCCGCCCTGGTCGTTGTCGGTCCCGGTGTAGTTTCCGCCATCGCCGCCCACGGTTGTCAGGAAGATCGTATCGATCCCATAGCCGAGTGAACCGCCATTCCCGGTTTGGGTGACGGGGGCGGCGTTGATGAAGGTCAGGTTGCCGGAATTGCCGCCCGCGGTGGGGGCGTCGTGTTTGTCGGAGCTGTTGGTTCCAAACACGCCCGACAGGGACCATGACAATGCCACGGTCCCATTGTTGCCCGAACTGACCGAGGTGGCGGGCAGCGGCACGGTGATCGTGCCGTTGTTGGTGACGGTGTAGCCGCGGCTGTCCGTCTGGTTGTTCTGCACCGTCGTCGAATAGAGGCCCGGCGGCACCTGGCAGACCACGCCGGATGAATCGCAGGTGTAGGGCGGCTGGACCGCGACGGCCTGGTCGGGCGATAGGGGTAGGGAAGGCTACCAGCCTCCCCTCCCTCCGAACCGTGCTGGCGGTTCTCCCGCACACGGCTCTCCAGTGGCTGGTTATCCTCATCGGGGGTGTCTCGCGGTGTCCAGGGCCATGGTCAGGGAGAAGAGGTCCTGGGCCG
>CAMATI010000244.1 GCA_945861095.1 Asaia bogorensis | reverse complement strand
AGATGGGTCGGCCGTGACGCCACCTCCGGGCCGATATGAAGCCAGTCAGGACGTGATCGGGGCGCCGCCGGCGGTCTGATGACCGCGCCGGCGCAGCCGAACAGCCGTCGTTATTGATCGAAAATCCCGAGTCCGACAGGCTGCTAGATCTTTAGTTTATCGCATGATGTGCGCGCCGACGCATCCTGCTCAGCGCAATCATGGTTTGGTACCGTTTCCGATGTGCATGGTTCGCTCGCGGTTCTAACCGGCCTGGGATCGCCCAGCCGCGGCCTTCAGACAATGTCGGCACAGGTTCGGCCGAGCGACCGGGTGGCCCGATTACCCAATCGGGACATCCCGGCTCCCACGAGAGCTATTGTAGGCGGCCTATCTATCACAACCCCACGACGATTCGGAGGCTGGAAATGCAACTGTTGGCCTATTAACGAGGTCACTTAGGCGCAGGGTGCGTGTGAATCATCCGATATGCAAGTGGGAACACACGTTAATGCGTCGGCGTGATGTCCAATCGTCGCTCGATGCGGTCGAGCCGATTGAGGACGCGGTCGAATCGGATGTTCCATTCAGCGCGAAATACGGCCTGCTCTGCCTCGACCTGCGCCATTGACCGTTCGATTGTGGCAATCATCCCCTGCTGTTCGAGTGGCTCGCGTCGCAATGCCCGTAATTCTTCGCGAATGGCCTGAAGGTGCTCCTGCACAATATTGTCGCCCATAGCGTTGTCCCCTTTGCCGGCACTATGTCACGAACCGCGCATCGATACGTCATGAAAACTTACTCCGCTGCCCGACTACTCGGCGCCTTGGCTGCCGCCTTCTTCTTCTTCGCCGAGGCTTTCTTCTTTGCCGGAGACGCGGCTTTCTTTGGCGCGACCGCCGCCGGCGGATCACCCGCCGCAGCCATCTTCGCCGCCGCCTTGCGCGGTGCCTTGGCCGGAGCATCCCCCTCCGCGCCTTTGGCCGCCGCGGCGCCCTTGGCCGCGGCCGAACCCTTGCCGGCCGCCGAGCGTCCCTTCTTGCCGGCAGCGCCTTTCGGACGCAACTGTTTGCCCTTTTCGGCCAGCAGCGCCACCGCCTCGGCCATGGTGACGTCTTCCATCATCACGCCGCGCGGCAGATTAGCCACCGTCTTGCCGTGCTGCACATAGGGGCCGAACCGCCCCTTGCGGACCGACACCAGCTCCTTGTCGCCGGGATGCGCGCCGATCGTGCGCACGCTCGCCATTTTCCGCGCCACCAGATCGACCGCGCGGTTCAGGCCGATCGCCAGCACGTCGTCGTCCTTGTCCAGCGATCCGAAAATCGCCCCCATCCGCACATAGGGACCGAACCGGCCGATCCCGGCCTCGATGATCTCCCCGGTTTCCGGATGCGCGCCGATCGGGCGCGGCAGGGACAGCAAACCTATCGCCTGCTCCAACGTCAGTTGATCCCCATCCATCCCGCGCGTCAACGACGTGCGTTTCGGGCGCGCCTTCTTGTCCTCGGTCGCCTCACCCTGCTGCACATACAGACCATATGGGCCGCGCCGGACCGTGATTTCCTCCCCGGTGTCCGGATGCTGCCCCAGGGCGCGCATGCCCTCCTTCAAGGTATCCGCCTGCTCGTCATTGGAATCGATCGCCAGTCGCCGCGTGAACTGGCAGGTCGGATAGTTCGAACAACCAATGAAGCTGCCATACCGCCCCAGCTTCAGCCCCAGCCGCCCGGTGCCGCAGGCCGAACAGACCCGAGGATCGCTCCCATCCTCCCGCGCTGGGAAGAAATGCGGCCCCAGATCCTGGTCCAGCGCCGTGATCACGTCGCTGATTTTCAAGTCCTTGGTCTGGTCGACCGCCTTGGAGAACTCATCCCAGAAATTGTGCATCACCGACCGCCAGTCGAGCTGACCGGCCGAAATCTCGTCCAACTTTTCTTCCAGGGAGGCGGTGAACCCGGTGTCCACATAGTTGTCGAAGAAGCTGACCAGGAACGCCGTCACCAGCCGGCCCCGGTCCTCCGGAATGAAGCGGCGCTTGTCCAGCCGCACATATTTGCGGTCCTGCAACACGGTCAGGATCGAGGCATAGGTGGATGGCCGGCCGATCCCCAGCTCCTCCATCTTCTTGACCAGGCTGGCTTCCGAGTAGCGCGGCGGCGGCTGGGTGAAATGCTGCGAGGCATCCACCTTGTTGCGCTTCAGCGGATCGCGCTCCGCCATCGGCGGCAGCATGCGGTTGTCGTCCTCGGCCGAGGCGCCGTCCGCCGCGTCGTCGGTATCTTCCCGATACAGTTTCAGGAACCCGTCGAACGCCACGATCGACCCGGTGGCGCGCAGCTTCACACCTTTCCCGTCGGTGACCTCAACGCTGACCTGGTCCAGTTCGGCGGACTGCATCTGCGACGCGACGGCGCGCTTCCAGATCAATTCGTACAGCCGGCGCTGATCGTTGTTCAGATCCCGAGCGACGCTGTCCGGCGTGCGCCCCACCTCCGTCGGCCTAATCGCCTCATGCGCCTCCTGCGCATTCTTCGCTCGGCTTTGATACTCCCGCGGCGCGCCGGGCACGTAATCCGGCCCGTAGGAGCCGTCGATGTGCTCCCGGATGCTCATCACGGCTTCCCGCGCCATCTGCACGCCGTCCGTCCGCATATAGCTGATCAGGCCGGTGGTTTCGCCACCGATATCGATGCCTTCGTAAAGCTGCTGCGCCAGGCGCATGGTCTGCTGCGCGCCGAACCCCAGCTTGCGCGACGCTTCCTGCTGCAAGGTCGACGTCGTGAACGGCGGCGGCGGATTGCGCTTGACCCGCTTGCGCTCGACGGATCCGACGGTGAACTGCCCGGCCTCCACCGCCGCTTTCGCCCGCAGCGCCAGCGCTTCATTATTCAGGTCGAATTGATCGAGCCGCTTCCCATCCAGGTGCGTCAAACGCGCCGTGAAGGTGGCACCACGCGGGGTGACGAAATCGGCTTCGATGGTCCAGTATTCACGCGGCCGGAAGACCTCGATCTCGGCTTCCCGCTCACAGATCAGGCGGAGCGAGACGGATTGCACGCGCCCGGCGCTACGGCTGCCGGGCAGCTTGCGCCACAGCACCGGCGACAGGGTGAAGCCCACCAGATAGTCCAGCGCGCGACGGGCCATGTATGCCTCGATCAGCGGCTGGTCGAGTTCGCGGGGATGCGCGATGGCATAGCGGATGGCGTTGCGGGTGATTTCGTTGAAGGTGATGCGATGCACCACCACGCCTTTCAGCGCGTTCTTGTCCTCCAGCATGGCACGGACGTGCCAGGAAATCGCCTCCCCTTCCCTGTCCGGGTCGGTGGCGAGATAGAGCGTCTTGGCCCCTTTCAGCGCCTTGGCGATGGCGCCGACCTGCTTTTCGCCTCGCGCGTCGGACTCCCAGTCCATCGCGAAGTCCTGGTCGGGTCGCACGCTGCCATCCTTGGGCGGCAGGTCGCGGACGTGACCGAAGCTGGCGAGCACGGTGTAACCGCCACCGAGATAGCGGTTGATCGTCTTGGCTTTGGCCGGAGATTCGACGACGACAACGTCTGACATATGAACCCGTGCGGTGGTCTATGACGCCGCATCCGACAAGAGCGCGACCCGACTGCCCGGAAGCGTTTCCACGCGCCCGGCCAATTCCAGTTCAAGTAGCACCGCCATCACGGCCGACGATGAGAACTGGCAGCGCCGCACCAGATCGTCAACCTTCGTCGGTGAAGATGACAGAAGACCGAGCACCTCGGCACGGACCGAGTCGGGCGGTCCGGTCAGGTCGGCGGGGTGAATCCAGGGGGTTGGCGGCTCCGCCACACCGGTGCGAAACAGCGGCGGCGCATCGTCCATCGGCAGGTTGTCCAGCACGTCGGCCACGGTTTCGACCAGCATGGCGCCCTGTTTGATCAGCTCGTTGCCGCCGCGCGCCCTGGGGTCCAGCGGCGATCCGGGGACGGCAAAGACCTCCCGCCCGATGTCCTGGGCGATCCGCGCGGTGATCAGGCTGCCGGAGTGCAGGGCTGCTTCGACCACCACCACGGCGAGCGACAACCCGGCGATAATACGGTTGCGGCGGGGGAAATGGCGCGCCTGCGGGCTGGCGCCGATGGGTGATTCGGTCACGACAGCGCCGCGGAGGGCGATTTGTTCGCGCAGAGCCTCGTTTTCCGGTGGGTAGACGATGTCGAGGCCGCCGGCGATCACCGCGACGGTGGCGCCGGTGCGCAATGACCCCTGATGCGCCGCGGTATCGACGCCTCGGGCGAGGCCGGACACCACGACGACATCGCGCGCCAGGTCGGCGGCCAGCGTATCAGCCATGCGCTGGCCGTTGGTCGACGCGTTGCGCCCACCCACCAGGGCGACGGCTCGTTGGCTGAGGAGCCGCACATCGCCCAACACCGCGAGGCAGGGGGGCGCGTCGTCGAGCATGGCCAGCATGGGCGGGTAGTCGGGATCGTCCAGGAAGATCAGACGGCCGCCGATTTGCGCGGTCTGCTCGATCTCCCGTTCGACGTCGGCGCGGGATGGGCTGACCAGGGATCCCGCCTTGCCGCCGGCGCGCGCCAGGCGGGGCAGCGCGTCCAGCGCGGCGGCCGCGCTACCGAACCGGGCGAGCAACTGGCGATAGGTCACGGGGCCGACGCGATCGGTGCGCACCAGCCGCAGGCGGTCGATCGTGTCGTCGGCACCTCGCATCGCGGCGGACTCCGTTGCGTCCGCCGTTATGGTGGCGCGGACCGGCCGGGGTCAGGGCGGCTTGCTTGCGTTGCCCTGGCCGATGCGTGGCTCGGTGCCGGCCAGAAGGCGGCGGATATTTTCGTGATGGCGGATGAAGATCAGCACGGCCGTGATGAACGCGAGGTAAACAAGGCCGGTACTGGCGAAAATAAATGCCAGCACCGGGGCGGCGGCGAAGGAGGCCAGGGCGGCCAGGGAGGAGATGCGGGCGAATTTCGCGACCAGGAGCCAGATTGCCCCGGCCAGCAGGCCGACGGGCCAGGCGGCGGCGATCAGCACGCCGTAGCCGGCGGCAACGCCCTTGCCACCCTTGAAGCCCAGCCAGACCGGGAACATGTGGCCGATGACGGCGCCGAAACCGGCCCACAACCCGGCATCCGGCCCCAGGTCGCCGGCGAGAAACGCGCGGGCGATCAGCACGGCGGCGGCGCCTTTCAGCCCATCCAGCAGCAGGGTCGCCGCGGCCAGCTTCTTGTTGCCGGTGCGCAGCACGTTGGTGGCGCCGATATTGCCGGAGCCTACTTTGCGGATGTCCCCCAACCCCGCCGCTCGGGTCAGCAGCAGGCCGAACGGAATGGATCCGAGCAGGTAGCCAAGGGCGATGCAGGTGATCGAGGGCATGGGCGGGGCATCCGGGAGTGCGTTGGAGCACATTACAATGGTTTGCGGGCGATGCCATGGCCGTGGCGCGGGGCCGAGGTGCGGGGCCAGGATGTGGGACCAGGGTTGTGGGGCCAGGGTTGTGGGGGACAAGCGAACGCCGTTGCGGGAATGATGCGCGGGCACGCGCCGGTTGGACTGGCAACCGGTCCACCGCGGGGGCTGGCCGCCGTCATTGCGAGCGTAGCGAAGCAATCCAAGGTCCTGGCACGATCGCTCGTGCCAGGACCCTGGATTGCTTCGCTACGCTCGCAATGACAGCTTCCGTTGTCGCCATCGGTCACTGGTTCCGCCGGTTGGGATAATACGGTCAACGCTGCCAGATCGGCAGCCCCAGCAGACCGGACACCGCGCACAACCCGAAGGCAACGCGGCGGAACACGACATCGGTGGCGCCTCGGAACAGGCGATCCCCCATGAACAGCGCCCCCGCGTAGAACGGCAGCAGCACGAAGCCGAACACCACGATCGCAACGGTAAAAATCCCGTGCCAGGCATACAAGACCAAGGTGATTCCCGTCGTGATCGCGAAATAGGCAAAGATGTTCGACCGCACCAAACTGCTATTGGATCGCCCACCGAGCCAGAACAGGACCAATGGTGGCCCGCCGATTCCGACGGCGCCGTTGGTGAACCCGGCAACCCCGCCGACCGCCAGCGATACCAGCGGCGTCGGCGGCCGCTGGTATCGCCAACCGCTAGCCAAAGCGACGGTCGAGGCCAGCACCATCCCAGAGATCGCCCAGCGCAACGGCTCTGGGTCGCTATGCGCCAGCACCCAGACCCCGAACGGCAGCAGGATCGTGCTACCGATCAACAGTGGCCCGAGCTCTCGCCAGGTCGCGCGCCGGAGATGGATGTGCACGATCGGCGCGGTTGCGAAGGCGTCGATGACCCACAGCACCAGCACCGCCACGGTCGGTCCATACAAAATCCCGCAAAGCGGCACGAACATCAGCGCCGCGCCAAACCCGGAAAAGCCCCGGACCAGACCGGCGAGCGCCGCGATCCCGACCGCCCATGGGAAGCGCCAGTCGAACAAGGCGGCACAGTCAGGGCAGAATTCAGGTAACACGCGCGCTCCTTGCGTTGATGCGGCGCGTTGATGCGGCGCGTTGATGCGGCGCGTTGATGCGGCGCGTTGAGACTGGCAACGATCGTCCGCGCCTGGATGGTGCCGGCGGCACAGGCATGGGATCCCGCTGGCTGGCCCCTTCCGCTCGTGCCGCCCGTCCCTGGCTTGTACCACAAACCCGAACCCCGGATAGGGCCGCCGTCGCATCCGCCCGCCCGCCGTTCCAGGCAATTTCCCGGCGGCATTCATCCCCTGTTAGCATCCGGCGCCCATGCTTCGCCGATGACCATGACCGGTCCACCCGCCGCCGCACAGACCGCGCACGCCCGTGGCATGGACGCCGAGGCGCGCGCCTGTTCGGCTTTGGTCGACGATGGCTGGACAATCCATGCCAGACGGGTCCGCACCGGGGTCGGCGAGGTCGATATCGTCGCCGAACGCGATGGGATCCTGGCGATCGTCGAGGTCAAGGCCCGTCCTCGCCTGGCCGACGCGGCCGCCGCCCTGTCAACCCGTCAGCAATCGCGTCTGATCGCGGCGGCGGAGGTCATCCTGTCGGACCATCCGGATTGGGGGATCAACGGCGTCCGCTTCGACGTGCTGGCCGTCGATGCACGCGGCCAGGTGCGCCGTATCGCCGATGCGTTTCGGGCCGAATTGTAGGAATGCCGGGTCCGATAGCGCCATCCCGCCACGGGCCGTTCACCGTGACGACTCCATCGCCCAGCCGACATCCGTACATCGCAATGCGGTTCGGTCCGGAATGTTACGCTCCAACCATTACAGCCGGATTTCCACCGTGAACCGATCCGCGCTCGCCCGCAGTCCCCCGTCGACGCGATGCAGCAGTCCCATGCTCTCCAGCGCCACGACGTCGGCATGCACACCAACGCCAGGCCGGTCGAACACCCGCGACAGCGCGCTGACGGACAGGCCCGGATGAGCGTGCACATGCCGCAACAACCCAAGCCGAACCCCGGTCAGGGCCGCCGACAGCCCATCCCAGCTTTGCAGGCCCAGAACCCACTGTTCCGACAGACGCTCCCCCGGATCGCCGCGCTTCCAGGCGTCCAGAAAGTCGGCGGCGTCGTCTTCCGCCGAACCGCCCACGATGATCTTCATATCGGTCATGATCCCGTCCTTTCAGCCGTCGTTACGAACCTGGCGCACATCCATCAGAAAATCCGCCACCAGTCGTTCCGGAGAAACGAACCGGTAGCGCCGCACCTCCTGCCCCCGATAACGCCGATGATCGTGATCGCCGGCGGTGTTGTCGTAACCGATCAAACGCCCCTCGGCGTTGCCTTCCGAACGCCCCTCGGCGTTGCCATCCGAACGCCCCCCGGCGTTGCCATACGACAGCACATATTCCAGCCGATGCGCCCGCCCGGGCACCGGAACGTCCCACAAGGCCATCTCCAGGATCATGCCATCGTCGAAAATCCGCTTTCGGTGCCGGATCAACCGCGGACGGGAAATCGCAATCTTAGAGATGAACGTCATCGTCTACTTCCTTCCAGGCATGCGGTGACGAAAGGCCAGCGCCTCGGCGACATGCGGGCGAGCAACCTGATCGGCGCCGGCCAGATCGGCGATGCTGCGCGCAACACGCAGGGTCCGCGTGTACCCGCGAGGCGACAGGCGGAGCTTCTCCATGGCCTGTTCCAGCAGGCTTCCGGCCTCCGGCAGCACCACGATGTCCCCACCATCGGCTTCGGCGTTGCTGACCGGTCCATCCGGGCCATAGCGGTGACGCTGCCGCTCCCGCGCGCGCGCGACACGAGCGGCGACAGCTTCGGTGGCCTCCCCCGGTGGCGCATGCGCCAACTCGGCGGCGGAGGCGGGCTGAACCTCCACGGTCAGGTCGATGCGGTCGATGACCGGGCCGCTGATGCGGTGCTGGTAGTCCTCCCCGCAACGCGGCGCGCGCCCGCATTCCCGGTCGCCATCGCCCAGATAGCCGCATCGGCAAGGATTCATCGCCGCCACTAACTGGAAACGAGCCGGATAGGTAATATGCGCGGCGGCCCGCGACACCGTGGTGCGGCCCGATTCCATCGGCTGACGCAGCGCTTCCAGGGCCTGGCGGGGAAACTCGGGCAATTCGTCCAGGAACAGCACGCCGCGATGCGCCAGAGACACCTCCCCCGGTCGCGCCCGATGGCCGCCGCCGCTAAGCGCCGCCTGCGACGCGGAATGGTGCGGCTCTCGAAACGGTGGGCGCATCACCAAACGGCCGCCGTCCAGCAGGCCGGCGACGCTGTGGATCATGCTGACCTCCAGCGCCGATCGGGGGTCAAGGTCCGGCAGCAGGCTGGGCAGGCGCGCCGCCAGCATGGACTTGCCGGCGCCAGGAGGGCCGATCAGCAGCAGGTTGTGCCCCCCGGCGGCGGCGATCTCCAGCGCCCGCTTGGCAGTCTCCATACCCTTCACGTCGCGCAGGTCAGGCCCCGCCGCCGCCGCCGCGACGCCCGCGGTTTCCGGCGGGGTCAGCACCTGCGTGCCACGGAAATGGTTGATCAAGGACAGCAGGTCGGGCGGCGCCAGCACCTGGATGCGACCGGCCCACGCGGCCTCCCCGCCCTGGCTGGCCGGGCAGATCAGCCCCCAATCGCGCGCCGACGCCCCGATCGCCGCCGGCAATACCCCGGCCACCGGATTGAGCGTGCCGTCCAGCGACAATTCGCCCAGAGCCGCATAGCCGGCGATCTCCTCGCGCGGCAGAACATCCATCGCCGCCAGCACGCCCAGGGCCAGCGGCAGGTCGAAATGGCTGCCCTCCTTCAACAGGTCCGCCGGCTTCAGGTTGATCAGGATGCGCTTGGGCGGCAACGACAATCCCATCGCGGAAAACGCCGCCCGCACCCGCTCCCGCGCCTCGCCCACCGCCTTGTCGGGCAGGCCGACCAGCAGCAGCCCTGGCATGCCGCCGGAGATCTGCACCTGCACCTCCACCGGCACCGCGTCGATGCCGGAAAACGCGAATGTGTTCACGCGGGCCATGGCCTGCGAGGTTGACCGTGTGCTCATGCCGACGATTGTGGGGGGAGACGGTAAATATCCCGGTAACGCGACACGGAAATCGGTCCCCCGTCCATGCCGATTGCTGGGCCGTTCGCTGGGCCGTTCTCTGGGCCGATCGCTGGGCCGATCGCTGGACAGTGCCTTGCGATCGAAAAACGAAGCGTGCGTTGATTCGCCAATGCCGGACGTGGCAGGTTCGGATAACAAGAACGGCCAGCATCCGGCGTCCAGGAGAATGACATGCGCGTTTCATACGGCTGGGCGATCATCGCCGTCGGCATGGCGGTATCCTGCATCGGCATGGGATCGATGATGTCGCTCGGTGTCTTTCTGCAACCCATCGCCCTGGACACCGGCTGGTCCCGCACCTCCATTTCCATCGCCGCGCTGCTCAACTTCCTGGGCATGGGAGTCGGCTCCTTCGTCTGGGGCGCCCTCTCGGATCGCTTCGGCGCTCGGCTTATCGTGATGGCCGGCGGGGTCATGCTGGGGATCGGCCTGGCATTCGCGAGCCAAATGGAATCGGTGTTCGCCTTCCAGGCAGTCTATGGCGGCACCGTGGGCCTCGCGGTGGGCAGTCTTTACGTGCCGATGACCGCGCTCGCGGTGCGCTGGTTCGATCGAAACCGCAGCCTCGCGGTCGCGCTGGTGTCCGTCGGCATGGGCATGGGCACCATGGTCATTGCACCGCTCGCGGGCTGGCTGATGCAACAGGGAGACTGGCGGTCGGCGAT
>CAMATI010000243.1 GCA_945861095.1 Asaia bogorensis | reverse complement strand
AACGGCCTTGCAGGTAGCCTCGTGCGATGTTGTCGGTCTTGCGGGTACGGATATCCGTCAGCGGGTAAAGATGCGTAGCGCCTTCGTGGTCTTTCTCGGTCAGCCAAATCTGATCGCGCCGCAACAGGGACGAATGCAGCAAGTTGGTGTCATGGGTCGTCGCGATCATCTGAGCACCCTTGGGATTGGTAACATGCGACGAAAACAGGGCGAGCAGCAACTCGCAAGCTCTCGTGTGCAGACTGGCGTCCAGTTCGTCGACAACCAGCACAGACCCCACGTCCAGTGCGCGATAAACAGCCGGAAGCAAATCAACCAGCCGCCTCGTCCCTTCGCTCTCTTCCGAATATTTCAAGAACACCGACTGCCCATCGGCCCCTTGATGTGCCAACTCAATGCGCCCCATATCGCGAAGAGCAGCCTCCATTAGATCGGCGGGAATGCCACGCTCCTGGGCGATAAAGGTGCCAAATTTTGACATCAAAGGCCCCACAACGGCGTCAGATTGCATGTCCATGATGCGATGCCCGATCACACCGGTCCCCGCCATCTTGAGAAGGTGCAAGGCGCGGTCATCCAGGCTCGCTCCCTTTTCGATCGGCCGTATCCCATCCAGAGCAGGCCTCGGCACAGTGATCGTTCTAAAGAACTGACTTATCCGAGCCAGTTCGTCATGCCCGTTCTGCGCGGCAGCGGACAGGAAGAGGCTGTTCGGGCGAGTAAGGTCGGCAATCACGTGGTTCCGGCCTTTGAGGTTGCGTCCGAAGGAAATGTCCTTGGACTTACGCTCGAACAGCACTTGGCGGTGGTTTTTGGGAAATGCCAGCAACCACTCAGTCAAAATCGCCGTATCCGAAGTCTCGAAGCCATAGTTATATCTCACACCTCCGGAGACAAAATCGATATCGAATGCCGACGGCATCGACGCGGAAGCGGCGTCGAGGGCAAACGGACGTCTCGGCACGACCTCTCCCGCAGTGCTACCACGGTGAGATTCTAGCACCGCCGTCCGCATCCATTGCAATGCTCGCACGAGGTTGCTCTTGCCTGACGCATTCGCTCCGTAAATCACCGCCGCCGGTACCAACCGACCTCCTGGTGCGTGTCGGCACTCGATCAGCCCGTCCTCAGATCCATCAAGCGACGAAGCGACGAGCGAAAGCTCCTGCCGTTCCCGCAGCGACCGGTGGTTGGTGACGCCAAACCTGAGCAGCATGGTTCCCTCGCTCGTTCCCTAGCATCAGTTTATAGGGACAATTCGTCAACATATGGCAAATAGGTCCGCCAATCCGCTTTCACATTGCCGGGTACGCGCGAGATTTTGCCCTCGCACTGTGCCACCCAGCTTGGCGCGGACCTACGAGGTCTGTCATAGAGGAGCGGCTGCACCGACCGCAGCACCACAAGGGACTAGGCCATGAACCTCTACCGATTGCTGCAAAAGCGAGCCGCTTCCGGCCGGCCCGTCCGGGTCGGGCTGATCGGCGCTGGCAAGTTCGGGTCCATGTTCCTATCGCAGGTCCCGACCACGCCCGGCCTGGAAGTCGCCGCCATCGCCGACCTGGCCCCGGACCGAGCCCGTGAGGCCTGCCGGCGAGTCGGCTGGGACGAAGTCCGGATCGCGGCCACCCGCTTCACCGACGATGCCATGGCCATGATGGCCTCCCCCGATGTGGAAGTCGTCGTCGAAGCCACCGGTCACGCCCCCGCCGGAGTCGCCCACGCCCGTCGCGCCATCCGCGAAGGCAAGCACATCGTCATGGTGAACGTGGAGGCCGATGTCCTCGCCGGCCCACTGCTGGCCCGCGAGGCCGCCCAGGCCGGCACCGTCTACACCATGGCCTATGGCGATCAGCCCGCCCTGATCTGCGAACTTGTCGACTGGGCCCGCGCCTGCGGCTTCAGCGTGATCGCGGCCGGCAAGGGCACCAAGTATATGCCGGAATACCATGCCTCCACCCCTGACACCGTCTGGGGCTTCTACGGCCTGACCCCGGAGCAGGCGCGTCTGGGCGGCATGAACCCGCAGATGTTCAACTCCTTTCTGGATGGCACCAAATCCGGCATCGAGATGGCCGCTGTGGCCAACGCCACCGGCCTGACACCAGCACCCGACGGGTTGGTCTTCCCGCCCTGCAGCACCCATCAACTGGCCGACGTGCTGCGCCCGGGCAATGCCGGCGCGCTGCACCATGCGGGCCAGGTGGAGGTGATATCCTCCGTCCACCGCGATGGCAGCCAGGTGGCCAACGACCTGCGCTGGGGCGTGTATGTCGCGTTCGAGGCCCCCAACGATTATGCCGTCCGCTGCTTCCAGGAATACGGCGTGGTCACGGATCCCTCCGGGCGAATTTCCGCGCTGTATCGGCCGTTTCACCTGATCGGGCTGGAACTGAACGTGTCCATCCTGTCCGCCGCCCTGCGCGGGGAGCCAACCGGGGTTGCCGACGGCTTCCGCGGCGATGTGGTATCCACGGCGAAACGGAACCTGCGCGCGGGGGAGGTCCTGGATGGCGAGGGCGGCGCCTGCGTCTGGGGCAAACTGGCGCCGGCGGCGGAAAGCCTGCGGATCGGCGGCCTGCCGATCGGACTTGCGAACCGCGTGCCGCTGATCCGCGATGTGGCGGCCGGCCAGCCGGTGACCTGGGACGATGTGCGGATCGATACGACAGACGAAGCCTACCGCTACCGGCGGGCGATGGAGGCGGCGTTTCCAGCGGGGTGATGGCGGGATTGCCGACGCCTTGCCGCTGATGCGAATAGGGCCATATGCGCATCGTAATATGAAACGAATACGAGTATATGGGGATCCCCGACCTGGCCGAATCTCGGCTGGGACGCCAACTCCCTCGCCCGTCCACTCGGGGACGCCCACCTGTTACGCGGTCGCCTTCTCGGCCGGATGGAACAACTCGGCTTTCAATTCCGCCAGGAAGCCGAAATGGCCTCCATAGCTTGGTGGCACGTTCCAATAGAAGATCTTGTTCAACACCCGAGGTATCCGCCTTGGGCCGGGACTCGCTGGCTGACATTAAGGGCCGCACACCCGAAATTCGCTTCCAACGCGAACATTTAACTGCTCGGGAACATTCCCCGCGTTATGATGCGCCGCAGCATCCAAATCGGACCCAAACCGCATGCAAGACGGCTCGCTCCCTCGCCTTCTGCCCGGCTTCGTTGCCAGTGACCACCAGGTTCTGGCCAACCACGACCTCATCGTCGTCGGCTCCGGCCCCGCCGGCCGACGCGCCGCCATCCAGGCCGGCAAGCTCGGCAAATCCGTACTGGTGGTGGAAAAAGGCCGCCGCGTCGGCGGGGTCTCCGTCCACACCGGCACCATCCCGTCCAAAACCCTGCGCGAAACCGTCCTGAACCTGACCGGCTACCGGGAGCGTGGGTTTTACGGCCGAGCGTATCGGGTGAAGAAGGATATTGATGCGAAGGACTTGATGACGCGGCTGCATATGACGCTCGATCATGAAGTCGATGTGCTGGAGCATCAGTTCACCCGCAACGGCGTCAAGACCACGATCGGCTTCGCCCGCTTCCTGGACCCGCACCATATCGAAGTCCTGACCGACGGCGAGGGCCCGCGCGTGTTCCGCGGCGAGAAGATCCTGATCGCGGTCGGCACCCGCCCGCATCGGCCCGCCGACGTGCCGTTCAACGGCCGCACCGTCGTGGACAGCGATGAGATCGTGGAGATCGACCACCTGCCGCGCAGCCTGACGGTCATCGGCGCCGGCGTCATCGGGATCGAATACGCGACCATTTTCAGTGCCTTGGACGTTGCCGTAACCTTGGTCGATGCGCGCGAAAGCTTCCTCGACTTCATCGACCGCGAGTTGATCGAGGACTTTACCCACCAGTTGCGCGACCGCGGCATGTCGATCCGCCTGGGATCGAAGGTCGTTTCCATCGAGTTCGAGCATGACCGGCCGGTGACGGTGCTGGAGAGCGGGCGGCGCATCCGCTCCGACATGTTGCTATATGCGGCCGGGCGGGTTGGCGCGACGGACGTGCTCAATATCGCCGCCTGCGGGCTGACGCCCGATCATCGCGGGCGGCTCGGGGTCGATGCGCATACGTTCCAGACGGCGGTGCCGCATATCTACTCGGCGGGCGACGCGATCGGCTTCCCCAGCCTGGCGTCCACGTCGATGGAGCAGGGGCGCATCGCCGCCTGCCACGCGTTCGGCATGCCGTTGCCGCCGGCGCCGGAGTTTTTTCCGTACGGGATTTACTCGGTGCCGGAGATGTCCACCGTGGGCATGACCGAGGAAGAGGTGCGCCGGCGCGGCATCCCTTACGAATGCGGCATCGCGCGGTTCCGGGAAACGTCGCGCGGCCACATCATGGGGTTGAGCGCGGGGATGATGAAGATGATCTTCTCCATCAAGACGGGGCGGTTGCTGGGCGTGCATATCGTGGGCGAGGGTGCCACGGAACTGGTGCATATCGGGCAGGCGGTGCTGAACCTGAAGGGCACGTTGGACTATTTCATTGAAAATACGTTCAACTACCCGACCCTGGCGGAGGCTTACAAGATCGCGGCGTTGGATGCGTGGAACCGGATGGTGCGGGTTTAGGCCGACGTCCGGGATGTCCGCTCTGCTTTTTTCGCGCTGCCACCTGAACGAAACAATGACCCCTTGGCGTCCCTTCGCCGTCATTGCCGGGCTTGACCCGGCAACCCGCGCTTCAACGGCATGGGACGGGTTGCCGGATCACGTCCGGCAAAGACCGTGGGGGGCGATGGGGCATTGTTTCGGTCGACTGGTCTGACATAGCAAGTTGTGATTGAGGGGGCGTGGACACGCCCGGCCCACGGGGGTTTGCCATGGGTCCCCGAGCGCGAGGAACCGAGAATGGACTGCCGTCGTTTCCATGTGCATGGGAGGAAGAAAGGGTTCCGATCCCTCGGTCACCGTGCGTCGCCCACGCGCGACCCAATCACCCACCCGTTGTGATCCGCCCACCCCGAGACTATCTCTCCGCAACACCCTTCCCACCACCAAGGTCGCCGTCCCTTCCATGATCCGCATCACGCCCACCATCGCCCTGGACGAGCGCGCGATCGAGGAGACGTTCATCCGCGCTTCTGGCCCCGGCGGCCAGAACGTCAACAAGGTCTCGACCGCGGTGCAACTCCGCCTCGACCTCAACCGCACCGAGCTTCCGCACGCGGTCCGCTCTCGGCTGGAGAAGCTGGCGGGGAGACGCCTGACCCTGGATGGCGACCTGCTGATCACGGCGCAGCGTCACCGGACTCAGGACCGCAACCGGACAGAAGCGATGGAGACCCTGATACAACTCATCCAGCGCGCGGCCATCGCGCCGATCCGGCGCATCGCGACCAAGCCGACGGCGGGATCGCGCCAGCGCCGCCTGGAAGCCAAGGCGCATCGGGCGCGCACCAAGCAGCACCGCGGCGGGGTTGGCGGCCCCGATTGACGATTTTGACCACCCAACACTTGTCGTAGGATTGATATGAAGTATTTCCTATTTCTGGGCGCCGCAATTGCCTCCCTGAGCGCGATCCCGGCCTGGGCGCAGGATGCCGCCGCCGGAGAGACTGTCTTCAAACGCCAGTGCGCCATGTGCCATGCGGTCGTACCAGGCAAGAACATGATCGGCCCCAGCCTGTCTGGGATCATCGGGCGCAAGGCGGGGACGGTGCCGAATTTCCGCTACTCGGCCGCCAACCGAGACAGCGGGATCACCTGGGACGCGGCCCAATTGGACCCGTATCTGACCAGCCCGAAGGCGGTTATCCCGGGCACGACCATGATCTATGTCGGCCAGAAGGACGCGCAGCAAAGGGCCGATCTGATCGCCTTCCTACAGACGCTGAAATAGCCTGTCGCCGCGTCGCGATCCCGCGTCGCGGCCTTGGAAGACGGCCCGGATCAAGCCTCCCTAGCCTTGGATCGCCACCTCGGCGATCAGGGATCGGGCGATCAGCACGACCGCCAGTACCGACAGCACGATCAAGGCGGTCATGCGATGGTGGTGCGGCTTGGCGCGGTGGAAGCCCCAAGTTCCCAGCCAGGAACCACCAAACAGCACCGGCACCGACAAAGCCGACCATACCAGCACGTCCTGATCGATCAGGCCGGCAAAAGACATTGGTACCACCGATACCATGCCCGACAGCATGAAAAATATCATGGATGTAGCTCGCACGACGGACGCGCCGTGACCGAGTGCCAGCAAATACACGACAATCGGCGGCCCCCCCATCGATGCCAGTCCACTGACGACGCCGGACAGCAAGCCGGTGGCGACGGTCAGGCCGCGTGACGGACGCCGCGGCAGGCGGGCGCCCTTGGCCAACAGAACGACGGATGCGGCGATGATCAACCCGATCGCGAGGCGCACCGGGTTGGGCGGCAGATGCGTCAGCACGACCAGTCCCAACGGGATTCCCATGACCAAACCGGGGGCCAGACCGCCGACGGACCGCCAGTCGCAATGGGGCCAGGCGGCGCGCAGCCCCCCCAATCCGACCACGACCTGAAGCACCACGACGAAGGGCACCACCTGCGCCGGAGGCAATGCCAGGCTGAGCAGCGGCACTGCCGCCAGCCCGAAACCGAAGCCGGTGAAACCGCGCAGCAGGGATGCCACGAACACGCCGAACAGCACGATCGCCAATGGCGATCCCAACACGGACGTCACGTTGGAAATCGTGGTCGCGATCATGATGACAGCGCTATGCCGAGCCTATTGTTGTTATATCGGTCCAAAATTGTGAGCAATTTCCTGTGGACACGGGGTTGCCACTCGAGTCGAAAGACAGCATTATAGCCTGGATGGGACGGGAAGAAACCACCGTCGGCACGATAAAATGCCGCAAATTCACCGGTTTGGTGGATTTCCATAAGACAATGTCGGTCATTACGACCACATTGTGGGGGCGTTATTGCGCCTGGAATCAGCGGCCCAACAGGGGTTCACGATATATTAGTGAAAATCAGGTTGTCTGTCGGACCATGAGCCGACAGTTCTTGGCGATGGCAGGGATAGCGGCGGGCGTTCTGCTCGCATTGCACCCCGGTCGCGCCCACGCGGAGGACAATGCTCCTCCCAGCACTCGCAATTCGCCCAACTGGTCGGGCGAAACAGGATATGCTTCCTATTATGGTCGGGCGCATCACGGCAAGCGCACCGCCAGCGGCGCCCGCTTCGACCAGAATGCGATGACAGCCGCCCATCCGTGGCTGCCATTCGGCACCAAAGTAAGGGTGACCGTGGCGGGGACCGGCCGTTCGGTGGTCGTGGAGATCACCGACCGGTTGTATTCCAAACGCCGCGTGGTCGATTTGTCGGTTGGTGCCGCCGAACGTCTGGGCATCATCCGCCAGGGCGTTGCCAACGTCTCCCTGACGCCTGCGTAATAGCGGCGGCGCTCCCGGGTCTGCGACCGGAAGCCCCCGCGGCGGTGGTGGGCGGTCAGCAAGAGGGATACCCAATGTTCAAGGACAAGCGCGGCCTGGACGTGACCGCGGCGTCGGCGGACGCCGTGAAACTGCTCGATCATGCCATCGACGGCTATCTGAACTATCACATCGACACGCCGCGCCGTCTGGCCGCGGCGCTGGCCGCCGATCCGGACCTGGGCATGGCCCATTGCCTCAAGGGCTATTTCGCCATGCTGGCCTACAAGCAGGCGATGCTGCCCCGCGCCCGGGAAGCCGCGGCGGACGCCTGGCGGTGCGTGTCTCGCGGCACCGCGCGCGAACACGCCCATGCGGCCGCCCTGGACGCCTGGGTGGCGGGGGAACCCGACCGTGCCGTGCAGGTCTGGAACCAGATCCTGCACGATCATCCGCACGACCTGCTGGCCTTTCGCCTCGCCCATTTCGTCAATTTCTGGTTGGGCCGACCGGAGGCAATGCTCGCATCGGTTCTATCGGTCGAACGACATTGGACCGAAGCGCAACCCGGCTACAACGCGATCCTGGCTTGCCGATGCTTCGCACATGAGGAAAGCGGCTACTACACGGAAGCCGAACACGCCGGACGAGAGGCGATCCGTCGCGATCCGGGCGATCTGTGGGCCGCGCATGGTGTCGCCCATACCCTGGAAATGACCGGCCGGCGTGGCGAGGGCATTGCCTGGATCGAGGGCCTGCAAACCAATTGGACGCATGGCAACAATGTGCGCCACCACCTCTGGTGGCATCTGGCGATGTATCACCTCGAACGCGGCGATATGGACCGCGTGCTGACGCTCTACGACACAAGGTTCCGCGACCTGACCGCTCCTCTGACCGTCGCCGTGCCGGATATGTATATCGACGTGCAGAACGCCGCCTCGATGCTGTTCCGCCTGTCTCGCCATGGGGTTCCCGTCGGCGACCGCTGGGTGGAGCTTGCCGACAAGGCCGAGGATCGGATCGGCGACTGTCTTTCCGCCTTCACCCTGCCGCACTGGATGATGGCCCTGGCCGCGACCGGGCGGGAAGGCGCGGCGCACCACATGGTCGTGGCAATGCGGGAGTTCGCCCAAGGCCCGGGGCTGACCGCTCGCCTGGTCGGCGACGTCGCCCTTCCGGTCACGGAGGCGGTGTTGGCGCACGGCACCGGTCGGCACGGACGCGCGGTTGCCCTGATGCGTCCGGTGCTGAGCGAGATGTACCGGCTGGGCGGCAGTCACGCGCAGCAGGACGTCCTGGAACAACTCTTCCTGGACTCGGCCCTGAAGGCCGATTTGCAGGACGACGCGCGCCTGCTGATGGAACGGGTGGCGGGTTGCAATCCGGTGCCGCCGCAGCGCCGCCGCGGCTATGCGATGGGCGCCGATCTGCTGGGAGCCTGACGCAAGCCCCTTGCCGAATACCGCCCTCGCACCCACCTGCCCGGCCTGATCGTTCGTGGTCGAACGATCTATCGACAGGAGGTCTCCATGATCCAGGTGCGCCCCTTCAACAGCCTCGGCGCCTTCCGGAACGACTGGCTCAACGCTCGGCACCACTTCAGCTTCGGTGGCTACCGCGATGCGGACCGCATGGGGTTCGGGCGGCTGCGCGTGTGGAACGACGATGAGATCGCGCCGGGAGCCGGCTTCGACCCGCACCCGCACAAGGACATGGAGATCGTCACCTATGTCCGCCAGGGCGCCATCACCCACCGCGACAACCTGGGGAACGAGGGCCGCACCGAGGCCGGCGACATCCAGGTGATGCATGCCGGCACCGGCATCGTCCACGCCGAGTACAACCGCGAAGACGAACCCACCCGGCTCTTCCAGATCTGGATCACCCCGGATCGGACCGGCGTGGCGCCCGGTTGGGCCACCGAGCGTTTTCCGCGGGCCGAGGGACGGCTTTCGGTCGTCGCCAGCGGACGGGCGGGCGAAACCGCCGCCGGCGCCCTGCCGCTGCATGCCGATGCCGCGGTGCTGGCGGGCGTCCTGCCGGCCGGTGAGACGATCCATCTGACCCAGCCCCCCGGGCGGGCCTTCTATCTGGTGCCGGCGACTGGTTCGGTTTCGGTAAACCAGATCGTGGTTGGGGCCCGGGACGGGGTGGCGATCTCCGGGGAGACGGACCTTGCGATAACCGCGGTGGAGACCGCGGAACTGGTCCTGGTCGACGTTCCGGCCTGATGAACCGCTCCGGCCTCCCTTTCAGGGGGAGGCCGAGCGATCTCAGGCAGCCTGATGCGCTGTGTGCCGGTCCATGAAGGCCTGCAAGGAAGCGGCGGCGGACGCGTCCAGGTCGAAGGTCGCCCGGACCGCACCGTGATCCTGCCCCCGCACGACAAATGGCAACCCGCAAGCCATCCCCGACACGTGCAATACCCCACGTGTTCCGCGCCCCGCCGCCGCGCTGGTGACAATCCTGGCGCCGCCTTCCGAGAGATCGGACAGGCGCGCCGTTGGGTCGGAGCGGCCGGCAATGTCGATCCGGCAGGGCAGATCCAAGGCCAAGCGGACGGACGCGCGGCGGTTGACCTCCTCCGTGGAGGTGCGGACGACACGGATGACGGTGGTCTTTAGGCTGGCGACCGCCTCTCCCATTCCCTGGGTCATGGCCAGGACCTGCGCGGCCTGTTTGCTTCCATCGTCCGCCGCGACTGATACCAACCGTCCTAAACATTGACACATGCCCAAAGGGAGGCCTTGGCGCCAATGGAGCGGATCCGGTCTGGATCGGAGACGAGGAAGTTCCAAGCCTTGCAACACGCATCGACAATAGCCTCGTAGCTGTCCCAGACGATTG
>CAMATI010000242.1 GCA_945861095.1 Asaia bogorensis | reverse complement strand
GGAGATCGGCCGGTTTGCAAATCCACTCCCTGGGCGGGCAGGACGATTGTCTTTGACCTGTGGCGGATCGGACTCAGCGAACACTCGCCTATCGCTCATCGCCGGACGGGAATTGAGATTGCGATTCGTCCGCATTGAGAACTGATGACTTGCCTCAGCATCGCTTGCTATTGCACTGCTTGTGCACTAGGTAAGTTCCGAATCGGTCGCGAATCCGGATCGGCGAAACATACTCAGGCGAACCTCACCCTGTCGTATGAGTCGGCAATTGGCCGGGAATCGTTGTCTGCTTCATTTTGGTTACAAACTATAACAACGTGCGTGTATGCAGCGCCGGGCGACGCCACACCCTTCTTCACCGACTGACATCCGTCTGTGAATCACGCGGGAATGCCGGCGAGTCGGGCCAACATGAGAAAATCCAATGTCCGAACCGGGTGATTACATTGTCTGAGAACGCCAAACTACGCTTCGATCCAGCCCAGGGCAGAATTGCCCCGGAATCCGCACCCCAACCCGCCACGCCCCTGGATGACGACGAAGCGCAAATGCGGCGCGCCCTCGGCCTGGATGGCGGCATGGCCCGACCCAGGATGGACCAGGACCGGTCCGAACCCATGGCACGCGGCGGCGACCGCTTTACGCCCGACCGCTTCACACCCGACCGTTTCTCTCAGGGCCACCGCCGCCGCTTCGTGCAGGATGGCGATGTTCCGGTCACCGTCGTGCGCCGCGACACCGCCGCCGACACAGCCAGCCGACTTGCCGCGTCAGGACCATCGTCCAGCCGGCTGCTGCGCGTCGAAACCGCGCTTGCCGCCGAAACCGCCGCGCGGGAACGCGCCGAACGCCTGTTGTCCGAAGCACAGGCCCAGATTCGCGACCTGCAAACCAAGAACGGCCATGCCGAACTGGCCCGCGCCGAATCCGCCGATCTGGCCCGCCGGGAACGGGACGCGCTGACCGAACTGCGCGCGTCCATTGGGGACCAGGAGCGGCAGCGAGAAGACGCCGAACAGCGCGCCATCGACGCCGAACGGGCGGCCCTGTCCCTGAAGACCGCGCTCCAGGAAGAACGTGGCGCTCGCCATGCGGCCGAAAAATCCCTGCGCATCGCCGAACATGGCCGCGCCCAGGCCGAAAAGCTGATCGAGGAATTGTCCGAGCAGCCCGATCCCGTGCCGGTCGTCGCTTCCCGGCCCATCCGACGCCCGGTCCTCGCCGTGGAACCCGAACCCCGCCCGACCCCGATTCGCCGCGGCCGGCCGCCCAACCCGGTCATCGAGTCAGAGCCCGAGCCGGTGAAGTGGTGGCTGACGACCAAAACGACGGCGAAGCGGCGGTAGAACAGGCATAAGGCCCAAGCATCTTCTCCCACTCCCCTTGAGGGAGGGGGTTGGGGGGAGGGGCTTCAAGCACAATTCGTGGGGTTTCACCCCTCCCCCCAACCCCCTCCCTCAAGGGGAGGGGGAGAAGATGCTTGGGCCCTTGCGGTAGTGCCACGGCGATCATCCTACCGAGCGACTCGAGGCAGGCACAGCATGACGGATCAAGCGCTGATCGCCTGGGGGCGAGCCACCTCGGCGCGGCGGCCAGGACTGCCCAGCCTGTGGCTCTTTACCGATACGCGCCGCCTGCCAGACCCAATTCCAGCCGCCAGGCGGTTGCCAAAACATATCGCCGGCATCGTCTTCCGCCACGACGACCACCCGGACCGCGCGGCGATCGGTCGCGCTTTGGCCCGCATATGCCGTAGTCGCCGGATTGCGCTGGTCGTATCCGGCGACGTCCGTCTGGCGGCCAAGTTGGGTGCCGGGGTCCATATCCGCGGCGGGCGCTGGCCAGGGCCAATCCGCCGAACCGGTCTGGTCACCAGTTCCGCGCATCATCCGGCCGATTTGATCCGGGCGCGGCGCAACGGCGCCGCCTTGGCCTTCCTCTCCCCCGTCTTTCCAACAGCCAGCCACCCGGGGGAACCGACGCTCGGCGCCGCCAGGTGGACCCGCCACGCTCTTCACGCATCGTTGGCCACATCCCGGGCCGCATCCTTGGCGATCGGCGGGCTGGGGGGTATAGACGGACGCAATATCAAACGGTTAGGATGGTGCCGCGCGGTTGGCGCCATCGGCGCGCTGTCCTGATGGTGACGGCGCCGCAAAACCAGTGTGACAGCAGAGCCACAGTGTTTCGGAATTGCCATGCGAGGTGCAGACACGCGGTTGCGGGTTGACCGAAACCAGTTCAATACTCTCGTCAGGTCTGGCTGCCCCCACGCCGGTCACTCTGTTGGGGCGAGGCTTGAAGAAGGTTACGCCGGTTCGCTCGGCGCACAACGGAGGATGATCATGCGGAACATGTTGCTCGCGAGCGTATTCGCTCTGGGCGCCGTCGGGACAATCGGAACGGCTATCGCGCAAACACGCCCGGCTGCTGCTCCTGCCCCGGTCACGGGTCCGGTCGCTGGTTATGTCGGCACCAACATCGCGCCGGCGCCGATTGAAATCGCGCCCTGGAACCCGTCGACAGGACAATTGATTGCGAAGCCCGGCGCGTATGTCGGCGCCAACAACAACAACAACGCCTTCGGCACGGCCCGGTCCGGCCCGTCCGGCAACCCGACGCCCGGCACGATGGTCATCCACCTGAACGGCCGCGTGACCGTGCAATATTATCAGGGCTTCAACTCCCTGCAGAACTCGGTTCCGGGCTTCAGCACCGGCTCCAGCGGCATGAGTTCCTGGCTACGTCTGTATCCGGGCGTGGACGCCATGGCTGCGAACGGCCTCCGCTACGGTGCCGCGATGGAAATCCGCCAGAACAACGGCGCCGGGGCCAGTGGCGGCTTCGCGAACCCAAACAGCGGTGGCGGTGCTCACTCCACGACGCAAACCCTGTATAACCGCCGTTCGTTCGTCTACCTCGGCACCAACGAACTCGGCATCATCCGCGCCGGTCTCGGCGATGGCCTGATCACGTTGTTCGACCAAGGCCGGACGACGATGCAGACCTTCTCGCCGACGTCGGTGTTCAACGGGTCTGACCTTAGCACCGCGATCGGTGGCAACAGTGCCGCACCGTGGATTTTCATGTCCGGGTCGGGCGACGAGTATGACACCCAGAAGTTCGTCTACCTGTCGCCGAACTTCTCGGGCTTCGACTTCGGTCTGCAATACTCGCCGAATGCGTTCAACCTGAATGGCTGCGCCGTACCGGCGACGGGCTGCTCGAACCTGCAGACATCCGGCGTCGCTGCCGACGGTATGCGCTACACAAACATGATCGCGGCTGGCGCGCGATATTCCGGCCCGGTCGGTCCGATCAACGTGCACACCTACGGCGTCTACACCTACTCTGGCCACGTGAACTACAGCGGCACCGCCGCGGCGGCACGCGCGGCGGCCGGCGCTCCGGCTGGCAGCACCTGGAGTGGCCAGTTCGACAACCTGAACTACTTCTCGACTGGTGTTCAGTTGTCCTATGCCGGCGTTTCTGTTGGCGGCAACTTCATCACCGGGGCGATCAACGGCCGTGGCGCGGCGAAGCCGAGCGGCGGGGCGAACGCGAACGCGTTCATCACGGGTATCCAGTATGCGACGGGCCCGCTGACGGTCGGCATCGCGTATGAATACATCGACTCGCAGGGTGCGGTGGCCTTGTCCGGCCTGACGCAGCGCAAGGAATACGCGCTCGACATCGGCGGCAGCTACGCGCTGGCTCCGGGTCTGGTGCTGTTCGCGGACTACATCTACCAGAACCGCAAGCAGAGCGGGTGGAACTTCGCCACCGGCGCGGCAGGCGGGGCGAACAACCAGGTGCAGGGCCAAGGCTTCGTGTTCGGCACCCAGGTTTCCTGGTAAGCCGCACCACACGATTGGCTACAGACAGGCGGCGAGGGAAACCTCGCCGCCTTTTCTTTGCCCGAAGATCGGTCGCTCGCGCTGCGAGCAAGGGCCGCCTCTGTCCAGCCTCCGTCATGTTTCCGCATCGTGGCACTTGGCGTTGGGGGGTAGACCGACTAAGGAACCATCCGCTCCAACGATGGATGTGCCATGACCCGCCTTCGACTCGCCGGATACGCATTGGGACTGCTGGCTGTTGCCAGTCTCGCGGCGTGTGGCCGCAGCACACCCAGCACGATCGCCCCCAACCAGATGTTCGAACCGGGGCCGGCCCCGGGCAGCATCATCGGCGACGAAGGGTTGGGCTTCACGCTCGGCACCAGCAAAAGCCGGCCTGGCGCCAGTGGCGGGCCCGGCAGTGGCATCGGAGTCAATGCCTATCTGTGGCGCGGCGCGCTGGACACGCTGGGCTTCATGCCGCTGTCATCCGCCGACCCGTTTGGCGGCGTGATCATCACCGATTGGTACACGCCTCAGGTGTCAACGCAGGAGCGTTTCAAGGCCACCGCCTATATCCTGTCGCGCGATCTGCGCAGCGATGGGGTGAAGGTGACGATTTTCCGCCAGGTGTTGCAGCACAACCAGTGGGTGGATGCGCCGGTCAGCGACATCACGGTCAGCGAAATTGAAAACAAGGTGCTGGACCGCGCTCGGCGGTTGCGCGAGCAGGCCCAGGCGCCGGGCTGACGCGCGGGTCGTGAGCACGGATGGCCGCGTCCGGGATCGGCCCGACCGACCGCCCGCGCAAAACAGGGCGCGATAGGGCACGCGCCACCCGGCTGGCGCAAGCGTCCGACCCCGTGCCAGCCGACGGGCTAATGCAGGCGGCCCTCGGCCGCCAACGCGCCGGGGACACGCCGGGCGCGACCGCGCTGTTGGAACAGGCGTTGCGGGTGGACGCTGGGCACCTGATGGTGCTGACCCAGCTTGCGACCTTGGCGGTGGAACGCCGGGACCATGCAAGCGCAACCACCTATGCCGAGCGCGCCCTTGCGCACGAACCCAATTGCGCTCCGGCCTTGGCGGCCCTGGCTCAGGCCCGGTGGCTTGCCGGCAGACCCGCGGACGGGCTGCCGATGGCCCGGCGAGCGATGGAGATCCAGCCCAGAAACGCGGAATTTCGGCTGATTTGCGCGCATCTGTGCCTGTGGCTGGGGCATCATGCAGAGGCCGAAGCCCTGCTGGACGCGCTGCTGGCGGAGGATTGGCTGGATCGGCCGAGCAGGGTGCGCGCGCTGCACCGGTGGGGGGAGTTGGACATCGCCCGGGGGCAGTTCGACGACGCGGTCACGCGGACTCGCGCGGCGTTGGCGCTGGAGCCGGGCAACCCCGCCACGCATATGATCCACGGCACGAATCTGCTGCGGTTGGGCCAGTTCGAGGAAGGCTGGCGGTCCTATGCCATCCGGGAGCAGATCCGGTTCTTTTACCCGGCGGGCACCCCATCCCCGCCTGGCGAGAAATGGATCGGGCAGGATTTGCGCGGCAAGACCATCCTGTTGCAAGACGACCAGGGCTATGGGGACGCGATCCAGTTCTTTCGCTATCTGCCGCTGGTGTGGCGGCTGGGGCCGGCCCGGATCGTGTTGCAGACCTTCCCGTTGTTGCGGGACCTGCTGGCGGGATCGACCCAGGTGGCTCGGGTGGTGACGGACGTTCCGGCCGACTTGCAGCCGGACTTGCATTGCCTGACCGCCAACCTACCGGGCCTGTTTGCGTCGCGGGTGGGGACGATTCCGGCGTCCGTCCCGTATGTGCGCCCGCCTGCCCGTGAACCGAGGGATGGGCTGCGCTTGCCGATGGGCCAAGGGCCTAACAGGGGGCTGAATGTGGGTCTGGTGTGGTCGGGTGACCCGCGGCACCTGACCGACCACCTGCGGTCCATCCCGGCCAGCCGGTTTCTGCGCATCGCGGGCGTGAAAGGGGTTCGGTTCTACTGCCTGCAGAACCTGATCCGGCCGAGCGATATCCCGGCGTTGGAGGCCTGTCCGGCGGTGGATCGGATTGGGGAGCGGTTCGTCGATTTCGGGGACACGGCGTCGGTGGTGTCTCAGTTGGACCTGATCATCACGGTCGATACATCGGTTGCGCATCTGGCGGGCGCGCTGGGCAAGAAGGTGTGGATTCTGCTGCCCCTGGCGCCCGACTGGCGCTGGCTGACCGACCGAGCCGACAGCCCCTGGTATCCCACCGCTCGGCTGTTCCGTTGCGGGCCAGATGGGTGGGATCCGGTGCTGGCGCGGGTGGAGACGGCGTTGCGGGGGTTGGTTGGGTCGTAGGGGAGAGGTCTGAGAAAACTCTCCCCCTCCCCTTGTGGGAGGGGGCGGGGGGAGGGGTTTTGCGCAATGTTCGGGCGAAATCACCCCTCCCCCCGGCCCCCTCCCTCAAGGGGAGGGGGAGGATTTTCTCCGCTTCCGTGATGTGTGAGGTCTAACTTACGGGATCAGAACCGTGCTGCCCGTCGTCTGGCGGGCTTCCAGGGCAATATGGGCCTTGGCGGCGTCTTTCAGGGGGAAGGTCTGGTTCACCTGGATCTTCACCGCGCCCTTCGCCACCACGTCGAACAGGTCGGCGGTCACGGTTTCCAGGTCGGATCGCTTGGCGGTGTAAGTGGCCAGCGACGGGCGGGTCAGGAACAGGCTGCCCTTGGCCGCCAGAACCCCGATATCCACCGGCGGCACCGGCCCGGACGCGTTGCCGTAGCTGACCATCAGCCCCAGCGGCGCGAGACAATCCAGGCTGGCGTTGAACGTATCCTTGCCGACGCTGTCATACACGACCGGCACCATGGCGCCGCCCGTGATGCGCTTCACGTCCGCCACCAGGCTGCCATAACCGACCACCGTATGGGCGGCACCATTGGCACGAGCGAGCGCGGCCTTGTCCTCGCTGGACACGACGCCGATGACGGTGGCGCCCAGATGCTTGGCCCACTGGCACATGATCAGGCCGACGCCGCCGGCCGCGGCGTGGACGACGATCGGGTCGCCGGGCTTCACGTGATAGGTGCGACGCAGCAGATATTGGGCCGTCATGCCTTGCAGCATCATCGCCGCGCCGGTTTCGAAGCTGATCGCGTCTGGCAGCTTCACCAGGCGGTCGGCTGCGATCACACGCTCGGTCGCGTAGCCGCCAATCGGGCCGGCATAGGCCACGCGATCGCCCACCGCCACGCTGGTGACGTTCGCCCCGATCGCCAGGACGGTGCCCGCGCCTTCCTGCCCGATGATCAGCGGCATGTTGGGGGCTTTGTAGAGGCCGGTCCGGAAATACACGTCGATGTAGTTCAGGCCGACCGCGCCATGCTTGATCAATGCCTCGCCGGGACCGGGATCTGGGGTGGGCAGGTCTTCCCACTTCATCACCTCGGGGCCGCCATTGGTGTGGATGCGGATGGCGTGTGTCATGTCAGTCTCCGTGATGGACGTGGTCGAGGTCGATGGGTCGAGAGGACCGTGCGGGGCTGGCCCCCGAGCGATGCCCCCCAGGGAAGCCCCCGGAGCGATGCCCCCGGGGATGCCCCCGAGGGATGGTCATGGCGAATAGGGCCGCGCCTGACATAGGGTCAGATCAACAAGGACGAGGGGTTCTCCAGGGCAAGGAGCCAGCGCTTCGTGGGAAGCCCATCGCCGCCCGAGTAGCCTCCTATGGATGTGCTGGCAATGACCCGGTGGCAGGGGATGATCAGCGGGATCGGATTGGACCCGTTCGCCTGCCCGACGGAACGCGGACTGCCACCGGCGGCGGCGGCGATATCGCGATAGGATCGGGTCTCGCCATACGGGATGTCGCACAAAGCGCGCCAGACCTTCTGTCGATACGGCGTTCCGACCGGCGCCAGGGGCAGGTCGAACGCCTGCAATACCCCATCGAAATAGGATTCAAGCTGGTCCCCGGCCCGTTGCAGCAAGGGCGTGTCTTGCTGCTCGCCGGTCCAGCCCCAGTCCAGGGCGACGATGGCCCCGTCCTCCTCGAACACGGTGATGTCCCCGACGGGACTATGGAAGGATCGTTGTGCCACGGTGCTCCGGTTTGCTGTGGGTGACTGATGGCAACGCCGGCGACGGGCTGTGTCAAGGGTGCACCGCGTCATGCACTGCATCGTTCGATCGGCACGAAATTGGTCGGCGTTAGTGACTCGTTCATACCTGCTGTCCCACTGTGGCTTACTCGGATGCAAGCGCATCCCGCACCGGTAGGACGCTGGTCATGAATCTGTCTTGGACGGCATGCGTTGGCGACCCAACCTTCCCGACCATTCGCCCCGCCCGGGTGGGACCATCGCCCCGCCCCAACCGGCGCGAGGCCCCCTGATGCTCGGGCTCCCGATGGTCCTCATCCTCCTGGCGACCGCGGGGTGGGGCGCGGCCGGCCTGTGTTGGCTGCTGCTATCGCGCCGCATCGGACGCTTGCGGGGCGATATCAATCGCGGTGCGTGGGCGCTGGCAGAGGCGAAGGCCGAGCAGACGGACCGGTTGGCGATGTCGCGGATGGTGCTGGACCATAGCTCCGACGTGATTGTGCGCATGGACCGGCAGCGGCAACCGGATTTCATCTCTCCCGCCTGCCAGGATGTGTTCGGGATGGAGGCATCGGCCCTGCTGGGCGATACGGTGGAGGACCGGACGGGACTGCACCTGGCGCTTAGCCGCATCGACACGACGGAACTGGGGCAGGAAACCACATGGGCGCTGCGGCACGCCAATGGATCCCCGGTGTGGATAGAGGCGCGGTTGCGCGACCTGGCGCCGCATCGTGGCATTGTCGCGGTGCTGCGGGACAACACCAAGAGCCGACGGGCGGAAGACACGCTGACCGATGCGATGAAGCATCTGACGCGCGCCGCGATGCAGGATTCGCTGACCGGTCTGCCGAACAGAACCTGTTTCCTGGAAACGACCGAACGCATGCTCGCGGCGGCGGCTCCCTGTGCTGTCCTGTTCATCGATCTGGATGGATTCAAAGCCGTCAATGACGTGCACGGACATCCGGTCGGGGACACCATGCTGCGGGAGATCGGCACCCGCCTGGCCCGTGAATTGGCCAACGAGCCGATTGTCGCGCGCCTGGGCGCCGACGAATTCGCCGCCGTGCTCCGGGTCACGGACGACGACACCGGCATCGCGGCCCGGGCGCGGGATGTCCTGCGGGTGCTGTCGGACCCGATCCAGGTCGGCGCCATGACGCTGGATGTCAGCGCCGCGATCGGCATATCGGTCGGTCCGCGCGACGGGACGGACGCGACGTCCATCCTGCGGACGGCGGACATTGCCATGGCCTATGCGAAGGCAGAGGGCGGCGGGTGCTATCGGTTCTTCGAGCGGCGCATGAGCGAGGACCTGATGCGGTCCACGGAATTGAAGGGCGAATTGCGGGGTGCGATCGAGGCTGGGGAGATCGTGCCGTATTTCCAGCCGTTGGTGCGGTTGGACAATACAACCATTGTCGGGTTCGAAGTATTGGCGCGCTGGGAGCACCCGGTGCACGGGCTGCTGCCACCCGCTCAGTTCCTGGATCTGGTAGAGGAGGCGGGCGTTTCAGCGGCGATGTTCGCGGCGATTCTGTCCGCCGCGTGCGCCGCCGCGCGTGACTGGCCGGCGGAACTCCGGTTCTCGGTCAATATATCGCCGCATGAATTGCAGGATGAATCGCTGCCGGAGGATGTGCGCCAAATCCTGGAGCGGCACGGAATGGACGGAACCCGACTGGAAATCGAAATTACCGAGAACGCGCTGATCCATGATTCTCGGATTGCGCGGGGGGTGGTCGATGGGTTGCGTGAACAGGGTGTGTCGGTGGCGCTGGACGATTTCGGGACTGGATTTTCCAGCCTGTATCACTTGCGGGAACTGCCGTTCGACAAGTTGAAAATCGACAAATCTTTCATGCGGGCGCTGGATACCGATGCGGACAGCGCGCGTTACGTGGCGGCCATCATTGGCCTTGGGCACGCGCTGGGCCTGGAACTGACGGCGGAGGGGATAGAGGACGAAGCGACGATGCTCCGCCTGCGCGAACTGGGCTGCACCTTTGGCCAGGGGTATCTGTTCGGCCGCCCGACACCGGCATCAGGGGCCGCGGCCCTGCTTTGTGGGGGCGGCGTCAAGGCGCTGGCCGCGGAGTAGGCTGTTGCGATGACCGGCCCGTGGATTCCGCCCGCTCGCCAGCACGCAGAAGTCAAGATGTCGCTAGCTCGTCAACATATCCGGTTTATGTAGCTCGTGACGTGTCCGCTTCGTTCTTGTTCTGTCCCGGGGCATGCCCCGGGACAGAACGGCCGCTTTGGAAGCGTGTCATGCGGCCTTGTCCGAGTGTCGTGAACCCTTGCCTCACCTGCCCACACTAATCGCGCCCAAAGCCGAGGGGCGGCTGTATGGCGACGA
>CAMATI010000241.1 GCA_945861095.1 Asaia bogorensis | reverse complement strand
GCGCAATCGTCTGGGACAGCTACGAGGCTATTGTCGATGCGTGTTGCAAGGCTTGGAACTTCCTCGTCTCCGATCCAGACCGGATCCGCTCCATTGGCGCCAAGGCCTCCCTTTGGGCATGTGTCAATGTTTAGGACGGTTGGTATAAGTCGGCAGGGTCGGTCCGGACATAATGCCGGACCGACCCGCGGCCGAGATCACCCTGGCGTCAGCACGTAACGCGTGACCGCCGCGCGATCCACCGCTGGGCGGGAATACAGCATCGGCACGTACTGCCCGCTCGCCCAAAGCGGGGCCATGTCGTCGTAATGCGCCGATCCGGGATCGCCCGACTGGCCGGGCGTGTTGATGACCTTGCTCTCGTCCCAATCGCCCACGTCCACCACCATCCGGAAGGATGCCCCGGTGGTCAGGCGGAAATCCGTGCCACGATAGAGCGTGTTCATCGGGGTCGAGCCGGACCCGCCGATCGGCAGCTTCCCAACATCCCGCCCGGACGGCGACACGCGGGACAGCGGATGGGCGAAATACCCATGATGCAGATCGCCCCACCGCCACGCCGCCGGATCGTCCCCCAGCAAAGACCGGCATGTGCCGATGGCAGCGGTCAGGGTCTCGGTCAGCAGCGGTCCGGGCGCTTCCATCGCTTCCAGCATCGCCAGCAAATGTTCGTTGTCGCCCGGCACCAGCAGCGCGCGCACGGCCGGATCATTGCTGACCCTGGACAGCAAGGCGGGCTTCACGTGCTTGCCCCACCAGATTTCGAACAACGCCGCGGCCGAGCTGTCGGCGCGCAATTGGAAGTCCCAAGCGGTGAGCGTTGCCGCTGGACCGGTCAGGCCCACCGGCAGCAAAGCACACACCCGGCGCGCTGGTATCGACAGGATGTCGCATTGCAGCGCCATCGAATCGGCCAGGGTATGCGCGGTTTGGGTATCCAGCACCTCGTGGATGCGGTTGCTGCGGGACCGCTCCGACCACTCGAACCCGATCTTGCGGCGGTCATGGGGATAGTCGGACGGCAGGTTCATCTCGTTGGCGGTCGCGACGAAGCCGCGGTCGGGATTGACCGCGCTGGGCAGCGCCGCCTGCGGATGGAACCCATCCCATTCATAGCGCCCGTCGCCGGGCACCGGCAGCAGCCCGTCCCAGTTCGGCCGCCGAGGCGACTTGCCGACGGCGAACCAGCCGATATCGCCTTCCAGGTCGGCGCAGATCTGGTTGACCGTGGGTGCGGACCAGTGCTTCAGCGCCAGACCGAATTCGAACGCCGATTTCGCGTCCATGTAGGCCAGCCGCCCCATATAGGCCGAGGTTCCAGGCTCACTCCACACCGTCCGCACCGCGTAGGCACGCCCTTTGGCGGCGTCCTGGAAGACGACCGGGCCATGGCGGGTGAACTTCAGGTCCACGTCCTGCGGTACCATGCCGCGCACCTCGATCGTCTCGACCAGGGTGGTCATGCGTTCCCACCCATCGCCATAGCGATACCGGTCCGGATCGGCGGGATCGGTCTCGTAGACATACAGGTCCTCCTGATCCATCGGGAAGATGGTCAGGCCGAACGCCAGCGTGTCGTTGTGGCCGATAAATACGCCCGGGGTCGGCGGTTCGGTGGCGCCGATCACATCCAGGCCGGGGCCCGTCAGATGCACCACGTAGCGCACCGAGGGCAGGCGGTATTCGCGATGGGGGTCGCTCGCCAGGATTGGCCGACCGGTGGCGGTGCGCGCGCCGCTGACCACCCAGTTGTTGGACCCTTGGGCCGACGCCGCCTCCTTCGATGCATGCGGCATGGACGCGGTCGCGGCGGAGTCGCGCAGGACCTCGTCGAAATCGTTCACCTTGGTCCAGCGCCAGGCATCCTCCGGCTTCGCCGCCAGCCGTTCGGCTGAGATATCGGGATCGACGGTCGCCAGCCAGTAGGTATCCAGCACCTCGATCGGGATGTCGGCCGGGTCGAGGCCCTCCGGGATGCGCAGATCCCAGGGCGGCTCTATGGATTTGCGCGCGCGGTCGGTGTCCAGCGACGCCCTTGCCGCCACCTGGGCACGAACGACCTCGGATTCCACATTGCGCGACAGGGCGTGGCTGCGCACGCGCACGACATCGGCAGCGTCCCAGCGGGCCGGCTTGATGCCCATGGCGGCGAATTCCGGGGGCAGCAGCGTTGGATCGGCCTCGGCCAACGCGAGATAGGCGTTGATGCCGTCGGCGAAGGCCCGACATATCGCCTCCGATTCGGGGTTGCCGTAGGCTGCCCACTCGGCCGTCATGTCGCCGCGATACACGAACAGGCGGGCGGCCCGGTCCTGGGCGAGGAATCCCGGTCCGTAATCGGCCGCCATCTGTCCCAGGCCGCGCTTGCGCCACAGGTCGATCTGGTAAAGCCGGTCGCGGGCGATGTTGAAACCCTGGACGAAGAATACGTCATGCGTGGTCTGGGCGCGGATATGCGGTATGCCCCAGCGATCGACGACGATCTCGGCCGGTTCCTGCAAGCCTGGCACGGTCATTGGATGGATGGTCGGATTGGACATGACGTGTTGCGTCCCCGGCGGTTGTCGACGCATCGAACCATGGACATATGCGAAGCGCCAGGATGGATATGCCCCAGGATGGATCTGGCGCCGATGGAGAGGGTGACGCGACGGACACGATCCCGCCAGCCGGCCCGGATGCCGAGGCCCTCCACCTCGGTCACTACTGGCCTGATTTGGTGAGCTAGTGGCCGTATGTCCTGCTCACCCGCTTGATCACGCCAAGGTCCAGCGACCGGCGCGGTTTATCAGGCCCGGGCGATCCCCGCCCTGTGCCGTTATCCTGGCGACGCCGCTTTTCTTGTGGATATGGCTCTTCGCGATGTGTTCGATCGTTACCCCGGCTGCCTCAGACATGCTCCCCGCCGCCGCGCACACCTGATCGCACAGCTTCAAGGTAACGTCTTGGTATTCGAAATGCGAGTGCCGCTGGCATGGAGAAACCGCGCAATCTCGTCAGCGTGGCAGACCTGGGGCGTGCCCCGATTATGACCACCCGGTCGCAGGTTGCCGAGGAGAGCTAGGCGGGGGCAACAGACGGGTGCACTTCACCATTGTGCGGAGCAATATCGACGACTCTAACCATGAACCGATAGACCCGCTTCACCGTCATTGCCGGCCCGCTTTCGCAATACTCCCACGTCGAAGGCCCTTGCACAGATCGGGCGGGCGCCGCGGGCTTACGAAGATTTGGTTGCAATTTTGGCTGGGGGACCTGGATTCGAACCAAGGATGCCCGGGTCAGAGCCGGGAGTTTTACCGCTAAACTATCCCCCATCCAGAGCGGGAGGCGCGAGATAGCACGCCAGCCGCCCCTCCGCAACTTGGATGTCCCCTTTTCAATCCTCCTCGGGGGATGTCCGCCTTTAACGACGCAGGGTCGGCCGGTCCGCGTCGGCCGGTGCGCCTAAAATCCCTGGCGGGCGATATCCATCGCGAAGTAGGTCATGATCAGATCGGCCCCGGCGCGTTTGATCCCGCCCAAGGTCTCCCGCACCACGCGGTGTTCGTCGATGGCGTCGGCCTGCGCGGCAAATTTGATCATCGCGTATTCCCCACTCACCTGATACGCGGCGATCGGCAGCAGGCTTCGCTGGCGGATCTGCGACAGAACATCCAGGTATGGCAGAGCCGGCTTGACCATCAGGATATCGGCGCCTTCGGCCTCATCCAGAATTGACTCGCGCAGTGCTTCCCGCCCATTCAGCGGGTTCATCTGATATTCCTTGCGGTCGCCCTGCAGGTCGCATCCAGCCGCCGCGCGGAACGGGCCATAGAACGCGGAAGCGAATTTGCTGGAATAGGCCATGATCGGCAGGTTGGAAAAGCCGGCGCCGTCCAGAGCCGATCGGATCGCCGAGACCTGCCCATCCATCATGGATGACGGCGCGATCATATCCGCTCCGGCCCGCGCCGCGACGACGGATTGCCGACCCAGATTCTCGATCGTGTGATCGTTGTGCACATGCCCGTTATGGATCACCCCGCAATGGCCATGGTCGGTGTATTCGCAAAAGCAGGTGTCGGAGATCACCAGCAATTCCGGTGCCGCATCCTTGGCCCGCTTGATCATGCGCGACAGCAAGCCGTTTTCGTTCCAGGAATCGCTGCCGGTATCGTCCTTGTGGCGGCTGACGCCGAAGGTCATCACCGCCTTGATCCCGGCGGCCGAAATCTCCTTGATGGCGGCGCCCAGTTTGCGCTCGGGGATACGATGGATGCCCGGCATGCTCTCCACCGGGGCAAAATCCTCCAACTCCTCCTCGACGAAGATCGGATAGATCAGGTCGTTCAGGGAAACCGTGGTCTCCTGCATCATATCTCGCAGCGCCGGGTTGGCGCGCAGCCGGCGCAGGCGGGTTGTTGGAAACGTCGGGGGAAATGTTGCGGCCATGACGCCAAACATCCTATGCCAAAGGCGAGGGTAGCGGACGCGACCCATCAGTGAACCGGCTGTAGCGGAATGGCGCGGGATCGACCACCGGGTTCTCGCCCGTGACCAGCTCCGCCATCAGGCGACCGGCACCGGGCGCGATCCCAAACCCGTGGCCAGTGAAGCCTGTCGCTATAAAAAATCCTGGCACCGTCTCTACCGGAGAGATCACCGGTATGGCGTCGGGTGTCACATCGATGGCGCCGCCCCAGCGTTCCGCTTCGCGCATCCCGTGGAACACGGGGAACGCTTCGATCAATCGCGCACGGGCATCGTCCAACATTGGCCCGTCTGGGGCCGGGTCCAGGGTCCGCACCCGCTCGAACGGGGTTGTCGCATCCAGCTTCCAGTGGTGGCGCTGGGTCATTTCCTGGATGAATTCGCCGCCGATCCGCAGACGCAGACTGTCGCGCTGCTGGCGCAGGGCGGGCATGAAGTCGCGCATGAAACGGAAGCTGTCCGGGACAATATCGACGACATTGGCGGTCCAACTCGCGATCGTGTAGCCACCGTCCAGGCGCTTGCGCAGGGCGAAGCCGCCCCCGCTGGCCGCTGTTTCCGGGCCGCCCGGCAAGGATTCTGTCCGCATCACCGATGACAGTACCTTCAGTTGCGGCAGGCGCAGATCCATGTTGGCGCAGAACAGGCGGGACCAGACGCCCCCGGCCAGCACGACATTGTCGCACCCGATGCGACCGTTTTCAGTGACCACACCGGTGATGCGCCCGCCCGACGTCTCCACGCCACGCACCGCGCAATTGGTCAGGATCGTTGCTCCCAACCGCTGGGCCGCGGTCGCGATGGCGGGCGCGGCGCGCGTCGGTTCGGCCCGCCCGTCGCTCGGCGTAAACAAGGCCCCGGCCCAGTCCCCGGCAAGGCCCGGCAATACGCGGCCCATCTGGTCTCGGGTCAACAGGCGGCTGTCCAACTGATAGGGTCGCGCGGCCTGTTCCAGCCAGGCCTCGCGTTTTTCCAGATCCTTGGGCTCCCGGCAGAGATAGACGATGCCGGTGCGCCGGAAACCGGTTTCGGTTTCGGTCAGCGTGTTCATCTCCGCCCACAGTCGCAGCGCCTCAATGGCGAGTGGGATTTCGCGCGGATCGCGCCCCATCTTGCGACACCAGCCCCAGTTGCGGCTGGATTGCTCCCCGGCGATGTGGCCTTTCTCGCACAGCACCACCGAGATGCCTTTCCGCGCCAGGAAGAATGCGGTGCAAACCCCGATAATGCCGCCACCGACGATGACCACGCGGGTATGCGACGGCGGAGCCAGGTCGGATGCGACGGGGTCAGGGCGTGGCGCCATTTGGAGCTCCTGAAACGGACATGAACACGATCAGCCCAGAATATCCCGCAGGCGTTCGGGCGGGCGGCAAATCCGGACGCCGGACTGCGTTACGACGATGGGCCGTTCCATGAGTATCGGGTGCGCCAGGATCGCGTCGATCAGGGCATCGTCATCATGGGTTGGGTTGCCGAGGTCCAATTGGGCATAGGCGGCCTCCTTCTTCCGCAACAGCGCGCGTGGGCCGATGCCCAGCTTCGCCAGGAGCGCGGTCAATTCGGCACGGGTCGGCGGGGTTTTCAGATACTCGATCACCCGCGGCTCCTGTCCCGAATCGCGCAGCACGGCGAGCACCTTGCGGGATGTGCCGCATTTCGGATTGTGGAAGATGGTGGTGTCTGGTTGTGTCATCGAGAGAGCCTTCCTGTCGAACCCCGCCGTTGCATGCCCCCTATCATCGCGCATGCCCGCATTGGGGCAAGGGGGCGCTGTTCGGCAAACCAGACGGACAAATCGGGTGGGGCGACAAATGCCCGGATGTCCTGTACGGAATCGGTGCACAGGCTGAAACGAGGGCGCGGGATGTCCATCAAACCGGAACAATTGCTGGCCGAGCTGCCGGAAGACCAGGCGACCGGGCGGATCGCGGAAATTTATGAGGAGATTCGGCGGTTTTCCGGCGTCCCCTATGTGTCATCGCTCCAGCGATACGTGGCGACCATGCCGGGGGCATTGGAATGGGCATGGGATGCCTTACGGCCCGCGCTCGCGTCTGGCACGATTTCCGAAACCGGCTGGCGCCTTGCCCGTGACGTTCGCATCACGCCGGCGCGCCCGATCACCGGGGACGTCCTGAAGGCCTGGGGGGTCGATGCCGCCGGGCTGACCGCGATCCGCAATATTGGCGAGAATTTCGTTCGGGTATCGCCGGTGAACCTGATGACCGGCGCCAGCCTCGCGCTGCTGCTGACCGGCAGCCGGCCGTTCGGCGGCGGATTCCCCGACGGTTGGACGCCGCCCGCGATGCTGCCGCTGATGCCGGGCAATGTGGATCCTCTGACACAGGACACCGGGACGCGCGCATTGTTGATGCGGTTCGTGACCGAGGTGGATGGGAAGCCGTTCGTCCCGGCATTGTATCGCCAATTGGCCCACTGGCCGGGCATCCTCGCATGGCTGGCCGATGAACTGGCGCCGCGGTTCGGCTCCCCGGAGACCAATGCGGCCCGCGCCGCGTTCCGAGCCGCCGCCCGTGCAGCCGCGCCGGATATCGTGGTTCGCCTGCCGCCGATCCCGGCCAAAGGCATCCCGGACGCGGCGACCGCGCAACGGATCCTGACGACCATCGACCGGTATGCGGAGACCAGCCCGGAAATGACGATGTTCGGGCAGCTTATCCTTGATGCGATGCCCACCCGGATGTGAGCCGCTATCCGGGACTTTCACCTCGCTGGATCGATGTGACATCATGAAGCGCGGTCGCGGGGGAAGAATTGATGGACGCTGATTATATCGTCGTGGGTGCCGGTTCCGCCGGCTGCGTGGTGGCGGCGCGCCTGTCGGAAACCGGCGCCAAGGTCATTCTGCTGGAAGCGGGGCCGCGCGACACGCTGCCCTGGATCCACATCCCGGCAGGTGTTCTGAAATTGTTGGCCCATCCGGTGGTCAATTGGAACTACAGTGCGGCCGCGCCTGGTGGCGATCGGCGCATCCATTGGCCGCGGGGCAAGACCCTGGGCGGCTCCAGCTCCATCAACGGCATGTTGTACGTGCGCGGCAATCCCGCCGACTTCGACGGTTGGGCGCAGATGGGTTGTCGGGGTTGGAGCTTCGATGACGTGCTGCCGTTCTTCCGCAAATCGGAAAACTACAAGCAGGGCGGAGAGGCCGATTTCCGCGGTCAGGACGGCCCCCTGAAAGTCGAGGACTATCGCACCATCCTGCCGCTGACCCATCAGTTCATCAAAGCGGCGCAGGAGGCTGGGTTTCCGTTCAGCAAGGACCTGAACGGACGCAAGCAGGAAGGCGTCGGCTATTCGCAGATGACGCGCAAGGGCAGATGGCGCGGGTCGACGGCACAGACTTTTTTGAAGGAGGCCAGCGGGCGTCCCAACCTGCAAGTGGAAACCGAGGCGCTAGCGTCTCGGCTGCTGTTCGACGGCAAGCGCTGCACGGGCGTGGAATTCCGTCAACGCGGCAAGACCGTCGTCGCCCGGGCGGCACGCGAGGTGATTCTGTCCGGCGGCGCGGTCAATTCCCCTCATCTGCTGCAGATTTCCGGTGTCGGGCCGGCCGAACATCTGCAATCGATCGGCGTGCCGGTGGTGCACGATCTGCGGGGCGTCGGCGCGAATTTGCAGGATCACTACGTCTCGCGCATCTCGCATCGGGTGAAAAACTCCATATCGATCAACCAGTTGTCCCGAGGCATCCGGCTGGTGGGGGAGGTTGCGCGGTTCTTTCTGGCCGGCAATGGCGCGTTGACCTTCGGCGTGACCACGGCGCAGGTGTTCTGCCGATCCCGGCCGGAGCTTGCCAGCCCGGACCTGCAACTGCTGTTCACCCCCGCGAGCTATGATTCCGGGAAGTTTGGTGAACTGGAGCGAGAAGGCGGCATGACCGTGGCGATCTGCCCGGTGCGCCCGGACAGCCGCGGCACGATCATGGCGACCACGTCGGATCCGACCGTGGCGCCGGATATCCAACCAAACTACATGTCCGATCCGGCGGACGGGCGCGTCCTGCTGGCCGGGATGGACCTCACCCGGCGGATTTTCGCCGCGCCCGCAATCGCTCAGCACAGCGTCGTCGAAACCGTGCCCGGGCCGGACGTGCGGACCGACGACGCGTTACTGGACTACTGCCGCAAGTTCGGCACGACGATCTATCATCCCGTGGGGACCTGTCGGATGGGTGATGGGGTGAATTCCGTCGTGGATTCCCGCCTCCGCGTGCACGGGATCGATGGATTGCGGGTGATCGACGCGTCGGTCATGCCAACGCTGACCACCGGCAATACCAACGCACCGACGATCATGATCGGCGAAAAAGGGGCCGCGATGATCCGGGAGGACGCTGCCGCCGTCGCTTGACCTCCTGGATCAACTGCCCTGGCGAGCGATATGGCCGATCCGGGTTGTGGGGTTGGGCCGGTAGCGGAATAGCCGCTTTACGGTCCTTGCGATGCCCTGCCCGAACTGGGCAACCGCGTGAGCGCGTTCGAGCGCCGCGGCCCGACGGATCGAAGCCATCTGCTGGGGCGTAAGCGGCCATGTCAGGGCGGGCTGATGTGTTGACATTTGAGAACTCCTCATCATTCTATTTGTCGACACCAGAGATATGGACCCCAAGGCGTTGTATCAACGGAAGTTATCTCACCCGATGATTGAGACTCTCTCATGAACAGGCCGCTGCCGCCGCTGAACGCCTTGCGTGCGTTTGAAGCGGCGGCACGTCATCTCAGCCTGACCAAGGCGGCGCGGGAACTGCACGTTACTCCGGGGGCATTGAGTCACCAGATCCGCACGCTTGAAGAATATCTGTCGGTCTCGCTGTTTCAGCGGCTCCCCCGGGCGGTTGCGCTGACCGAGGCTGGGCGGTTGTTATACCCTGGACTGCAAAGCGGCTTCACGCAGATCAGGCAGGCTGTTGCCGCGCTTGATACGCAGGGCAACAGCCGGGTTCTGGTGATCAGCACCCCGCCAGGGTTTACCGCGAAGTGGCTCGCCCCGCGTCTGTATCGGTTCCTGTTTGCCCATCCGGAAATTGACGCGCGGATCTCGTCGTCGCTGGCGTTCGCGCGTTTCGACCTGGACGGGGTGGACGTGGCGATCCGCAACCTGTCGGTGGAGCATGCGCCGGATCCCGGTTTGTTGGCCGAGAAGCTGATCGATCTGTCGTTCATTCCGGTTTGCAGCCCTCGTTTGCTGCAGCAGGTCGGCGGGATCGCCAAGCTGGAGGATCTGCGTCACGTGCCGCTGATCCACGATGATATGCTGACCGGGCGAGTCGGCGTGCCGGGATGGGCCGACTGGTTGGAAGCCGCGGGGGTGACTGGCGTGGATTTGGAGCGGGGGCTGCGGTTGAACAGCGCGGACCACGCGTTGGACGCAGCAGTGGAGGGGGCTGGGATGCTGCTTGCCCATGTGGTCCTGGCGCACGACGATCTGCGCAGCGGCCGTTTGGTGGCACCCTTCGATCTGGAACTGCGATCCAGTCGCGCATTTTACTTCGTCTGCCCGCGGGGGAACGAGAACCGAAAAAACGTGAAGGCTTTCCACGACTGGATACAGACGGAGATGGGTACGCTGGATTTTTCCGCGATTCGCGACCACGCGGTCCACGTAGAGTCTACGATTGAGTCCGACCGTGGTCCGGCTGTCTGACGACAGTTTGGGCGGCTATTTGTCGCGGCGCCGGATGGCGTGAGCATCGAGCTGATGCAGGCCTGACTGTCCGTGGCGCGTCCGGGGTCGGAACGCGCAACGCCCCGTAGCGTGTGCTACGGGGCGTTGCGGTGTTTGGTTCCGGATTTGGTTGCGGGGATAGGATTTG
>CAMATI010000240.1 GCA_945861095.1 Asaia bogorensis | reverse complement strand
GATTACGAATCAGTTGCTCTACCCCTGAGCTACGCCGGCCATTCAGAGACGTGAGCGGGCATATACACGCGCGACCGCCCTATCGCAATAAGGCGGTTTCCGGGATAGTCGGCGGTCTCTATGAGCCGGCCGCGCGGTCGGTCCCGCTGCGACCGCGTGACGGGTGAAACCACACGGCATGGCGCGAGCATCATCGGTTGAAGGACCATCCCCCGTGCCGCAACAACTGATCCAGGCCGACGCTGTTGCGGTGCATCCCGGCATCCAGACCACGCCACGCCTGCGCGAATGCGAGGATTGCGGGCAGTTCCAGATTGTTCCGGCGCTGACACCAGGAACCCGCGCCTCCTGCTTTCGATGCGATGCCGTGTTGCGCCAGACCCGGGTGGACCCCTTCGGCCTGCCCATCGCGCTCAATCTGGCTGCGCTGATGCTGTTCTTTTTGGGATCGGCGATGACCCTGCTGTCCGTCAGCACTGCCGGCCAGCACCACATAGCCACCCTGTTCAGCGGCCCCGAAAGCCTGGGTGCGAGCGGCATGTGGGAACTCGCGATCCTGGTCATGGTTACCACGGTGGCCATCCCGCTCGCCCGGGTCCTCTGCACCTTGACGGTGCTGCTCGGCCTGCGCCTGGCCCGCCCGCCCAGAACGCTGCGGATGATCTTCGCCTGGGCCGAACATCTGCGACCATGGTCGATGGTGGAAATCTACCTTCTGGGCGTGTTCGTTGCTTTCGTGAAACTGGGGGCGATGGTGCAGATCGACCTGGGGGTTGCGCTGTACGCCCTGGCTGGCCTGATGGTTGTGATGGTCGCGGGCGATGTATTCCTGGACGATCAGGCGGTCTGGGAAGAAATAGAGCGCCACGAAGCCCATCGTCCCCGACCCGAGCGTACCGCCGGGGCGCTCGGCGCGCGTCTGACCCGCATGGGATGCCACACCTGCGGGCTCGTCAGCCGAGGGCGGGATGGCGCGCATTGCCCACGGTGTGGGTTTGCCCTGCACCATCGAAAGGCGAACAGCATCACCCGGGCATGGGCGCTGTTGATCGCCTCCGCGATTTTGTATGTTCCAGCCAATATGTATCCGGTTCTTACGGTCATCTCTCTTGGCGCGGGACAGCCGAGCACGATTCTGGGTGGTGTGCATGAGTTGCTGGCCGCTGGAATGTGGCCGCTCGCCGCCTTGGTGTTTACCGCCAGCGTCGCGGTGCCGATGCTGAAGCTTTTCAGTTTGGGGTTTCTGCTGACCACCACGCAAATGGGATGGAACGAACGCCTGCGGGAACGGACGATGCTGTATCGCATGGTTGATCTGGTCGGACGGTGGTCGATGATCGACATTTTCATGGTGTCGATTCTGGTCGCCTTGGTAAAATTCGGCGCGATCGCGACGATCCAGCCGGGCGCCGGTGCGACAGCCTTTGCCGCCGTCGTCATTCTGACCATGCTGGCCGCCGAATCCTTCGACCCGCGGCTGATGTGGGACGCGGCCGAACCATCCGGACAGGAGCACGTGTGAGCGACCAACCCCCGTCTGCCGTGCAACATTCCAGGATTGGCCGCCGCCGTCGGGTTTCCATCGTCTGGGCGATCCCGGTCGTCACCGCGTTGATCGGCGGCTGGCTGGTCTGGACGACGCTGTCGCAACGAGGGCCGCTGATCACCATCTCCTTCCAGGCCGCGGAAGGCCTGACCGCGAACCAGTCCCATGTCCGCCATAAAGACGTCGATATGGGCGTGGTGCAGAAGGTCGACCTCAGCCCCGACATGAAACGCGTGATCCTCACGGTTCGGATGAACCGGGAAGCCGAACCGCTGCTGACCGACAAGGCCCGCTTCTGGGTCGTCAAGCCACGGTTCTTCGCCGGGTCCTTCACCGGGCTGCAAACCCTGGTTTCCGGCGCCTATATCGAATTGCAGCCATCGGCGGCCGAAGGACAGGCAAAGCGCGACTTCATAGGGCTGGAGGATCCGCCGGTCATGACCTCCGAAGTGCCTGGCAGCACGTTCATGCTGAAGGCGGCGCGGATCGGTTCGCTCAGCCTTGGTTCGCCGGTGTTCTTCCGGGATTTCACGGTGGGGGAAGTGTTAGGCTGGGACGTGTCGGAAATGGCCGAAAGCGTCACCGTGCATGCCTTCGTGCGCGCGCCGTTCGACAAATACGTGCATGACAATTCGCGCTTCTGGAATGCGTCCGGCATCTCGGTGCAACTGGGGAGCAACGGCGTCCAGGTGCAGTTCGAATCCCTGCGCGCCCTCGTACTAGGTGGAATCGCGTTCGAGACGCCGGCGGAGGCGGTGAACACGCCGGTCAGTGTCTCTCGTCATGAATTCCCGTTATATACGAGCAAGGAGGCGGCGGACTCGGCCCTCTATGCACGCAGCGCGCCATTGATCGCCATCTTCCGCGGGTCCGTTGCCGGATTGCAGAAGGGCGCGTCGGTCACCTTGAAAGGCATGAAGATCGGCGAGGTGGACGACGTGTCCCTGGAATACGATCGGGAAAGTGCCGCCATCGTCGTCCCGGTGCGATTCGCGGTGGAGCCAGGGCGGATCAGCCAAGCGCCGTCGCCGTCGCCCGATCAGGTGGAGGCGTCGTTGCGCGCCCTGGTGCAACGCGGCCTGCGCGTGCGCCTGGAAAGTGGCAGCCTGATCACCGGACAGAAACAGCTATCCCTCGAACTCTACCCCCTGGCCGAACCCGCTACGCTTGGCCGACGTGGCGATGCCTTTGTGTTGCCGATCTATGAAGACGGCGGGGCGGACGTCATGAGTGCGGCGACCAGTCTCATGAGCCGGCTGGGCGGCCTGCCATTCGAGGAGATCGGCCGGAACCTGAACGGCATGCTGGCGGGGGCGAATGCGTTGGCCAACGACCCGCAACTGAAGCAGGCGATCACGTCGTTGCAGTCGACTTTGGTGACGACGCAGACCATGTTTGCCAACATCAACCGCGGCATCGAGCCGGCATTGAACCGTCTGCCCGGAATCGCGAATGGATTGGACGACGCGGTCAAGCGAACCGATCGGCTGATCGCGTCGATCGAAACCGGCTACGGCGCGAACTCCCAGGTCAATCGCGACATCGCGCGCCTGATGGTGCAATTGTCGGACGCTGCCCGATCCATCCGGGTGCTGGCCGACCTGCTGGCACGTCACCCGGAGGCGTTGATCCGTGGCCGCACCTCTCAAGGACCCTGATACGACCATGACCCATTGCATTCTGGGCCGGCGGCGGGCGCTGCTGCTGATGGCGGCCTTCCCGGCGGCATGTGCGTCGCCCAACCCCAATTTATACACGCTGGAGGCGGTGCCCGGGCAAAGCCGATCTGGCGCGCCGCGCACGATCGAACTCCGTGCCATTGCCCTGGCGCGGTATCTGGAGCGGTCGCAGATCGTCCGCTCTTCGGAGGATTTCCGGCTGGATGTGCTGGGCAACGACTGGTGGGGGGAACCGCTGGACGCGATGCTGGCCCGGGTGACGATCCAGAACCTGACGCAGCGCCTGGATGGAAGCACGGTTTTTTCCGAGAACGGCGCCATTTCCGGCATTCCGGAGGCAACCCTGGGCATCAACATCCAGCGGATGGATCAAAATCGCGCGGGCGCGGTGGTGCTGATCGCGCAGGTCTCGGTGACCCGGAGAGCCAGCAACGCTCGGACCATGACAATCACTGTCGTGCCGCCACAGGCCGGAACGCCGGGATTGGTGGCGGCGATGAGCCTGGCAATGGGACAGCTCTCGGATCAGACGGCCGGCATGTTGGTGGGGTAGGGGCCGGATCCTGCCCGTGGTCCCGGGGCGTAACGGCCAAGTCCGCCGTCCCTGCCTTGGCCGGTTGCGTGCCAAAGGGCGCGGTTGGTGCGGCGCGTCATCTTATGCCTACAGGCCGTACCACTGACGTTTGGGTTGCGGCTGTCATTGCGAGCGCAGCGAAGCAATCCAGGGGCCTGGCACTATCGATTCTATTGGTTGCCCTGGATTGCTTCGCTACCCTCGCGATGACGGCACCCGCTGTCGCCATGCGCCCCCGGTCCGATCGGTCGGTACTACTTCCAACCGGCCGAAACAATGACCCACCGGCGTTGCGACCCGGTCATGGCGGCCGGAGGGCCGCCGTTGTTGCAGCCTGGGAAACCCGTGGATGCCGGCCTACGCCGGCATGACGGGGAGGCACTGGCAGGAGAGTCGATCTTTTCGCGCGTTGGTATTACACAACAGGCCAAAAAATGACCCTGCGCCGACCTCCTCGACATTGCTGGACCAAGTCCGGCAATGTCGAGGAGGGGACGCGTATGGGTCGGTGTTGCAGTCGGTTCGTACTACGCTGATCGGGCTACGATTACGGGCGCTACAATTGGGCATCCGGCGACAGCACGATGCAGTTGGAGCGGCCACGAGCCAGCTTCTCGCACGCCTGGACCGCGCTCTCTCGCGATAACCCGGTCACGCGGGCCCGCCACAGAAGGCCGCGTGCCTGTTTCACGCTACCGACCTGGACCCGACCGGGCGCGAGTTCAGTCCGAGCCTGGTCACGCGCGGTGCTCAGTGCGGATTGCGCCTGATTTTGGTTGGCAAAGGCGCCGACCTGCACCGCCCATTGCCCTGGCCCCGCGGTCGAGCGCCGCATCGGGCTGGCTTCCGCCGCATTGGCCGAGGAGATCAGACCGCCAAACCCACCCCGCGCCTGGGGAGTGGGATTGGGTGCCGATTGCAGAGGGGGAGCGGGCAGGGCCATGGCGATCTGCTGCTGCTGGACCGGCGCGGCGGTCCGCGGCGGCGTTGGCAATTGCGCGACCTCCACCACCTGGGAACGCGGCGCTACCCGGCCGCTGCCGGGTGTGACGGCGGCATAGGAGGCGCTGGGCGCGAATGTGGGGGATGCGCTGGCCAGTTGCACCGCGCCACGGCCATAGCGGGGACCCGGCGGAATATCCAACGGCAACGCGTTCATGGCGAATTGTTCAGCCGGGGAGCGGACCCGTGGTGCATCGCTCGCCAGGTTCGGGCCGATCTTGGCGACATAGCGCCGGGTTTCGTCGGGCAGCCCACGATTGTTGGTCAGGTAATCGTCCAGGCGACCGGGGCCGGCGTTGTAAGCGGCCAGGAACCCGGGCGAGCCATAAATATCATACATTTCCCGCATATATCCGACGCCGGCCATGATGTTGTCGCGCGGATGGAACGGGTCGTCGCCGAGGTCATAGCGTTCCCGCAGTTCCCCATAGGTGCCGGGCATCACCTGCATCAGCCCCATGGCTCCGGCACTGGAGGTGATGAGCTTGCCATTCATATACATCCGTCCGCCGGACTCCTGGCGCATGACGGCGCGAATCCAGGATTCCGGCATGTCGAAGCGGGTTGCGGCCGAGCGAATATAGGGGCCCCAGGGATCTTCCGGCGGACCGGGCGGCGTGTAGTTGCCTTGGGCATGGGCCAGATAGCGCGCGGTGTCCTGCTTGGCAGTGTGGGTCGGACCCTGCGCACAGGCAGCGAGTGCCGAGAGCGCGATCAGGGCGCCAAAGGTCCGCACAAAACTGGCATGGCGCCTGAATGACGACATCCTCGGGATACTCCGTCGTGGTGCACGCCCGGGTAGTCGGGCGTGGCGCGGCTGCGATAGCCTGGGGATGCGGTGACCGGTCGGCCGCCGCTAAGGTGCTCGATCAGGAACTTGCTGTAAGCCCTTATCCTAAATCGATGTTTTAGGCAATACGTGCAGTCTGCATTTGGAGTTTTTTGCGGTCCATCAGAAATTCCAGAACAAATTTCGAACATTGGACGGCCACACCACCGACCGTGATCCTGGTTGAGGGGCGGTTTCGCGGTCGGCTTGTTGTCGTCCGGGGCAAGATTTTGCGAGGAACGTGGCGCCAATAGGGTGGCATTCCATCCGTTTGAAGGCGGGCACCATAAAGAAGGGATCAAGCGGCTGCGGTGGCCAGGCGGTTTGTCTCGGAAGCGCGCGCACCGGCAGGTCCGCCGGAAGGCCGTGCCAACGACTACGGCCATTGTATCAACTGGCCGAAACAATGACCGATGCACCGCCCTCGGCCCCCCTCGTGATTGCCGAGCTTGATTGGGCAAGCCGGGCTGCGCCGCCAAAGGGGAGCGGGACGCTGACCAGGGGGAGTTGACCAGGGGGAGTTGACCAGGGGGAGTTGACCAGGGGAGTTGACCAGGGGAATTGGCCAGTTGCCGGACAGGGGGGGATGCTTTATCGCCCTGCGTCGCATGAATGATGGCGCAACACCCCTCGCGAGGACCGCGGTTCTCGAATTCGAAGCCGATATGTCCACGGCCGGCCGGCACAGGCTGGCGATCGAAGATCTGCGTGGCGGCCTCAGGCTTTGGCGGCTCGCCTGGAGCCTCGGCTGGTTGGATACGCGGCTGCGTTATCGCGGATCCATGTTGGGTCCGCTGTGGCTGACGATCTCCACCGGCGTGATGGTGGGGGCTCTCGGATTTCTGTATTCCGCGTTGTTCGGGATGGAAATCCGCGACTACCTGCCGTTCCTCAGCCTGTCGCTGGTGCTTTGGGCGTTCCTGTCGTCGATCGTCTCCGAGTCTTGCACGACGTTTACCGAGGCGGAATCGATTATCCGGTCGGTCCGGATGCCGTTCTTCGTGTTTTCGATCCGCACCCTGATCCGCAATGTCATCGTGCTGGCGCATAATGTCATCGTGATCCTGATCGTTTTCGGGATTTTCGCGGTCTGGCCCAACTGGAACTGGTTGTTGATCCTGCCCGGGTTGGTGCTGTGGATCGTCGACGGTCTGGCGCTGACTCTGCTGCTGGGGGCGTTCTGCGCCCGGTTTCGCGACATTCAGCCGATCGTGAACAGCATCATGCAGATCGCTTTCTTTCTGACCCCGGTCATCTGGAAGCCCGAGCAACTGGGGGCTGGCGCGGCCAAACTGCCGCTCAACCCCTTCTTCGACCTCATGGAGATCGTCCGCGCCCCGCTGCTCGGCCACCCCCCCGGGGTGTTGGTCTGGGTCGGGGCGATCCTGTTCAGCATCGCATTGTGGGCGGTGTCCTGGGCTCTGTTCATGCGCGCGCGTGGGCGTGTGGCGTTCTGGATTTGAATATGACGACCGAGGCCAGTATCGACGTTGAAGGCATTTCGGTCTTCTTCCCGCTGTATCATGGCAGTTCGCGCAGCCTGAAGAAGATGGTGGTCGCCGCCGCGGCCGGACGGCTTGCGAAGGATCAGCAGCAGCGGATCGTCGTGCAGGCCTTGCGCGATATTCATCTGAAGCTTCGCAGTGGAGACCGCTTGGGTCTGGTCGGGTCCAACGGGGCCGGCAAGACGACTCTGTTGCGGGTGTTGGCGGGGATCTACGAGCCGGTGATGGGCCGCATGCGGATCCAGGGCAGCCTGAACGCGCTGCTGGACCCGTCCCTTGGCATGAACGCAGAGCTTACGGGGCGGGAGAATATACGCCTGCGGGGGCTGTATAACGGACTGCCGAGCGGGTCGCTGTCGCGGTTGGAAGATGATGTGGCGGCGTTTGCGGAACTGGGGGATTTCATCGACCTGCCGGTGCGGATCTACTCGGCGGGAATGGTGGTGCGATTGGGGTTTGCCCTGGCGACGGCCATCAAGCCGCAGATCCTGCTGATGGACGAATGGTTTCTGGCGGGGGATGCCGCGTTTCTGGAAAAGGCACGCCATCGCCTGGAAGCAATGGTCAAGGGCGCGGATATCCTTGTGCTGTCCAGCCACCAGGACGAAATCGTGCGGGCCTGGTGCTCTCGGGTCTTGTGGCTGGATCAGGGCACGGTGCGGGCCGACGGTCCGGCGGATGAGGTGCTGGACGCCTATCTGGGGCGGGATCCCGCCGTTGCCGCGGTCGAATAGGGGGGCCTGTCATGCTGGTGCGCGTGCTGACGATGCGGGTAAAGGCGGAGCGGGTGGCGGATTGGCTGGTTTACACGCGGGATATCGGGTTTCCGGGCATGCGCGCCCAGCCCGGTTGCCGGGGCATCTGGCGGCTGCACAAGCCGGATGCCGGCCTCGCCTATCAGGTGGTCACGGTATGGGACAGCCTGGCCGACCTGGACCGGTTCAAAGACAGCGAAGCGATGCGCGCACTGAGCGCCAGTGCGGCGGGACTGACCGTCCCGCCGCATTCCGAGGATTTGTATGAGGTTGTCGAGGACTGATGGGTTTGGCGCGTTTGCGTCCAGTCCGGATGGAGGTTCGTCCGGCGTGATAGGGACGGGAGCAACCTAGGGTAGAATACGAAGACTGCGATCGCGTATGAAAAATTGCTCGTTTGGTGCGATCGGGCGGCTTGCGCCGTTAGCTGGCTGTGGCATGGACCCGCCGGTCCGTGTAGAAGCGGGCCTTGCTTGCCAAGGAGCTCAGGAATCCGATGACCGAGACAGCGCGCTTTGCGGCGATGATGCTGAAATCGGCGGCATTGAAGCAGCGGATAGCGACCGAGCTCGCCGATGCCGTGGTCGCCGTGGTGGATGCCTGCGAGACCAGCCTGCGGGCGGGCGGCAAGTTGATGTTCTGCGGCAATGGCGGGTCCGCCGCCGACAGCCAGCATCTTGCCACCGAGATGCTGATCCGCCTGCGCCCCAACGTCGAACGGGAATCGATCGCCGCACTGGCTCTGACATTGGATCCAGCGGCGCTGACCGCCGGCGGCAATGACTACGGTTATGAGCGTGTGTTCGAGCGGCCGTTGCGGGGCCTGGGCCGGCGCGGGGACGTCCTGTTCGGCATCACGACATCCGGCCGTTCCGCCAACATAATCCGGGCGCTGGATGCGGCGCGGGAGATGGGGATCGTGACCGTGGGCCTTCTGGGCGGCAGCGGGGAGCCGGCTTTGTCGCGCTGCGATCATGCGTTGGTTGTCCCGGATACGGAGACGGCGCGCATTCAGGAATGCCATATCGCACTCGGCCACGCGGTTCTGGAACTGTTGGAGGATCGTCTGATCGGACGCTCCACCCCGTGAAGGTCCTGCTCACCGGTTCGGCGGGGTTCATCGGCTACCATGTCGCCCAGGCGTTGCTGGCGCGTGGAGAGACCGTGCTGGGCGTGGATAATCTCAATGATTACTACGACTTGCGGCTAAAACATGCGCGACTGGATCGATTGAACGCGCATCCGGGATTTGCGTTTCATCACCTGGACATTTCGGATCGCCACGCGGTCGATGCGCTGTGTTCGTCTTATGGCGATATCACCCATATCGTTCATCTCGCGGCCCAGGCCGGGGTGCGCCATTCCCTGGTGGATCCGTTCGTCTACGTCCAAGCCAATGTGATGGGCCATCTTGTGATGCTGGAGGCGGCTCGACGGCTGAAACGGCTGGAACACTTGGTGTATGCTAGCACGTCGTCGGTGTACGGCGCCAACCGGAGCATGCCGTTCCGGGAGACGGATCGGGTTGATGAGCCGGTGTCGCTTTATGCCGCCACCAAGCGGGCGGATGAGCTGATCAGCCACGCCTACACGCATCTGTTCGGGTTGCCCCAAACCGGTTTGCGGTTTTTCACGGTGTACGGGCCATGGGGGCGACCCGACATGGCCTATTACGGATTCGCGCGGGCGATCATGGCGGGGGAGACCATCACGCTGTTCGATGGCGGCCGTCTGAAGCGGGATTTCACCTATATCGACGACATCACACGCGGCGTTGTCGGCGCGCTGGACCATGCGCCCGTGGGCACGCAGCAGCTGCTGAATATCGGCAACAACCGGGGTGAGGAGGTCCTGACCCTGGTCCGGTTGCTGGAAAAATCGCTCGGCCGATCCGCGACCGTGAGGTCGGCGCCGCGGCCGGCGGTCGATGTGGAGGAAACTTTTGCCTCCATCGACGCCATTCATACGCTGACCGGATTCGCGCCTTCGACCACGCTGGATGACGGAATTCCGCGCTTTGTGGCCTGGTTCCGGGACTGGCACCGGGTTTGAGCGGCGGGTTTGGAAGGCCGATTTGAACATCGCATGAAAATTTCCGCTTGACCGGGTCGCGGACGTGCCCTACACCCCGGCCACCGACGCAGAGCAAACTTTCTGCTTGCTTCCGCCGGGCCTGCAAGATAGCTTCCTCGGCCTTGGTCGAGGGAATCCTTTCTAAAAGGTTACCCAACCTCCCACCCCATGAGAAACGGGTGAGAGGCGTTTCCGGTCTCCGTTCTTTGACAACCGAATAGGCTAGGAAGGGATACGTTGGTGGCGTCCTTTGCGTTGTACCACACGAGAGTGTGTGACGATGGATTGGGTTGCTGGTCTCGGCGAGAATTGGGTTTTTCTATGGATCCAAGGATCACCGATCTGGTGAC
>CAMATI010000239.1 GCA_945861095.1 Asaia bogorensis | reverse complement strand
GTGCTGAGCTGTGCACGTTCTTCATCGCTGAGCTTCACGACGTACTTCTTTACAGAACTTTGTTTCGCGGTCACGACTCATCTCCGCATTCTTCCGGGAGGAGCGAGTCCGAAATTCACGACAAAATCAATGACGGGGGGCACTAGCCCCCCTTGGAACCCCCCAAGAGGTAAAGACGTAAAGAGGCAGGATCAAAAAGAGGTTCTGGCGAGACGGAAGCCGATGAGGCTGTTCCGGTAACCGACATCGTTGTGGATGCGGTAGCCGGCGCGGACGTACCTTGGATAGATGTTCCACGAACCGCCGCGCAGGACCCGCGAAGCGGCACTACCGCTGGTTGTCCACACCGAGCCATCCACAGGTGCGCCTTGGTAGTCTTCGTGCCAGGGATCGGCCACCCACTCCCAAACATTTCCAAGCATGTCGTATAGGCCAAACCCGTTCGCTCTCCGCTCCCCGACCGGGGCAGTAGTGTTGGCCCGCACCCAGGCATAGGTGCCGGCGTCCTCGAATCCGTCCCCCCAATACCGCGCCGTCTTTGTCCCCGCCCGCGCCGCATACTCCCACTCCGCCTCGCTCGGCAGCCGGTACGAACCGCCGGTGCGGTCATTCAGCCACGCCACATAGGCCGTCGCGTCGGCATGGCTGACGCAGGTGACCGGATCGTGCTCCGTCTGTGGGAAGCCGGGGTTGTGCCAACCGCGATCGGGTCGTTGCTGGTATTTCCTTTCCCCTTTCGCGTCCGGCTCGAACGTCCATGCGCCGTCCGGTATGCTGTGGCCGGACTGCTCTATGAAGGTCGCGAATTCTCCACGGGTGACGGGATACCGGCCCATCCAGAACGGGCGGCGGATGGTCACCTGATGCTCGGGACGGGCGCTCTTGTCGTATTGCTCCGATTCTTCCCGTTTGGTCTCCGCCTCCGGGATGCCCATCATGAAGTCTCCGGATGGGATCAGGACCATCTCCGGATAGTCCGGACCGTCGTGCCGGATCGTGCCGGGCGTGGCCGGGCGGTCGCTCCGATCCGTTGCCGCGGGCGGCATCGCGCTCGGTGGATCGACGGGCTTCGGCACATCCCCCTTCGCGACATCCCCGATCAACCGGCCGAGCGCGAGGCGGATATCGGCGGGGAGGTCGACGATGAGGGCGGTGGCGTGGGTTTCGACCTGGGCCAGGAACCGCCCCACCCGGTCGGTCAACGGGGAGTGGGTGGCATAGGACGACGCCACGGCCCCCGCGAGGAACCCGGCGAAATAGCTGCCGCTGCGGGTCAGCAGGCCCCGCGCGGCCCTGATCGAGAACGTGCCCGCCTTCGCCGCCTGGGAGGTATCGCGCTGGGTGGTGGCCTCGCCGGTGCGCAGGGTTGCATCCGTCGCCGGGGTGATCAGGTCGGTGTCCCGCGCGCCCTGGATCACCGCGGCCGCCGTCGCGAACAACGCCGGTTGCGCGAGGAACGCCCCGCGATCCTCATCCAGCCCAAGCGCGGTCGGAAAGCGCCGGATCCAGGGGGCGAGGGACCCGACCAGGTCGTCGAACGTGCGATGGATATCGATGGGCAGGGGCGCCGGGTCCCGCGACTGGGTGTCCCGCAGCCCCTTGTCGATCAGCAGGAAGGACGCGGCCGCGACGGAGGCTTCCCAGACGGCGGCGATGTGGTCGGGAATCTCCTCGATCGGCCGGTCCAGCGCCTGGTGCAGGCGGTCCACCGCCTCCGCCAACCCTTTCCACACCGCGTCGGTATTGTTGTGGAGGCGGGGCATCATGGCGAGCAACTCGGCCGCCTTGCGCCGGTTTGCCGCATGCAATTGCCGGGCGACGTTGGTTGCGGCGGCGTCGGTGTCGGTCCGGTCGCCGCCCGGGTCCAGGTCGAACTGGTTGTCCTTGATGACGTAGATCGGGCCCGGCTGTTCTTCCCGGTAGCCGATCAGCGCATCGAAGGGGCCGGCGTTGCGCGGTTCCCGCTTGAAATGGGCGCGGATCGCGGCGTGCACGGCCTGGCGCGCGGTGTCGTAGCCCTGTTCGGGGTCGGTCCAGGCGGAAACCGGCAGCAGGCGGCGGCCTTGCTTCGGCGCGGGTTCCAACGGCCCGATCGCTGCCTCGGCATCGCAGGGCGACAGCACGATTGGGCAGATCAGCCCCTTCACCGCCTGGGCGCGGGCCGCGATGGCCGGGAATTCTTTCTCGTTGATATAACGGCTGGCGATGGTGGACGGGCTGACCAGCAGCAGGAACACATTCGCCCGGTTGATCTCCGCCAGAATCGAATCGTCCCAGTGATCGCCGGCCTGGATGCTCTCATCGGCCCAGAACGGGATCTCGAACGCCTTCTCGACAGACGTCAGATGGTCGCGGAACCGGCGCATCATCGCCACATCGTCATGGGAATAGGAGATGAACCCGCGCAGAGGTGCATCCGCCGGTCGACGCCCTGTCTTGCGGGGTGCCCTTGCCATGACGTGCTCGCCGCGTCCCTATCGGTTCGTCCGCAATGGGTACTGTGCGGTCCGACCTTGCGCAAGCCTGTCAGGGTGTATTGGAAACCGAGTTGCGTGCCAGGCCGCGTGTCTCCCGCGTTGTATGGCATGCGACGAGATGGGGAGGGGCGCATATCCGTCGATGCAACGCTCCCTGCCGTCGCGGTGCTATAGCGCGTCCCATACACAACGCTGTATTTGGAACCGGGCACTCCATTATCGCATACGAAGTCATGCAGACCACAAAGATCTTTCAATCTCTGCCGCGGGACAATGACGGCAACAGATTTTATTTGCCGCGCATGGAATCCCCCAAAAAATGACAGTTTCGTGTGTGCCGGAATCCGCCGCCTGGTCAGGCGATCGCGCGGTTGTGCCGAAAGCGGCCGGTTGCTAAGGGGTGACGCCTTGATGAAAGGCCCGACGGTCCGATACGCCCCTTTGGCTCCCACCCTTTGGCAAGACCCTTGCGGGCCGCCGGGGTGGTCCGAAGGTCGCGGGGACCCACAACCAGAAAGGCTCCCATGATCCTCTCTCGCCGCCATCTCTTTGGTTCGGTCGCGGCCGGTGGCATCGCCGCCAGCCTCCCCGCCTGCACGCTCCCCGTGCGCGGTCCTGCCGTGCCGCTGGGCGAGGCGGCAAACGCCACGGTTCTGGGCCTGCCGAATGAACGCTTCTTCCCGTTTACCAGCACGGCGGGGTTGGAGGAAGAATTCGTCCAGGCGATGGTCCGGCAGGGCCGACTGCGTGGCGCCGCCAGGTCCGCCTCCGTCAGCGAGTCGACGGTGCGCCTGCTCTCGGTATCGGGCGGCGGGGAGAACGGCGCATTCGGCGCGGGCCTGCTTTGCGGTTGGACCGACCTGGGAACCCGCCCAAAGTTCGATCTGGTGACCGGGGTGAGCACCGGCGCGCTGATCGCTCCGTTCGCCTTTCTCGGTTCGGCCTATGATTCCGTTTTGCGTGAGGTCTATACGAAGACGTCGCCCGATAACATTCTGAAAAGCCGCGGGCTGCTGATGGCCCTGTTCGATGATGCGCTCAGCGACAATGCCCCGCTGCTGAAGACGATCTCACGCAGTCTGGACGCCAGGCTGCTGGCCGAAATCGGCAAGGGTTATGACGAAGGACGTCTGCTGCTGATCGGATCGACCGACCTGGACGCCCAGCAACCGGTCATCTGAAATTTGGGCGCGATCGCCAAGAGCGGTCATCCCAAGGCGGGCGAGACCATCTGGCGGATTCTGCTGGCGTCCGCCGCGATCCCCGGTGCGTTCCCGCCCGTGATGCTCGACGTGACCCTGGACGGCAAACCGTACCAGGAAATGCATGTCGATGGAGGCGCCTTCGCACAGGCGTTCCTTTACCCGGCGGCCATCACGACCCAGCGGCGGGAACGGCTGCGCCGGCGGGAGCCGGTGATTCCGGCGACCGCCTATGTCATCCGCAATGGACGGTTGGACCCCGAATGGGCCGTGGTCGAACGCCGGACCTTCAGCATCGCCGCACGGGCGATTTCCACCATGATCGCGTCGAGCGGCTTCAACGATGTCTTGCGCATGTACAGCAATACCCTGCGCGACGATATCGGCTTCAACCTTGCGTATATCGGCAAGGATTTTTCAATGGAACTGCCTGCTCCGTTCGATTCCGGGTATATGCAGGCGTTGTTCGACTATGGCTACCAACGCGGGCGCAAGGGATACGATTGGGCCACCAAGCCGCCGATTTAAGTTTGGGGATCTGGCCCTGGGGATTTGGCCCTGGGGATTTTGCCCAGGGGCGCGGCGGATAAGGGTTCGGAGCACGCGATCGGTCGTTGGGCAAGCCTGGCTTCGCGCGCTGGGCCCGTCACCGTCCCACCCAGGCGAATGCCGAGCCCGACAGAATGCGTCAACTCGACCGCGCCTTTGCCTGGTGGTAGCGTGCCTCCAACAGCGCGGAGGAAACCATGCCGACCCCAACCATGCTGACCCCAACCATGCTTACAAAGGCCCAGATCGACGAATACAACGAAATCGGTGCCATCGTCGTGCCGGATGTGCTGACGCCGGACGAAGTGCGCCAGTTGCAGGACGTCACCAACGGGTTCGTGGAACGTGCCCGCGGGGTGACCGGGCATGACGAGATCTACGACCTGGAAGACAGCCACTCTCCGGACAATCCCCGGGTGCGGCGGATCAAGAAGGCCGACCAGCACCATGCCGCCTACGCGAACCTGGCGCGCCATCCGAAGATACTGGCGGTGCTTCGCGACCTGTGGGGCCCCAATATCCGCTTCGACACCGCCAAGCTGAACATGAAATGCGCGGGGTTCGGCGCGCCGGTGGAATGGCACCAGGATTGGGCCTTCTATCCGCACACCAATGACGACCTGGCCGCCGTGGGCGTGATGTTCGACGACATGGCGCTGGAAAATGGCCCGCTGATGATTATCCCCGGCAGCCATCGCGCGCCGGTCTATGACCACCACGCGAACGGCGAGTTCTGCGGCGCCATGGATCCCACCAACCATGACGTCGATTATGCCGGCGCCATTCCGCTGTTGGGCCGAGCGGGATCGATTACCGTGCACCATGTGCGCGCGGTGCATGGGTCCGCCCCCAATGTATCCGACCGCGACCGCCGTTTGCTGCTGTTCCAATTCCGCAATGCCGATGCCTGGCCGTTGCTGGGATTCCCTGGTGGGATCGAGAAGTTCGACGAATTGATGGTTTGCGGCGAGACCCAGCAGCCTCGGCTGGAGCATTTGCCGGTGCGCCTGCCATTGCCGCCGGCGACGCGCCAGGGGTCGCTGTATGAAAACCAGAAGGGCATGAAGAATCGTTTCTTCGAGATCCCTGACGCCGCCCGCGCGCCGGAGATGGCGAAGTGAACGACGCGACTGTCCCGCGCCCCGCGGCGGCGGCTGTCCCGCGCCGTCCGGCTGTTCCGGTCGAGCCGATTTTCGACCAGACCCCGCATCCGTTCGGCGATGGGCCGGCCGCGCCCCTGGTCTATGACGCGTCCACCCAGGCTCGGCGCCAGCGCACGGTCAATTTCGCGGCCAAGCGCTATGCCGACATGCTGTTCGTGACCGGGCTGGATCGGGCCACCGCCGATCGCCATCACCGTTGGCGCGCCGCGTTGCCGCCGGCGGGGTTGGATACCCGTCTGCCGCACAGCGACGATCAGGCCCGCCTGATGGCCGCCGTGCGGGCCGAACATCTGAAGGTGGAGGTCGATCACGACGACCAGCGGGTCACGGTGATCTGGAATGAGCCGTCCGAGGCGCCGATCATCGGCTCCGCGGTCGCTCGCCCCGGTTACGGTGGCATCCAGCTCGGCCAGCATGCGGGGTTGCAGTTCGATCCCAAACCGATTCATCGCGACATCACCGCGGTCGGTCGCGCCTGGCCGCTGGGTGAAGTCGTGGATTCGCATGTGTCGCCTCCCGCGGCGCTGACCCAGGCGCTGGACGCGTTTTTCGCCAGCTCCAGCGGCGTCTACGGTTTGTTGATCGCGACGCCCGAGCGCGTGTTGCTTGAACGTTACAGCGCGTTCGGCGCGCCCGATCGGGTGACGCCGAGCTGGTCGATGACCAAGGCCATTACCTGTACGATCATCGGTCGTTTGATCCATGACGGTTGGCTCGGGTCCGTGCACGACCCGGCCGCGGCGCCGCTGTGGCGCGATCCGCGCGGCATCCACCATCTGATCACCCTGGACCATCTGTTGCGCATGCGATCGGGCCTCGGCTTTCCGGTCCGCCACGACGATGGCAGCATCACGCTTGGGTTCGAAAACAGCGCCGTCTATCAGGATGGCTGCGACGCGTTTGAGGCCGCGCAGCGTTCTGTTGTCGCCGCGGTGCCGGGGTCGGTATTTCGTTACGTCAACAGTGGCGTGAACGTGCTGGGATCGATCATCCGCGACCAGATCGCCAAGCGCGCGCTGCCGTATCATCAGACCGTCTACGGCCTGCTCGCCGATCGGCTCGGCATGGCGAGCTACCAGCATTCCGCCGACATCGTGGGCAATTTCATCGCCTCGGGCGCCGGATTTGCGACCCTGCGGGACTACGCCAAGCTGGGCGTGCTGTATCTGCAGGATGGGATGTGGGACGGCCATCGGATCCTGCCGGATGGCTGGGTCGATTACGCGCTGACGGCCACACACACCGGCACCAGCTATGCGGCGTGCTTCCGCACCAACACCGACCGGCTGTTCCCGGACCTGCCGGTGGATACCGCCTGGGCGGCTGGGGCGTCGGACAACAAGATCTTCATCTTGCGTCGTCATCGCCTGACCGTGGCCGTGTCCAATGAAACCGACCACCCGATGGACCTGGGGGCACTGAACCGCGTGATCGCGACGGCGATCGAAACACTCGCCTGAGGGAGAAACCACCATGACCGTTCGCAACGTAGCCCGTGACAAGCTGGAACAGGGCCAATTGTCCCTGGGCGTCGGCGTCCGCATGACCCGCAGCGTGGAAATCGCCAAGGCAATGGCGGTGGCCGGATTCGACTGGCTGTTTCTGGACATGGAACACGGCGTGATGTCGCTGGAAGCCTGCGCGCAGATCTCCACCGCGGCGCTGGACGCCGGGATCGCCCCCATCGCGCGGGTGCCGAACGGGCAATACTCGATCGCCACGCGCGCGCTGGACAACGGCGCGATGGGCATCGTCATGCCGCATGTGGATACGGCGGCCGAGGCGCGGGAAGTCGTCGAAAAGCTGAAATACCCGCCGGTGGGGCATCGCAGCATGGGCGGCACCGGGCCGCATTACAGCCTGCGCAATGCCAGTGTGGGGGACGCCGCCCGCACCCTGAACGCCGCCAACCTGACCGTGGTGATGCTGGAAACCCCCACCGCGATCGCCAACGCCGCCGAAATCGCGGCCGTGCCAGGTGTGGATGTGCTGCTGATCGGCACCAACGATCTGTGCGCGGAAATGGGCATTCATGGCGATTTCGGCAACGATCGCGTCGCCGACGCCTATGCGAAGATGATCGCGGCGTGTGAAAAATCCGGCAAGTTCCCGGGCATGGCCGGGATCTACAATGAAACGATCATGCCGCGCTATATCGAGATGGGCGCGCGGTTCATTCTGTCCGGTCAGGATGCGAACTTCATGATGGCGGGGGCGACGGCACGGACGGGGTTCCTGCACAAGACGTTCCACTCGATCCATGAAAAGAACGTCGATCAGGCGGCACGCGACCAGGCCGCCGCGCTTTGAGGTAAGGGACGGGCTTCCGTCCCCAACCCCGCCCCGAGCCCCGCCCCCAACCACGTCCCCAACCCCGCCATGGCCAGGCGCCAGGCCGGGGGCCGGGGCGGAAGCGCTGTCCTTCACCCTCCGGACTCGCCTCTCCCGACCGACCGCGCTAGGAAACCGCCCAGTTCAGGAGAGACAAATCGCATGACCACCGAAGACACCCTGCTCACCAGCCGCGACGGCCGCGTGGGCCGCATCGTGCTCAACCGCCCGCGCGCTCTGAACGCCTTGAACCTGGACATGGTCCGCGCCATGACCAAGGTGCTGAACGAATGGCGCGACGATCCGCATGTGCACGCCGTGGTGATCTCTGGGACCGGCGAACGCGCATTTTGTGCCGGGGGCGACGTGATCAATCTGCGCGGAGGCCAGATGTCCGGCGATCGCACCGAGGTTGAAGCCTTTTTCAGCGAGGAATACGCGCTGAACCTGATGATCGCGACCTATCCCAAGCCCTATATCGCGCTGATCGACGGCATCTGCATGGGCGGCGGCATCGGCGTGTCCGTCTACGGCCCGTATCGCGTCACGACCGAGCATGCGTCCTTCGGCATGCCGGAAACCGCCATTGGCTTCTTCCCCGATATCGGCGGCACCTATTTCATGCCGCGTATGCCGGGCGAAATCGGCATGTATCTCGGCCTGACCGGATTGCGGATCTTCGGCGCCGACGCGATCCATTGCGGCTTCGGCACGCATTACACGCTGCGCGAAGACCTGCCGGCGCTGTCCGCCGCCCTGGCGAAGGAAGGCCCCGCCGCGCTGGCACGCTTCAACCGGACCTTGCCCGCATACTCGCTGGCGCCGCATTTGGCCGATATCGACCATTGCTTCAGCGCGGCCACGGTGCCGGAAATGGTGCAACGTCTGGAAAAGCTGGAGGCGGATTGGGCCAAGGCGGCATTGAAAGCGATGCGGAGCGTTTCGCCATCCGCCATGTGCTGGACGGTGGAAGCGCTGCGTCGTGGCGCCGACATGACCCTGCCGCAGGCGCTGGACGCGGAATTCCTGCTGACCCGCACCACCATGGCGCATCCGGATTTCGTCGAAGGCGTGCGCTCCCTGGTGGTCGACAAGGACCGCAATCCGAAATGGCAGCCGCCCCGTATCGAGGATGTCGACCCCGCCACCATCGCCGCCATGTTCCCCTGACCCAATGTCCGATCGGCCGCCATGCGGTCGGCCGATCGGCGAGACAGCCAGACCCTGTGCCTGGACCGGCGCGCGATCCCAATGACGGACCCAGCCAGGGCCGGACCCAGGCAGCGACGAAACCAGGCCGCGTCCGGAGCAGACCCGCGAAATGAGCGATGCCCGCCGCCCGGGCGCGGTGACGAAATCCCAGCCTTGATGACCCGCCGCGCCGGGAACGCTGAACCGGTGGTTGTGGAACAGGTTCATGGCTCGACCGGGGGTGGACGGGCGGGCATGATCGGGTTGCAAGCGATCGGGATCACCCGCGTCGCCATCGGAACCCGCGACCCCACCCTGGCCGGTCTTGCCAGGCGGACGGCGCGGGCCACAAGCGCTGCACAGGAGCTGACATGTCGAACCGGTTGCATCGAGCCTATTCGTCCGTCGCGGCGCTTCTTATCGCCTCGGGTCTCTTGCTGGGCATGGGGGCGCCTGGCATGGCGCGCACGCTGCTGGTCGGGGCGGACAAGGAATACAAGGAGCCATCCCAAGCCGCCGCCGCGGCGCGCGACGGCGACACCGTCATCATCGACCCCGGCGAGTATTTCGACTGCGCGGCCTGGAAAGCCAACAAGTTGGTGATCGAGGGCGCCGGTCAAAAGCCGGAAGATACCGTGATCACCGACAAGACCTGTGCCGGCAAGGGCCTGTTCCTGACGGACGGGCAGGATATTACGGTCCGCAACCTTACCTTGACCCGGGCGCGGGTGGCGGACGGCAACGGCGCCGGTATTCGGATGCAGGCAAACAACCTGACCGTCGAGCGGGTGCGCTTCGTCAACAACCAGAACGGGATCCTTAGCAACAACAACGTCACCGGCACGTTGCTGATCCGTGACAGTGCCTTCATTGCCAATGGCGGCTGCGATGGCGCCTGCTCGCACGGTATCTATGCCAGTGCGCTGGATCTGGTGCGGGTGGAGAACTCGCTGTTTTCCGAAACCAAGCGGGCGCACCACATCAAATCCCGCGCCCGCCGGACCGAGGTTGTCGGCACCACCATCCAGGACGGACCCAACGGCACTGCCAGCTATCTGCTGGAAGTCCCGAACGGCGGCGATGTGCTGGTGCGTGGCAACACCTTCGTGAAGGGGCCGCGGGCCGAAAACCGCTCCTGCGCCATCATGATAGGATCGGAGGGCGTCACCCAGCGGACGCGCGAAATCCTGATCGAGGACAATACATTCCGCAACGAAGGCAGTTACGACACGTATTTCGTCATCAATCGCACCGCGACCGAGGCGCTGCTGAAAAGCAATCGTAAAAGGGGCAAAAGTGTGGGTAAGCAGGTGCGGCATAAGCTTGGGTCCAGCGAACGAATGGCGGAAATCAGCCTCTATTCCGGTATCAGAGACCGGAATGATACGGCTATTCGCAAAATTTACCCACACTTTTGCCCCTCTTACAAG
>CAMATI010000238.1 GCA_945861095.1 Asaia bogorensis | reverse complement strand
ATCATCGCACCACTTGACCATTACGTCAGAGCGCGGCTCCGTCCTGCCTGAGTGGCAGGTGCACCGAAAGTCGCGGAGCGCTGCCGATAGGATCAACCGGCTTGGGGAACCCAAGACCGGCGTGCCCACGGTTTTGCCCCTATTACGGCATCGCGCATCAAACCGTTGTTAGAAAAGGCGTTTCGGTCTACGCCGACCAGGTAACTTTCGATCCTCTCGGCGTTCTCAATTATATCGGTCAGGCTATCAGCCGGGTCGTGCCTAGGCCTAGAAGGCACGGCGGCGATCTCGGTCTATGTTAGTCCGAAGGCGCGGCTTCTCGATGGGCTCCGGCAGCAGATCCACCGGTCGGCCGATAAGATCGGCCAGGCGGCGCTCCAACGCTCCGAGACCGAACAGCCCGATGCGGGCTTCCGGGTCCAGCTCGACGACGAGATCAACGTCGCTATCAATCTCGGCATCTCCGCGTGCGACCGAGCCAAACAGCGACAAGTGGCGAATGCCGGCGTGGTGCAGCTCCGCCTCGTGCGCTCGCAGGGTTGCGATCACGTGCTCAGCCATATCAGTGGTCTTTGTCGTGCTCATCGCAGTGCTGTCTCTCCGCGCCAGAGGATAGCACGGAAGTGACCGCCGCGCCTTACGTCGCTGCGACGGAGTAGTCGGACGACCACCGCCGCTCGAACGACGGTGTCATTTTCCAAGGTCGACTGCAGCGAATTGCCAAAGTCGTCTGCGATGACCCGGATCATGGGCGATCCGAGTATCCTGACCGGCCCATTTTCGTCCCGTCATGCCGGTATGGCCCAGGTTCAGGATACGTGTAAAAAGTGGCCACAAGCCACGCCGAGCAGAAATCCAATGCCTGTCCGGGAAGGCTTACCTTTTTGGGCGGTTGAAGCGGCCTCTTATCCTATTGAAAAACAGATATATTTGACGGCCATCGGCGGAGCCATTTCGGGACACTCCCGTAGCTGGCTGGCAGCAGGGCGATAGCCGGGCTTCCAAGAGGGCTGTGGCATCATACCAAGCCATTATTTTAAAAAGGTATTCTTCCTAAAAATACCCTTGTGACCACTTTTTGCACGTATCTTCATCCGACCCTCTCCAGGCCGCCGTGACCCCAGTCAGGACGTGATCCAGGCGATGATCGAGGCGACGCCGCCGCCTCGTGACCGTGGCCGCGCTACGGAACAGCTGTCACGCTTGATCGAAAATCCCGAGTCCGACGGGCTGCTAGAGCATCTATCTGGATTGACTTGTGACCTAATGCACCGGAACCGCCCCCTCCGGAGGAATGCATGCCATCGGTCACCACCGCTTTCTGGGGCAAGGCCCGCCCATCCGACGGCTCACAATCGGCGACACATCCGCTTCCCGCGCACGCGCTTGATGTCGCAGCGGTAGCCGGTTTGGTGCCAGGACATGCTCCGGTTCAGATCGATCGGCGGACCCTGGGCTTCCTTGTCGCGCTGCATGATGTTGGCAAGTTCTCGCGCCCGTTCCAGGCCAAGGTCCCGGACGCATGGCCGGGTGACGCGCTGGGTCCGTATCCGGATCTGAACCGACCACCGGACCTGGCCCACGACGTCGTGGGATTGTCGTTATTGACTGACGTCTTGGCGGATCGATTGACACCGATTTTGCCTGGGAGCGGCCGCGAAGGATGGCTTCATTCGGACCGTGGCCATGTCTGGCGTGCACTGGCGGGGCATCATGGCCGACCCCCGGATCCGGCGGCTGACCGATTGGTAACCCCCCGGATTGTTTGTGATGGATGCAAAGCCGCCGTCGGTGCATTTGTCGACGACATGTTTGCGGTGTTCCAGCCTCCCCCATGGCCCAAACCGGAGCAAGACTTCGACATCATTCGCTTCTCCTGGTGGCTGGCCGGTCTGACCACGCTGGCCGACTGGATCGGCTCCCGTCAGGATTGGTTCCCTTACGTGTCACCCGAGGCGGTAGCGGACCCGGTGGCCTACTATCACGGTCATGCGCTTCCCCGCGCCGAAGCAGCTCTGGCGGCGGCGGGGATGGCGAAAGCTGTCGTCGCGCCCTTCACTGGGTTGCGCGGGCTGTTCCCTCGCATCGAAGCGCCAACGCCGATCCAGCACTGGGCCGAGACGGTTTCGTTACCTGATGGACCCTCCCTGACGGTGATCGAGGATCTGACCGGCAGCGGCAAGACCGAGGCTGCCTTGACCCTGGCGCACCGCCTGATGGAATTGGGTCGCGCCGATGGCGTGTTTCTCGCGCTGCCGACGATGGCGACCGCGAACGCGATGTTCGGACGGCTGGCCGATTCCTATCGTGCCCTGTTCGCGCCAGGGTCCAACCCCTCGCTGGCGCTGGCACACGGCCGAGCAAGGTTGGATCCGAGGTTTGTGGCGGCGATCGAGGGGGGAGCGGCGGGCGAACCTCGGCGGGGCGATCCGGCCGATGAACCGGCGGAGGCGCATTGCGCGTCCTGGCTGGCCGAGGACCGGCGGCGGGCCTTGCTGGCTCAGATAGGTGTTGGGACGCTGGATCAGGCGTTGCTGGCGGTGTTGCCGGTGCGCCACGCCACGCTGCGGCTGTTCGGTGTCACCGGGAAAGTCTTGATTGTCGATGAGGCGCACGCCTTCGACCCCTATATGCGCAGGGAACTCAAGGCACTGCTTGAGTTCCACGCAGCCCTAGGCGGTTCGGCGATCCTGCTGTCCGCCACTTTGCCTCGGAAGTTGCGTGCCGACCTGATCGACGCATTCCGCAAGGGGCTTGGCGTTCGGAAGCGCGCCGAACCGACGGCGACCGCGTATCCTCTGGCCACGATTGCCGGCGCTGCTGGGATTTCGGAAACGCCGTGTGCGCCGCGAAAATGTCTGCCGCGCCGGGTGAGGGTGACCCGGCTGACCGATCAGGCTGCCGCGGTGGAGCGGATCGTCGCCGCCGCACAGACGGGCGCCGCAATCGCCTGGGTGCGCAACACCGTGGACGACGCGATCGCGGCCGTTGCAGCTCTGCGGAAACACGACATCGAGCCGATGCTGTTTCACGCCCGCTTCGCGATGGCCGATCGGCTGGACATCGAGCGCGAAGTGCTGCGTCGCTTCGGCCGCAACAGCAAGCCTGAAGACCGATGCCGCGTGCTGGTCGCGACCCAGGTGGTGGAGCAGAGCCTGGACATCGACTTCGACCTGATGGTCACCGATCTGGCGCCGGTCGATCTGCTGATCCAGCGCGCCGAACGGCTTTGGCGGCACGATCGGGGGCCAAGGCAGGTGCTGGGACCCGAATTGCTGGTGATTTCGCCCGAGCCGGTGGAGACGCCCACCCAGGGCTGGATCAAGGACGTGCTGCCCGGAACGGGGAGCGTCTATCGCGATCACGCATTGCTGTGGCGGTCGGCGCGGGAGGTTTTCCGGCGGGGCGCGATCACAACACCGGACGATATGCGGCCGCTGATCGAGGTGGCGTTCGATCGCGAAGCCGAGGGCGCGGTGCCACCGGCGCTGGCGGATTCGGCGGACGATGCCTATGCCAAGGAACTGACGCGGATCGGCATCGCCGCGCAGAACGTGATGGATTTGCGGAAAGGATACGACGTCAACGCGGGAGCCTGGGATCCGGATACCAATACCCCGACCCGCCTAGAGGACCGGCCGCATGTGACGCTGCGTCTGGCGTTGCTGACCGATGGGAAGATCATGCCCTATGCGGACGATCCCGACACGCGGCGCGCCTGGGCGCTGTCGGAGGTCTCGGTGGCGCAATATCGTATCGCGTCATGTCCGGTGCCGGAGGCGCAGGAACGGGCCGCGGAGACCGCAAAGGCGGATTGGGGACGATGGGAGCGGGAGTCGAAATTTGTCCTGCTGGCCTTGCTGGTGCCGGATGGGGACGGCTATAGGCTGGACGCGCGCACGGAGGCCGGGACACCGGTTGTTGCCTGGTACGATGTGCGGGTAGGCCTGTCGTGGTCCCAGTCTGTTCCTGCGTCAGCGGGATGAACCGTTAGCATGATGGATGCGTAGATCGACCACATGCCGTTCCCTGCCTTGCGGGGATCTATCACCGGTCGCGGCAGGCCAGACTGATCCTGAGGTATGGGGTGGGCAAAAGAACTAAGTTAGCCTAATGAATGCCACTTGACCCGATGCCACCGGCACGCCCATATATGTGGGCGGCGGGGAGCTGGAACTCACCGCCGCCAGGATCATCCGGGTCAAGAATGAAAGGGAACGCACATGCTGGCACCATGTCGGAGAGCCTCGGTGTCAGGGGCCTAGCCTCTGAACCGTCGCTCGCCAGTGAAGTAGCTTATACTCTTCTTGGCGGGCATACTCAACACGCGGTGAGATCGCCGCGAAGTCGCGAGGCTCCTCGTGCTTAATCTATTGTCTGATCCATGGCTGCCAGTCATTCGGCGCCATACTGGTCGGTCCCTGATCCGACCTGCTCAAATCACGGAAAATTATCAGGCCGATCCGGTCATCGCCATCGACTGGCCGCGTCCGGACTTCCGCATCGCCACGATGGAACTGCTGATCGGCCTGCTGACGACGGCGGCCCCACCGTGGGAGAACCGGAATTGGCTGGACTGGTGGCACGAGCCACCTACCCCGGAAATACTGGACCAGGCCTTTGCGCCGATCGCGCACGCCTTCGCCCTCGACGGCGACGGCCCCCGTTTCTTGCAAGACCTGGAAGATCTCCAATCCGGGGCCGAACCGATCGAGCGGTTGCTGATCGAGGCGCCGGGGGAGGCAACGAACGGCAAGAACACCGACCTGCTGATCCATCGCGGCCGGGTCGCGAGCCTGAGCCGCGCGGCGGCGGCGATCGCGCTGTATACGTTCCAGTCCTGGGCGCCGGCCGGTGGGGCCGGCAACCGCACGGGCCTGCGCGGCGGTGGGCCGCTGGTAACCATGATCTCGCCCGGTGCCACGCCAACGCTATGGCAAACAATTTGGGCTAACGTCCCGACCGGTGGCGAATCGCCGGAACCGGAAAAACTGCCCCTGGTGTTCCCATGGCTGGCCTCCACCATCATCTCCGAGGGGTCGAAGATTGTCACACCAGAGGAAAATTCGCATCGCTTGCAATGCTGGTGGGGCATGCCGCGTCGGATCAGGTTGGATTTCACCTCATCGGAAACGCCGCTGCCGTGCGACCTGACGGGAGATCCGGATACCGTGCGTGTCGCCACCTGGAGGCAACGACCGCGCGGGGCGAACTACGCGGCCTGGGGCAAGGTGCATCCACTTACTCCGCACTATCAGCAAAAACCAGCCACCGAGTTCCTCCCCGTCCACCCCCAGCCCGGTGGCATCGGCTACCGTCACTGGCTCGGCCTTGTCCTTGGCAGCAAGGATGGGCTGCGGACTCCCGCCTCGGCGGTGTCGACTTGGTCGGGTCCGACCGGACGTGGAGCGGATGTGGGAATCCGCGAGGCACGCCTGATCGCGGCGGGCTACGACATGGACAACATGAAAGCGCGTGGCTTCGTGGAAAGCGAAATGCCGCTTCCTACCGCGCCAGATGCGGAGTCCCAACGTCGGCTCGACGACCTTGCCTACGCCCTCATCGACTCGGCGGAACAGATTGCCAGCCTCCTCCGTTCGGCCGTCCGTAACGCGTTGTTCAGCGCGGGTGCGACGGTCAAACTCGATGCCGGGCTGCTCAACGCGCTGCGCGAACGCGTGTGGGAGGAAACGGAGGCACGGTTTTTCGCGGCTCTCAACATCGCGGCCGATCGACCGGCTGACGACCTGGGCATTGCGCGCAAGGACTGGATGAACCAACTGCGCCGGATCGCGCTGGCACTGTTCGACGAAGCCGCGCCGCTATCCGCCGATTCGGGTGGCTCCGCGGCGCCGCGCATCGGCAAGGCCCGTCGTTTTCTGGGCATGGCGCTCGGCGGTTACACGCCGGCCGGACAGGCGGTGTTCGTCGCGCTGGGGCTGCCCGCCGTCGAAACCAAGGAACCCAAGCGAAAAAGGAAAGCCGCATGAGCCTCTCTATCAGTGGCGCCATCGCCTGGTGGCGCGATCTGCAACCCGATCCGGCCCATGGCCGGTCCGGCGACCGAGCCGCGCTGGCCAAACTCCGCCGCTGCGCCACGGTGACCGAGGCGATGCAGGAGCCGGCCGCCTTCGATCTGTTCCGCCGGGGTGGCGGTCGGGGGCCGAACGACCTGGCCGCCGCCGCGCTGGCTGTCGCCGTCCTGGCGCATGTCCGGGAAGACGATCCGGCGAATCGTTTCATCGCGCGGCGAATTGGCCCGGAGAACACCGACAAAGCGGAAACCGCGCTGGTCAAGCCGCTGCGCTTCCGCCGTCTGATGGAAGCCGACACCGAGGATGAAAGGCTGATTGCGTTCCGTCGCCTGGCCGCCATTGCGGGCAACAAGTTGAACGTGCCGGATATCTCCGAGGCCCTGCTTGCCTGGACCGACGAGCGCAAGCGCCGCTGGGTCTACGACTATTGGAACGCTGGCCAGCCAACCCCAAGCCAAACCGCCTCCCAGACCGAGGAAACCACGCCATGAGCCGCTTCCTGCAACTGCACCTTCTAACCTTCTTTCCACCCGCCAATATGAACCGCGACGACACCGGGCGCCCCAAGACCGCCGTTGTCGGCGGCGCGACCCGGCTGCGCCTGTCTTCCCAGGCCCTGAAGCGCGCGTGGCGGGAATCCCCCGTCTTCTCGACCGCACTTGTTGGCCATATGGGGCAGCGTACGCAACGCCTGGGGGAGGTGGTGCTGGCCCATCTGCGCGCCGCCCAGATGCCGAACGCCGTGGCCATTGACACGGCAAGAGCGATCGCGACCGTGTTCGGCAAGGTGAAGGACATCAAGGACCCCAACCCGGCGCGGACCGAACAGCTTGCTTTCATCTCGCCCGAGGAACGACAGGCTGCCCTGACAATGGCGGATCAGGCGTTGGCCGGTGGCAAGATCGATCCCAAGCCCGCCGACCTGCTGCGCCGCGCTGATACCGCCGCGGATATTGCCCTGTTCGGCCGCATGCTGGCGGACAATCCAAGCTACAACCGCGACGCCGCCGCGCAGGTCGCACATGCAATTACCACCCACAAGGTAACGGTGGAGGACGACTACTATACCGCCGTCGATGACCTGAAGACTCCCGCCGAGGACGCCGGCGCCGGCTTCCTGGGAGAAGCCGCGTTCGGGTCCGGTGTGTTTTACCTTTACCTCTGCATCGATCAATCTCTGCTGATCCGCAACCTCGGCGGCGACGCGCCCCTGGCAACTACGGCACTAACCGCCCTGGTCGAAGCGGCGGCGACCGCGGCTCCGCGCGGCAAGCAGAACAGTTTCGCCGCGCACGGCCGAGCGGGGTATGTGCTGGCGGAGAGGGGAGGGCAGCAGCCTCGGACCCTAGCGGGAGCTTTCGCGCGGCCGGTTACCGGCAACGACCTGATGGCGTCGTCGATCGACGAACTGACCAAGTTCCGTGCCGCCATCGACAAAGCTTACGGCCCCGCCGCCGACGCTACCATCGATATGAAAGTCGGGGGAGAACGCACCCTTGCCGATATCCTGGCCTTCGTCGCGGAGGACGTGTCGTGCCCCGCTACCTGACCTTCGCCCTCGTGGCGCCGATGGCCTCGTTCGGATCTATCGCGGTCGGCGAGCGGCGATCGGGCTGGGACCGGCCGGCCCGCTCCGCCGTCCTGGGCCTGATCGGTGCCTGTCTCGGCCTGGAGCGTGAAGACGATGCGGGGCAGCAGGCGCTGACCCATGGTTACGCCCTCGCGCTGCTCTGCCATTCGCCCGGCCGGCTGCTGGCTGACTACCATACGACACAGGTGCCCTCGACCAAGCGTGGCCGGCGGTATGCCACGCGGGCCGAGGAACTGGCGGAACCGGAGTTGAACACCGTCCTCTCCCGCCGCGACTACCGCACCGGGGCGTGGCATCTGGGCGCGGTATGGCCTCGGGACGGTGCGCGCTGGTCCCTGGACGAACTCGCCGAGGCCATGCGCCGACCACGCTTCGTTCCCTACCTCGGCCGTAAATCCTGCCCGTTGGGTGTGCCGTTGGGACCGGAGATCGAGGAGGCTCCGAATGCGGCTGCTGCGCTGCTGTCGCGCCATCAATCGGGGGCGGAATCGACGCTCGTGGCGGCGGGCCGGCGCAGCCTGCGCGAAGTCCTGGCCGATCCAAAGGTGCACACAACCATCGCTATGGACATGGACCTGCCGGCGAGCGAGCTACGCCATCTGCGCACCGAATTCCGCCGCGACCAGCCTCGATCCCGACGCCGCTGGCAGTTCGACTTGCGGGAGGAGGCGGTGTTCGGCACCGGATCCACATGAGCGCCCTGTATCTCTCCCGGGCTCGGTTGCGGACGGACACGCCTGTGGCGGCGTTGGCGCGGCTGCTGGTGCCGGATGACGCCTCGGTCCGAGCGGACGCCTCACACCGGCTGATCTGGGCGCTGTTCTCGGACGGGCCGGATCGAACGCGGGATTTTCTGTGGCGAGAGGAAGAGCCTGGTCGCTTCATGCTGCTGTCCACCCGGCCGCCTTCCGACCCGCACGACCTTTTCCAACTGGAAACGAAGGCATTTGAGCCAGCGTTGTCCGCAGGCGACCGGCTCGGGTTTACCCTGCGGGCCAATCCGGTCATCGCCCGTTCGGCCGGGCCAGGGCAACGGGGCAAGCGCCACGATGTGGTGATGGACCTGCTGCGGCACCAACCGGAGGGGAGCCGTGCCGAGGCGCGCCCCGACGCAGTGGTCGCGGCGGGACGAGCATGGCTCGCCCGCCAGGGGAAGGCGAATGGCTTCGAGCCAAGGGGGGATGAAGGGGTCGATGGCTACGACCGAATCCGCGTGCCGCGGGCGTCGGGGGAACCGGCGGTATTCGGGCGATTGGACATCACCGGCGTATTGGAAGTGCGGGAGCCCGCGATCTTTCTGGCTGCTCTGGCCCATGGTTTCGGGCGGTCGCGATCATTTGGGTGCGGTCTGATGCTGATCAGGCGCGTCCCATGAGCGGCGCTCGGCCCATGCCAGGGCTGCCTCCGCCCCGGCCAATTCCGATTCGCGACCGGGCATCGATGCTGTTCGTGGAGAAAGGCCGGCTGGACGTTCTGGACGGCGCCTTCGTCCTGGTCGATGAGGGTGGCATCCGCACGCATATCCCGATCGGCGGGCTTGTCTGCCTGATGCTGGAACCAGGGACGCGGGTGAGCCATGCCGCGGTGGTCTTGGCGGCGCGGGCGGGGACACTGCTGATCTGGGTGGGGGAGGCCGGTGTCCGCCTTTACGCCGCCGGCCAGCCGGGCGGTGCGCGCGCGGACCGGTTGCTGTTGCAGGCTCGTCTGGCGCTGGACGAAGACACTCGGCTTCGAGTTGTCCGAAAGATGTATGCCCTGCGCTTCCAGGAGGAGCCGCCGGAACGGCGATCCGTGGATCAGTTGCGCGGGATCGAAGGCGTTCGGGTACGGGAGACCTATAAACTGCTGGCCCAGCGCCATGGGGTGAAATGGGAGGGGCGAAACTACGATCCCCATGAATGGTCAACGGCGGATGTGGTCAACCGGTGCCTGTCCGCGGCAACCTCTGCCTTGTATGGGATCACCGAGGCGGCGGTCCTGGCAGCAGGATACCTGCCTGCGATCGGCTTCCTGCACACAGGGAAGCCACAAAGCTTCGTCTACGACATCGCCGATATCGTGAAATTCGAGACGGTGGTGCCCGAAGCCTTTCGTGTCGCGGCTGCCGTGCAAAAGGGTGAGCTACTGGACAAGCGGCCGGTAACTGACCCGGTCGCCGAGGTGCGGCGACGCTGCCGCGATGCTTTCCGCCGGACGAATTTGTTAAGTCGCTTGATTCCGTTGATCGAGGAAGTTCTTTCCTCGGGCGGCCTGCCCCTACCCGAGGCACCACCCGAAGCCGTACCCATCGCGTTCCAAGACCCGGAGGGAATTGGTGATGCTGGTCATCGTGGTTGAAAACGCTCCACCTCGGCTTCGGGGGCGGCTGGCGGTCTGGCTGCTGGAAGTCCGGGCGGGGGTCTATATTGGTGACTACAGCCGGCGGGTTCGAGAGATGATTTGGGGTCAGGTTTGTGCGTATGTTGAGGACGGCAATGCCGTGATCGCTTGGTCAGCGCCGAACGAAACCGGATTTCAGTTCGATACGTGCGGTAGGAACCGGCGGGTGCCGGTCGATCTGGATGGTATGCGGCTGGTTGCGTTTGGGCCGGAGGCGGCATTGCCGAGCGGGATTGATCCGATGCCGGGCCCTCGTCGGCGTGGTCGTTAAGGGGGCGTTGGAACAAATGTTCCAATCGGTAGATTTGGTGACAGGCGAATATGGGCGTAGAAACAAGTGGATCCAGGAAGAGTGTTCCCCGCAGGCGCGGGGATGAACCGTC
>CAMATI010000237.1 GCA_945861095.1 Asaia bogorensis | reverse complement strand
GACCGCGAGCGAGGCGCTTGCCATCACCCCCAGCGTCGCACCGGCCAGCGAGGTCACCCGCTTGGCATGCAGGTCATGCTGGTAAACCGTCTCGATGAACGCCCGAACGTCGTGCAGACGCGTGCCAAGCCAACGATCCACTTTCCCCATGGTCTCCCTCGCGTCCGATACCAATCAACATATCGTAGGCGAGAGCACCGCATTCACACCATATTTCGATTGTGAAAATGAGGGGATTCGTGAGGTGCAACACGGAATTTCTCAGGGAGTGTCGATCATATTTTAGAAAATCGACTTTCCGGCTGGTGTCAGGAGTGGCACTCATTGATTCCAATATTAGTGGATTTATTTATCGATGGCGAACTGGTTGATAGTCAAGTGTCTGATGTGTTCAGAGCGGATTTGCTAGAGGCAGGTATCGGTAACGGCGCGCATGGATTTATTTTTGATCTCGATCGCCACAAAATCAGTGACGAATCCATCGTCCGCGTGAAGATTAACCGGCGTACGGTTGAACTTGCCAACAGTGGCAAGAAACTCCGAGAATATCATGTCAAGGGGGTCGGGGAACGTCCCGAGTAATCGGTGACACGGGGCGGAAAAGACCCGGCACCCAAGTAGGCGGCGTGTTACAGCCGATCTCACACTTCATCCACGCCTCCAGAGGCGAGAGAAGAAGCCACGTGGCCTCGGTGGATCAGGCGGAGACGGCAAGGCATGTGCCGGCGGCGGAGCCTCGCTCCCACCCCGAAGGTAGTCCAGAGCGGAAGCCGGCGGGAGAGCCGATTTATTACCGATAGATTGAGCTGCAGACGCCACCGGAAGCCCCACGGACGGCGCGGCGACTGGTCTGTCGATCGCCGGGGGGGCGGTCGCGGTCTGATCGGCGCCTCCCAGGTTAAAACCATCCGGTTGGCTCAGCAGCGCGCTCGTCATTTCCGCTCGGAACTGCTGCATCTCCTCATCGGTCTGCCAGGGGACACGATAGAACTGCTCCCCCATCGCACGGTGCGCGACGGCCAGATTGCGTTCGGCCTGTTCCTTGTTGTAATGGCTCGGCGGGCTAAGCACGGTGACCGATCCGGTGATCAGGGCGAACAATAACGGCCCTTCCCCTTCAGCCGAGTGCTCGGCCCCGCCATAACCGACCCGGATCAGGCGGCGGGAATGCTCCACATGCTCGTGGCCATAGCCCTTGAAGCGCGGGTCGTAATAGCCGCCATAGTCCAGCGACTCGCGCGAATATGATGCACATTGCGCAGTGACCTGACGTCCCATGATCGGGTCCGCCGCCGTGCCCGCGCCACGTATGAATCCGGATTTGAGCCAATCGCCGGCCAGATTCACGTGGCCCCAGCGCCGGGCGCCGTCGATCCACTCCTCCTCCCAGCCTGCCGCGTTCGGCTGCGTGTCGTCTTCCAGCAGGATCACGACCTCGCAACGTCGAAGCTGGCCGAGGAGGTAGAGAACGCGGTTCTTGTTCCAGGCGATGCCCATGTTGACGCCCGATACGACCGGAACGCCCATGTCTCGAAGAAGGGCCATGGTGCCATCGGTCGACCCGTCATCGGCAACGACGAAATCCACATCGTCGCGGACGGTGTAGCGGCGCACGCATTCGATCGTCTCTCGCACCATGTCCTTGCGGTTATAGGTGACGATCCCGATGCCTATCCGTCCCTGCATGAACTCCGCACCATCTGCCTGCCGCTTACGCCACCGAACCGTCGGGTCGATCGAACCATTTGCGCGCGAAATGCCACGATCCCGGGCAGGGGCACGGCTTCACAAACAGCCCAAGCCAGTGCACTCCCCGCACCATCGCCTCGGAGCGGCGTGCGCTCAGCCTGTTGGCCGAGCGCATCGCGGGCGGGTTCAGACGACGACCGCGGAACGTTCGCTGGATGAACGGGCCCAGGCCGCGGCGGCGTCTTCGTCAAACAGCTCGGTCAACTTCTTCATCATGGTTCCGCCGAGTTCCTCGGCATCCACGATGGTCACGGCCCGCCGGTAATAGCGGGTGACGTCATGCCCGATCCCGATGGCGATCAGTTCGACCTGATCGCGTGCCTCGATATCGCGGATCACTTCGCGCAGGTGCTTTTCCAGGTAGTTGCCCGGGTTGACCGACAGGGTCGAATCATCGACCGGGGCGCCGTCGGAGATCACCATCAGGATCCGTCGGTGTTCCGGACGGACCAGCAGGCGACGATAGGCCCACAGCAAGGCCTCTCCGTCGATATTCTCTTTCAGCAGCCCCTCACGCAGCATCAGGCCCAGATTCTTACGCGCTCGGCGCCACGGCGAATCAGCGGCTTTGTAGATGATGTGGCGCAGATCGTTCAGACGACCGGGGTTGCGCGGCTTGCCTTCCTGCACCCAGCGTTCCCGGCTTTGCCCACCCTTCCAGGCGCGCGTGGTGAAGCCGAGCACCTCGACCTTCACGGCACAACGCTCCAGGGTGCGAGCCAGGATATCACCGCACATCGCTGCCACGGTAATCGGCCGGCCGCGCATGGAGCCGGAATTGTCGATCAGCAGGGTCACGACGGTGTCGCGGAATTCCATGTCCAGTTCGCGCTTGTAGGACAGCGCCAGCATGGGATTGACCACCACGCGAGACAACCGACCGGCGTCCAGGATCCCCTCATCCAGGTCGAATTCCCAGGCGCGCGTCTGCTGCGCCAGCAGGCGCCGTTGCAGCCGGTTCGCGAGCTTGGAGATCACGCCCTGCAAATGCTGCAACTGTTGGTCCAGTTGCTGACGCAGGCGGGACAGTTCGTCGGCGTCGCACAGATCCTCGGCGTCGACTTCCTCGTCATACAATCGGGTATAGGCCCGGTAGACGGCGTCGCTGTCGGGGTTCGGACGTTCGCGGCGAGGCTGCGGGCCGCCCGGGCGATCGTCACCTTCCGCGACGGCGGCTTCTTCCTCGGAATCGGTGCCGTCATCGTCGGCGGCTTCGCCTTCCATTTCCTCGGGCTGGGCGCCGAGCATGGAGTCCGATTCGGATTCGGATTGGCCTTCGCCGTCGTCGGACGTGTCTTGTTGGCCGGATTGTTCGCCGCCGTCTTCCCCGTCTTCGGAGCTGTCATCGGGGTCGGCGTCGACTTCGGCTTCGGCCAGGTCCAGGGCTGCCAGTAATTTGCGGGCGGCGCGCGCGAAGGCCGTTTGATCTTGCTGCGCCGTGGTCATCTCGGCCAGTGCGGTATCGGCGGTATCGCCCAAGGTGTCGCGCCATAGGTTCAGAACCCGCTGGGCTGCCTCGGGCGCCGGTTCGCCGGACATGCGTTCGCGTGCCAACAGAGCCAGCGCCTTGTCGATCGGCATCTGCTCCTTTCGGGTCATGCGGTCGTAGCCTTCCGACTCGCATTCCTCGGTCAGCTTTGCGTAAAGATTGGCGTTGACGCCGTGCATGAAGCGGGAGCCGACGACTTCCACCCGCACCTGCTCCAGCGCGTCATAGGCGTCTTTCGCTTCCCGGCGCGCCGGCATGCGCTGGGCATGGACGGCGTCGTCGTGGTGGCGCAGGCGCAACGCGATGGCATCGGAAGCACCACGCAGGCGGGCCATTTCGGCCGGCGGCAGGGCCCGGGTTGGCAATGGCAGGCGCGCCCGCTTGCCGGAGACGCCAGACGGTCCAGGCTGAAACGCGACCTGAACGTCGGGTTGTTCCGCGATGGCACGAAGCACGCCGGCCGTGGCGCGTTTGAACTCCTCGGCCCGCGTGTTGTCCTTGTTGGCAGTTCCGCTCATGCGCCGCTCTGGCCTTCCTGGGGTCGTCTGGTCATGGACGGATCGCCCGGGTCACGGGCGATCCGGTCGGGGTCAGAACTTGCGGTTGGTGAAACCGCCGGTGGGGATGTCTTCGTTGAAGCAACGCTGATAGTACTCGGCGACCGTCGAGCGTTCGGCTTCATCGCATTTGTTCATGAAGGTCAGGCGGAAGGCGAAGCCGACATCCCCGAAGATGCGGGCATTTTCGGCCCAGGTGATGACGGTGCGCGGGCTCATGACGGTGGAGATGTCACCGTTGATGAAGCCGGCGCGGGTCAGATCGGCCAGAGCCACCATGCTTTCGACACGCTTCTTGGTCGCGGGTTCCTTGCTGGCATCGATGCCCATCTTGGACATCACGATGCCGGTTTCCATCGCATGAGGCAGATAGTTCAGGGTCGCGACGATGTTCCAGCGATCCATCTGGCCTTGGTTGATCTGCTGCGTGCCGTGATACAGGCCGGTCGTATCGCCCAGGCCGACGGTGTTGGCCGTGGAGAACAGGCGGAACGACTGGTGCGGCCGGATAACCCGATTCTGGTCGAGCAGGGTCAGCTTGCCCTCGACTTCCAGCACGCGCTGGATCACGAACATCACGTCCGGGCGGCCGGCGTCATATTCGTCGAACACCAGGGCGCATGCGTGTTGCAGTGCCCAGGGCAGGATGCCTTCGCGGAATTCCGTGATCTGCTTGCCATCTTTCAGGACAATGGCGTCCTTGCCGATCAGGTCGATGCGGCTGATATGGCTGTCCAGGTTCACACGGATACACGGCCAGTTCAGCCGAGCGGCCACCTGTTCGATGTGGGTGGACTTACCAGTGCCGTGATAGCCCTGGATCATGACACGGCGATTGTAGGCGAAGCCCGCGCAGATCGCGAGAGTCGTCTCCCGGTCGAATTGGTAGGATGTATCGAGGTCCGGCACATGTTCGGTGCGGACGGAGAACGCCGGCACCTCCAGATCGATATCGAGTCCGAAGGCCTCGCGCGCCGACACCTTGGCGTCTGGCGTGTTGACATCCGAGGTCGGGCGGGATTCGGCGATTGCGGCAACCGTGTTCATAGACCAGCGTGTCCTGTTACAATTCCTGGAAAGTCTACCCCTGGCGCGCACAGACGCAAGGGCTGGGGTTATCCGGCCGCCGCCAAATGTGGATCCGCGACCAGGCGTGTGCGCAAAGCGGCATAGGCGAGGTTAATGGTCTTAAGGCGTTCCTCCGCGTCCCGGCTACCACCGTTGGCGTCAGGGTGATGGCGTTTCGCCAGTTCCTTATAGCGTGTCTTAACCGCGTCCAGGGTGGTTGGCCATGCCAGCCCGAGGGTTGCCAGCGGTTCTTTCAGGTCGGAGGGAGCCTGTCCTGTCGGGCGTTGGCGCGCCCGGTCCACTTTCGCCGTGGCCAAAATTCGCAAAGGGTCGCGTAGCACCTCATCGTCCCAAATGCCAGGGCCGATCCGGCCAAGCGGCCAGGATGGGCGCTGCCAGGAGGTGTCGGCGCGGAGTTGGGCCTCGACTTCGGAGGGGGACATGCCTTTGTAGTAGTCCCAACTGCTGTTGTATTCCCGGACATGCGCCAGGCAGAACCACCAGTAATCATTTAGGGTGCGCCGGGATTTGGGCGCGCGGTATTCGCCGGCCGCCACGCAGTCGGGCACGTCACAGGCCCGGCCGGGCGCGGCCGGGTCGGGAGCATAGGCCCTGGGGCGCGCTGCACGACGGATCATCCGGAAGTTATGTGCGTGGCGATGTGGGTTGGCAACAGGCTTGGCAACAGCACTTGGCGAGCGGGATGGTTTCGCCAATATGGAGGCCATGGACACTCCACCGAACTCATCCCGCGCCGACCGTATCAAGGCGACCCTCACGGACGCGTTTTCGCCGACCCTGCTGTCGATTCAGGACGACAGTGCGCATCACGCCGGGCATTCGGGTGCTCAGGCCGGGGGGCAGACGCATTACAGCGTGCTGATGGTCTCGGCGGCTTTTGCCGGCCAGACCCGCGTGGCGCGGTCGCGTGCGGTGCACGCCGCTTTGGCCGATGAATTCGGACCGCCGGAGGTTGGTGGCATGCACGCCCTGGCGCTGACATTGCGCACGCCGGAGGAACAGGCTCGGGTCGGATAGGGCTGCTGGCCCGGCTCATTCCATGACCGCCTTCGACGTGATCGTCATCGGCGCCGGCGCGGCCGGCCTGATGTGCGCGATCTCCGCCGGGCGGCGAGGGCGGCGCGTGCTGCTGCTGGAGCATGGCCCGGCGGCGGGGGCGAAAATCCTGATTTCCGGCGGTGGCCGCTGCAATTTCACCAATATCGGGACCGTTCCTGACCGGTTCCTGTCGGATAACCCGCATTTCTGCCGTTCGGCCCTCGGGCGTTATCGGCCGGCGGATTTCGTGGCCCTGGTTCAGAGACACGGGATAGCGTTTCACGAAAAGACCCTCGGGCAGTTGTTCTGCGACGGTTCGGCCCGTTCCATTGTTGCCATGCTGCTGGCGGAATGTGCCTCGGCGCAGGTCGATCTCCGCCTGTCGCATCGCGTGACGGAGATTTCGCAAGGGGATCGCTTCCGGGTCGATACGGACCAGGGCGGGTTCACCGCCGACAGCCTGGTGCTGGCGACCGGTGGCTTGTCGATCCCGAAAATGGGTGCGACGGGGTTTGCGCACGGCATGGCTCGTCGATTTGGCCTGAGACTGGTTGACCCGCGCCCCGGCCTGGTGCCCCTGACATTCTCGGGGGCGGCGCTGGATATGATGCGCTCCCTCAGCGGGGTGTCGCTGGACACCGAGGTTACCTGGGGGCGGCACCGCTTTGGGGAGGCAACCCTGTTCACCCATCGCGGACTGTCCGGTCCGGCGATCCTGCAAATCTCGTCCTATTGGCGGGACGGCCCGATCGCCGTGAACCTGTTGCCGGGGGTGGATGCCGCCGCCTTCCTGCTGGAACGCAAACGCTCCCGCCCGAAAGCCGAATTGCGGAACGTGCTGGCCGAGGTCATGCCCCAGCGCCTCGCCCATGCCCTGGCGGCGCAGGCGGTTGGGGTGCCGTCGCCGGCGGACACCGCGGAACCGGTCACGGCCCGCATGGCTGACCTGCCCGACCGGCTGCTGCGCGACACGGCATCCACTCTGTCCGCCGGGCGGCTGACTCCGTCCGGGACCGAGGGCTATGCGAAGGCCGAGGTCACTTGCGGAGGGATCGATACCCGCGATCTTTCGTCCCGGACCATGCAAGCGAACACGGTCCCCGGCCTTTTCGTCATCGGAGAAGCCGTCGACGTCACGGGTTGGCTCGGTGGCTATAATTTCCAATGGGCCTGGGCGAGCGGTTGGTGCGCGGGTGAGGCGGCTTGAAGTTGCGACAGCGGTTATGGTGCGACCTACTTCCCGTCCAGCACGATCTCGTGGGAAGGCCGTGGCAATTGGTCTATTTGGTGGCACTTCCATGAGGGGGCTGGCATGCAACCGCGGCCAACGAACGATCCCATCCTCGACCGGTTCCTGACCGCGCTGAACGCGATCTACGGCGATCGGATCGAGCGCGTGGTCCTGTTCGGCTCTCGCGCTCGGGGCGATGCGCGGCCTGCCTCCGACTACGACGTCGCGGTCTTCTTGCGTCAGATGACTGACCGTTGGCAGGAGATGCATCGACTGGGGAACATCGAAAGCGACATTCTCTATGCGACAGGGGCAAGCGGACAAGCGATGCCGTATCGCGACGGCTTTTGGCGCGAGAGAACGCCGTTGATGCACGAAATCCGGCGGGATGGCATCGACCTGTGAAGCCGGAGACGGCAACACGCTTCGTCGCAACGATGGACACATTGATCCGCGACCCCTCATAGCCGCCGGCTCCCGGACCCGGTAAATCGACCGGCAAGGAGACCTCCATGACCACAAACCAAAATGTTGCCCTCCGCCTGGCCGAGGCCTTTGCCCGCCACGGTGTCACCGTCACTTTCGGCCAAAGCCTGCCCAGCGCGTTCCACCTCGCGGCGCCGCATGTCGGCATCAAGCAGGCGGCCTACCGGCAGGAAAACGCCGGGGGTGCCATGGCCGATGGCTATGCCCGCATTTCCGGCCGGGTCGGTGTCGTCACCGCCCAGAACGGCCCCGCCGCCACCTTGCTGGTCGCGCCGCTGGCCGAGGCCCTGAAAGCCTCGATCCCCATCGTGGCGCTGGTGCAGGAGGTCACGCGCAGCACCACGGATCGCAACGCGTTTCAGGAACTGGACCACCTGAACATGTTCGCCCCGGTGGCGAAATGGGTGCGCCGGATCGATCGTGCCGACCGGCTGGAGGATTACGTCGATATGGCGTTCACCGCCGCCGCATCCGGTCGGCCGGGTCCGGCGGTGATTCTGGTGCCAGCCGACCTGCTGGTCGAGAACGCGCCGCCGCCGTCTCCCCGATCCGCGAGACTGGGCCTGTATCCGTTGGATCGGATGCTGGCGGATCCCGCGTCCATCGCCCAGGCCGCCGATATGCTCGCCGCGGCCCGCTATCCGGTGATCGTGGCCGGCGGTGGCGTGCATCTGTCCGCGGCCCATGACGAACTTGCCGCCCTGCAACAGGATGCGCATCTGCCCGTCGGCACCACCACCATGGGCAAGGGTGTCGTCGATGAGGCGCATCCGCTGACCATGGGCGTCGTCGGCTATGTGATGGGCCGAGGCGCCAGAACCTTCGGCATGCGGTTCATGCTGGATCGCGCCGATGTGGTCCTGCTGGTCGGCAATCGCACCAACCAGAATGGCACCGACAGTTGGAAACTCTTCGCGCCGGGGACCAAATTCATCCATCTGGACGCCGATCCGATGGAAGTCGGCCGCAACTATGAAGCGCACCGCCTGGTGGGTGACGCCAAACTGACCCTCGCCGCCCTCCGAGACGCCCTTGTCTCGCGCGATCTTGCCGCCCGCAAAGCCGCTCGCCCCGCCCTGGAAGCCGAGATCGCAGCCGCGGTGTCGGATTGGCAGGGCATCGTCGCCAATGTGCGGGCACGCGATGGCGGTCCCGTCCGGCCGGAGCGGGTGATGGCGGAACTCGACCGCCGCATGTCGGCCGAGGATATCGCCGTCGCCGATGCCTCCTATTCCTCGATCTGGATCGTCGGCGGGTTGACGGCCCGCAAGGCCGGCCAGCGCTTTCTGACCCCGCGCGGCATTGCCGGCCTGGGATGGGGCCTGCCGATGGCGATCGGCGCGCAATTCGCGGCCCCCAATCGCCGCGTGTTCTGCCTGTGCGGCGACGGCGGTTTCGCCCATAGCTGGGCCGAACTGGAGACCCTGCGCCGGCTGAACCTGCCGATCACCGTGATGGTGCTGAACAACGGCATCCTCGGCTACCAGAAACATGCCGAGGACGTGATCTTCGGCGAACACACCGATGCCGTGGACTTCGCCGCCGTCGATCACGCCGCGATCGCTCGGGCCTGCGGCGTGTTCGGCGTGCGGATCGAACGAGGCCAGGATGTCGGGCCGGCCCTGGACGCGGCGTTCGCCTCTGGCAAGCCGGCCCTGCTGGATATCGTCACCGACCCGGACGCCAAGCCGCCCATCAGCTTCTACGCCGGGCATTATCCAGAACCGTTCTGACCGGCGCGTCCGGGCGCGGTTGTATGCTTGCGTCTGGGTCGAACCGGCGGGAAAGTCGGGCGGACGCCGAGCGGGAGGGGATCGATGGCACTCGATAAGGAACTGACCGAGTTCGCTCGTATGATCGAGGAGGCCGAACGGGTCGTGGTCTTCACCGGCGCCGGCATCAGCACGGAGTCGGGCATCCCCGATTTCCGCAGCCCCGGCGGCATCTGGACCAAGGTCACGCCGATCGATTTCTCGGACTTCATGCGGTCCCACGATGCGCGCCGGGAAACCTGGCGCCGTCGCTTCGAAATGGAGCCGATCCTGCGCCAAGCTCGGCCCAACCGAGGCCATGTCGCGGTGGCGGAACTGATCCGCTGCGGCAAGGCGACATCCGTCATCACGCAGAACATCGACGGGCTGCATCAGGATTCCGGCATCCCGGACGACAAGGTGATCGAGCTGCACGGCAACACCACCTACGCCCATTGCCTCGATTGCAGCCAACGCTACGAGATCGACGCCCTTCGCGTGGATTTCGAGCAGGACCGGATCGTGCCGCACTGCGCCTGTGGCGGCTGGGTGAAGACCGCCACCATCTCCTTCGGCCAATCGATGCCGGTGAACGAAATGCGGCGGGCGGAGAAGGAAACCCTGCTGGCCGACCTGTTCATCACCATCGGCTCGTCTTTGGTGGTTTACCCGGCGGCGGGATTTCCGGAACTCGCGAAACGCAACGGGTCCCGGCTGGTGATCGTCAATCGCGACCCGACGGGCCTGGATTCAATGGCGGACCTGGTCCTCAACCGCTCAATCGGCGAGACGCTCGGCGTGGTGGTGGGGGTGCAGTAAACACGTCCCCCCACCGTCATCGCCGGGCTTGACCCGGCAACCCGCCCCCCCGCCGTCGAAGCGCGGGTTGCCGGGTCAAGCCCGGCAATGACGGTGGGGGGAGGCTGTCGGCCATTGTTTGCGCCGGTTTGCATCACATACAAAACATCCGCGCCGAAGCGGTCGAAAGATCAAGCAGGATCGCCGAACCGTTGGCAGCCCAGGCCGCGCCGCCAACCAGCAGCAGCGCGACTAATCCGACCA
>CAMATI010000236.1 GCA_945861095.1 Asaia bogorensis | reverse complement strand
TTCCGGATTGGGAGGATTTGGCGTTGACCCTGGCCTTCGCCAAACCGCCGCCCACACCGCACTGAGGCGCTTGATCTCTCAACGCCGCCTTCCCGTCAGAGTCAGAAACCGCAATTTAATCCGTCAGACGCCAAAATGAGAATTGCTGTAGAGGCGGGCCGACCGGTCCGCCATCGCGGCTTCATCCCGACCCGGCACGGCAATCCGCTTGGGCCCTGGGTTCTGGCGGGCGGCTGAAACTCACCGGTCGAACATTTGGCCCAAAGGCGCCCCACCGTCACTGCCGGACTCGATCCCCCGACCTTCATAACGCGGGTCACGGGTCAATCCCGGCGGTGCGTCGACCAGGGATTGGGGCCGTTGGCCTCACGCGCTGTTACAGCTCTGTCAGCGTGACCATGCTTTAGGCTGGCACCGAGACTGATGTGCCGGCCGCAGATCCCGTGGGATCCAGCCGATATCCTCCCCCCTCGGTCAGCAGCAGGCGGGCATTCGCCGGGTCCGGCTCGATTTTCTGGCGCAGCCGGTAGATGTGCGTTTCCAGTGTATGGGTGGTGACGGCCGGATTGTAGCCCCATACCTCGTTCAACAATTCCTGACGCGCGACCGCCCTTGTGCCCGCCCGATACAGGAATTTCAGAATCGCCACCTCTTTCTCCGTCAGGCGGATGCGGTGGTTTTTCGGCCCCTTCAACTGCTTGGCGGCCGGACGGAACTCGTAGGGACCGATGGCGAAAACGGCGTCCGAGCTATTTTCGAAAATACGAACCTGGGCGCGCAAACGGGCCAGCAGCACGCTGAGTCGGAAAGGTTTGGCAACGTAGTCGCTGGCACCCGAGTCCAGGCCGCGCACGACATCGGCTTCCTGGCCCGACCCGGTCAGCATGATGATGGGCATATTCTGGCCGCACTTGCGCAGCCGAGCGCATAGATCGCGACCGTCGCCATCAGGTAGACCGATATCCAGGATCACGGCATCGAACCTGGCATCTTTCGCGAACAACAAGCCTTCGGCCTCTCGCAATGAGGCTGCCTGAACCGCGATGAATTCGCCGTCCACGGACAACTGGTCCGATAACAGTTCGCGAATGTTGGCATCGTCGTCCACGATCAGCACCGGTCGTTCCGCCGCCATGGTTCACAGTCTCCTTATCGCGGATGGGCCACCTTGCGACACCGTGCCAGCCTTGTTGCGGCATGGACCTTTGGCCCATCGACTTTGGCGCCCCCGTTGGTCACCCAGAGGGACATCCCTTAGATCATCCTCGGGCCATCCCCCTGGGAGCATTCCCCCTGGGAGCATTCCCCCGAGGTTCCGTTGCCCCTGCAACATCGGATATCCGGCTCCCGTTGCCTTGGGACTGCCTCGTTTCCATCCCACGGCCGGATGCAATCACCGACCACGCCAACCGGCCGAAACGATGACTTATAGGCGTCACGGTTTCGTCATTGCCAGACTTGATCCGGCAATCCGCCCCTGCCAAAAAAGCACGGGTTGCCGGGTCAAGTCTGGGAATGACGACAAGGCCAGTATATCGGTCGTTGTTTCGGACGTTTGGTCTAAGATCGTGGCGACACGATGGTGTGGCCCGTTGGCGCGACGGTTGAACATTCATCTCGTGATCGGAACGCCTGACTGCAATGCTGATATCTTCGGCCGGCGGGAATAGGGCATACTCTATCGGGATTGTCCCGACTGCCCCCCGCCCCCATTATCAGGGCGCGACAAACCGCTTGCCCCGCCAGGTCACGATGCCCCCAGATGCCTCCGCTTCCACGGTCACAACGGATGGTAACGCCATTCGGCTACGCCAGATCCACCGTGCGGCATCCGAAATGCGGCGCGGCGTCCCGATGGTGCTGACAGGGGAGCCGTCGCTTTGCCTTCTCGCCGCCGAGACCGCCGGCCCGGACAGCATCGCCGAACTGATCAGGCTGGGGACTGGCGCCCCGTTTTTGCTGCTCGCCCCCGTAAGAGCCGCTGCCGTCCTGCGCCAACCCATCGATCGGACCGCTGACGCGCAGGCCGTGACCTTGCCGGCCGATCTGCTGAACCAGGTCAGCGTGCGTGGGCTTGCCGATCCCACAGTGCCCGCCGTCAAGGGCCTGACGCAACTGGCATTCGCCCCGACCCCAGCCACCGCCGCCGCGGCACTGGCGGTCGCGAAGCTCGGACGCCTGCTACCCGCCGTCTTGGCCGTGTTTGCGCGACCGGACATCGACATTTTGGCGCGGGAACGGAACCTGATCGCCGTTGCGGCCGACGACGTGCAGGGTTATCCCGACCTGGAAGCCTTCGGACTGCGCCAGACCGCCTCGGCCCCCGTGCCCCTGATCGATGCGCCGGACGCCAAGGTCGTCGCTTTCCGCACCGATGGTTCGTCTATCGAGCATCTGGCCATCGTCATCGGCGACCCGCGGACGGCCGACGCGCCGCTGGTCCGCATCCATTCCGAATGCTTTACCGGCGACCTGCTGGGCAGCATGCGCTGCGATTGCGGGGAGCAGTTGCGCGGTGCCCTGCGCCGCATGACCGAAGACGGGTGCGGCATCCTGCTGTATCTGGCGCAGGAAGGCCGCGGGATCGGCCTGGTCAACAAGCTGCGGGCCTACACGTTGCAGGATCGCGGCCTCGACACGCTGGATGCCAACCGTGTCCTCGGTTGGGGCGCCGATGAGCGCAATTTTCTGGTCGGCGCCGTCATGCTCACCCTTTTGGGCGTGAACCGCGTCCGTCTGCTGACCAACAATCCCGACAAACTGGCCGCGCTCGCGGCCTGCGGCGTGGAAGTGGTCGGGCGAGAGGCGCACATGTTCGCCCCCAACGGCGTGAACGACGAATACCTGGCCACCAAGGCTGCGCGTTTCGGCCATATGCTGGACTGAACCTGATGGGGCATCGCTCGCCGGACCGCCGTGCTATAGGGGCCGCATGACGACGGGCGCCTCGGAAATCGCGGAATTCTACGGGTCCCCCCGCGGCGCCGTTACCGCGCGTCTGCTGCGGGAGCGACTGGCCGTGTTCTGGCCGAACACCAAGGGCGAGTCGGTGCTGGGGATCGGCTACACCCAACCTTTCCTGGACCTGTGGTCGGACCAGGCCCATCGCGTGATTGCCTGCATGCCGGATGCCCTTATGCCGCATGCCCTTATGCCGCATGCCCTCATGGCCGATGCTCTCATGCCTGAAACCCTGGGCGCGGCCAAATGGCCCGCGTCCGGCCCCAGCCGGTCCTGTGTCACCGCCGATGAGGCGCTGCCCTTTCCCGACATGGTGTTCGACCGTGTACTGCTGCTGCATGGCCTGGAATCAGCAAGCAATCCGGGACGGTTGCTGCGGGAGACCTGGCGGATCTTGAAGGATGACGGACGGATGGTGGTCGTGGCGCCAAACCGTGCCGGGGTCTGGACGCATGGGGAGGACTCCCCGTTCTTCCTGCGGCAATCCTTCACCTCGGGCCAGATCGACCGGTTGCTGGCCGCGTCGCTGTTTCGGACCGAGCGGCGTGACAGCGCCCTTTGGTTGCCGCCCACGGCGATGCGCTTCTTCCTGCAAAGCGCCCCCGTGTTGGAACGGACCGGGCGGCGGCTGATGCCGGGCGCGGCCGGCGTGACCATCACGGAGGCCGTGAAGGACGTTTATGCGGCGTTACCGTTGCAGCCAGCCCCTCGCCGCCGCCTGGCTGCCCTGTCCCGCGCGGCCTGAACCCTGGGGCGACGCTCTACGGTAACTGCTTCATTTGGCGAGATAGTCGGGGGAGGAAAGTCTTGGGGTTCCGCCCCAAACCCCACGAGGGCTTCGCCCTTCGAACCCACCAGGGGCTGCGGCCCCTGGACCGCGATCCATTGGGTCAGGGGGGCAAAGCCCCTCGCGGGGTTTGGGGCGGAACCCCAAGACTTTCCTCCCCCGAACACCCGGCCCTATGGTGCGGTTACCGTTGTGGGTCGCCCCAGGCTTCAGGCCGCCAGCTCCAGGATTTCCCGCACCTGCTCCGGCCCCGGGATCGGACGGGGATTGCGCGGAATCCACGGCGTGCCCATCGCCTGTTTCGCGATCCGGTCGAACTCCGAGGCGCCGATATTCACCGCCCCCAGGCTGCGCGGCATGCCCAGACCGCCAATGAACCGGTCCAGCACATCGCCGGCATCTTCCCCCGGATGGCCCATGGCGGTGGCAATCAATGTCTGGCGTTCGGCGTTCGCCACCTTGTTCCAGCGCATCACGTAAGGGAGCATGATGCAGGATGTGTGCCCATGCGGCACATCGAAGACGGCGCCGAGGACGTAGCCGATGCCATGGCTGGCCCCCATCGGCACACCCGCCGCCAGCGGACCCATCGACAGCCAGGAACCTAATTGGCAGTCCAGGCGCGCCTCCAGATCGGTCGGATCGGCCTTCACCCGCGCCAGGCCACGGGTCAGCAGGGCCAGGCCCTGCAAACCTTGCGCATCGGTGAACGGGTTCGCCTCGTTCGAGCAGACGCCTTCGACGCAATGATCGACCGCGCGGATGCCGGTGGACAGAAACAGCCATTCCGGGGTGTGCAAGGTGATCGTCGGATCCAAGATCACCACGCTGGGAATGACCATCGGATGACGGATCAACTGCTTCACCCGGATCCGCTCATCCGTGACCCCGGATATGGCGCTGAATTCCCCGGCCGAGAGCGTGGTCGGCACGGTGATCTGACGAACGGTCGGCGGGTTCATCGGGGGCAGCCCCATCACCCCGTCCGGCCCCTTGACCGGCAGCAGCGCGTCCATGGCTTCCAGTGTGCGAATGTCGTTGGCGAGGCACAACTGGACCGCCTTCGCGCCATCGGTGATGGAACCGCCACCGATCGTCACGATCAGGTCCGCCTTGGCTTCCCGCGCCTGTTCGGCGGCCGCGATCACCGCGGCGCGCGGCGTGTGCGGCGGCATCCGGTCGAATACCCCGGCGCAGCGATTGCCCAGGGCTTTCCGGATTTTCTCGATCTCATCCGTCTCGCGGTTCAGGGTGCCGCTGACCATCAGGAATACCCGCTCCGAGCCCAGCAGGCGGGCCTGATCGGCGACCGCCTCTGCGGCTGGGATGCCGTACAGCACCTCATCCATCTTGCCGAAGGCGACGCGTCCGGATTTGACCATGATGATCCTCCCTGAACCTGACGGCATGGCGCCAGGGGGCTTGGCGCGGGTTAGGCGACGCCGAGCGAATTGCCAACCGACATTTGACGGTTGACCCGCGGGCTTCTCGTCACCGCCATTGCCGGGTCAAGCTCGGCGATGGCGGTCAGGAGGAGACGCTGTCGGCCAACGGTTAGTCGATCGGCACCATAGCGTCTCAATTCGGCACGTGGCCAGCCCGGACGACGCGCCTCAGACCTTCTCGACCTGGGAGTATTCCAGTTCGACCGGCGTGGAGCGGCCGAAGATCGAGACGCTGACCTTGACCCGCCCTTTTTCCTCGTCGACTTCTTCGACCGTGCCATTGAAGCTGGTGAAGGGGCCGTCGGCGACACGGATCTGCTCGCCGACCTCATAGAGCACCGCGGGCCGCGGGCGTTCGACGCCTTCCTGGCTCTGTTTCAGGATCCGGTCCGCCTCCGCGTCGCTGATCGGGCTGGGACGGGTCTTACTGCCCAGGAAGCCGGTGACTTTCGGGGTGTTCTTAACGAGATGCCAGGCGTCGTCCGTGAGGTCCATCTTCACCAGGACATAACCGGGAAAGAATTTGTGCTCGGAGTTGATCTTCTGGCCGCGTCTGACCTCGACCACGTTCTCGGACGGCACCAACACCTCCTCGAACTGCTCGCCCAGACCCTTCTGGACGGCCTGTTCCTTTATCTGTTGGGCGATTTTTTTCTCGAAGCCCGAATAGACGTGAACGACATACCAACGCTTGGCCATGATATTGCGGCACCCTCTCAGATGGTCACGCCGAATAGCGCGCGGACTCCGAGGCCGACCACCTGATCGACGACGAAAAAGAAAATCGCCGACACGACGGCCATGACAAACACCAGGCCCGTGGTCACCAGCGTCTCCTTGCGGGTGGGCCAGGTGACCTTGGACACCTCTATCCGTACCTCGCGTATGAATTTCGCCGGTTCCAGCGCCACGTCGATCAAACTCCCGCTACCAAAAAACTGGCCGACTGGCAGGGGTGGAGGGTCTCGAACCCCCAACCTCCGGTTTTGGAGACCGGCGCTCTAGCCAATTGAGCTACACCCCTACTATGCGCGCTCCATTATATGGGCACACCCATTTCGTCCAGCAGACCGTCCACCGAACGGGTCCGGTTGAACCATCCGGCAGGGCGCGTAGAAATGACGCGCGCGCTCCGGTGTCAAGGGCTTTCGACTTGAAAAGGGCGCCGGACCGCGTGGATCAGCCGTTCCGCGCCAAAAAATCAGAAAAGAGACAGTTGTGCATGAGCCTCATCGGCCTGGACATGCGGCACTTTGAACAGGGAGCAATCCAGCGCATGCCGGTCTCCGTCAAGCCCCCACTGGCGCGCGGCACGGGAAAACCGGCGCACGAGCAGGTCGGCATAGACGCCCTGACCCGAGAATCTGTGGTGGAAGCGGGAGTCGGTCAGGCCGCCGCCCCTGGTTTCCTTGATCAGGGCCAGGACATGTTTCGCCCGCTCCGGAAAGCTTGCATGCAGCCAGTCCTCGAACATCTGGCGCAACTCATGCGGCAGACGCAGCAGGATGTAACGGGCATGACGGGCGCCCGCGCGCGCGGCCGCTTCGAGGATTTTCTCGAGCTCCGCATCGTTCAGCGCAGGGATCATGGGCGCCGCCAACACGCCGGTCGGCACGCCGGCCCGGGTCAGTTCGGCGATGGCGTGCAACCTTCGGGCTGGCGTTGCCGCTCGCGGTTCCATGATGCGGGCCAGGCGCGGATCCAGGGTGGTGATCGACATATGGACCCGGACCAGATTGCGCTGTGCCATGGACGCCAGGATGTCCAGGTCCCGCAACACGCCGGCCGATTTGGTGACGATCCCGACCGGATGGTTGTAGCGATCCAGAACCTCCAGCACCGCGCGGGTCAGCTTCAGGGTGCGTTCCACCGGCTGATACGGGTCGGTATTCGACCCCAGCGCCATCGTCTTGGCGGCATAATTCGGCTTGCGCAGCTCCTTTTCCAGCAATTCCGCGACATCGGGCTTGAAGGTCAGCTTGGTCTCGAAATCCAGCCCGGGCGAATAGCCCAGATAGGCATGGGTGGGGCGAGCATAGCAGTAGGTGCAGCCGTGCTCGCAGCCGCGATAGGGGTTGATCGCCCGATCGAACCCGAGATCGGGGGAGCTGTTCCAACTGATCACCGATTTCGACGCATCCCGCGTCAAGGTCGTGGCCAGCTTCGGCGGGTCGCCGAACTCCTCCGTCAGCGTTTCCCAGCCGTCGTCGAACGGGCTGGCGGCGCGCGGTTCGAAGCGGACCGGGGGGTTGGTGACCGCACCGCGACCGGACCGCGCCGGCGATGGCATGGCGATCGCGGGCGCGTCATCCGGCAGGCCGGCGCGCGCCATGGCGGCGATGGCATCCAGGTCACGGCCCGCGTCATCAGGTGCCTGCCCGGTATTGCCAGGATCGATCCGTTGTCTCATGATCTGTTCCCCGTGTGTTCGACCCGGTTACCACGCACAGTCAGCCGCCCCGAGTCCTGGAGCCGAGTCCGGGAGCCGAGTCTCCGGGAGCCGAGTCCTGGCCCCAAAATCCTGGTCAGCGCGGTTCGGTCGGCACGGTCAGGTTCGCCCGACCACCCCGGCGCCCGCTGGCGACCCCGACGAACCGTGAGGCCCCGAAATTGGCAGCGCATATCCCGGCAGTCAAGAACAAAATACGAACATGACGGCACCGCTCGCACTGTCCGTGATCATTCCCACCCTGAACGCGACGCGGACGCTCCCCGCCACGCTCGAAGCTCTGGGTGCGGTCGCACAGTGCATCGTGGTCGATGGCGGCAGCACCGATGGGACCCCGGCCGTGGCGGCGGCGGCCGGTGCCCAGGTGCTGGCCACCGGCCGGGGCCGAGGATCGCAAATCGCCGCGGGGATCGTGGCGGCGACCGATGATTGGCTGCTGATCCTGCATGCCGACACAATCCCGCAACCCGGCTGGCGGGACGAAGCCGTTCGCCATATGCGTGACCACCCCGACAAGGCGGGCTATTTCCGGTTCGCGCTCGCGTCCGGCCATCCCCGCGCCAGAAGGTTGGAAGCCGCGGTGGCCTGGCGCTGCCGGGTCCTAGCGCTGCCCTATGGAGACCAGGGGTTGCTGATACACCGAACTCTTTTGCACCAGGTGGGTAGCATACGGTCCCAGCCGATCATGGAGGATGTGGACCTGATCCGCCGCCTCGGCCGCGACCGGCTGATCGGATTGCAAAGCCAGGCGCTGACATCCGCCGCGAAATGGGAAAGAGACGGCTGGTATGGCCGATCCGCCCGCAACCTGCTGTGCCTGACGTTGTGGTGGCTGGGTGTGCCGCCGTCCGTGATCGTCCGGGTCTACCGATGAAGGACACCGTCATCGTGTTTGCCCGGATCCCACGCCTGGGCACCGTCAAGCGACGACTGGCGCGTGAGATCGGACAGCGGGCCGCCCTGCGGTTCCACACCGGCACCCTGTTTAACCTACTGCGGGATCTGACGGCGCATGGGCGCTTCCGCACTATCCTGGCCCTGACGCCCGATCGCGCGCGGTGCCGCCTGCCGGTCAATGTGGATCGTATCGGCCAGGGTCGAGGCGATATCGGCCAGCGCATGCACCGCGCCTGCGCCCGATTTCCGCGGCGCAACGTCGCTATCATCGGAACGGACATTCCCGATGCCGGTGCCGCCGACCTCACCGGCGCCTTCCGCGCGCTCGGGTCGGCGGATGCGGTCTTCGGCCCGTCAATGGATGGCGGTTTTTGGCTGGTCGCCCTCGGACCCCGTCGGCCGGGCACGCCCTTTGCGAACGCGCGATGGTCCAGCGCGCATGCGCTGTCCGACACGCTGGCGAACTTCCAGGGACGACGGGTTGTCCTGGGGCGTCGGCTGCGAGACGTCGACACCGCCGCCGACCTACGGCAGGTCCGGCCGAATTTTGTCCGCCGACGCTGAGCGATCGCCGCCATCGTGGCGGTCGTCCGGGCCGCCGACCTTATGGTCCACGTCGTCCGCGTCGAGGGGATCGTGGCAGAGGTCCCCCCGCCATCATGGCGGGCGAGACCATCGACCCGATCAGGCCGTGGAGTAGTAGCGGGCCAGGCGTGCCGGTTCGGTCGGGTTTTCGACCAGGTCCTCGGCGGCCGGTTCACGCAACATATAGCCGCGGCCCCAGACCGTGGCGATCAGGTTGTCCGCCCCGGCATGGGCCAATTTTTTTCGCAATTTGCAGATGAATACGTCGATGATTTTCATCTCCGGTTCATCCATGCCGCCGTAAAGATGGTTCAGGAACGCTTCCTTGGTCAGGACCATGCCTTTGCGGAGCACCAGCAATTCCAGAATCGAATATTCCTTGCCGGTCAGATGCACCTCTTTCCCGCCAACCATCACCTCTCGGCTGTCCAGGTTGAGTTCGATTGGTCCGATCCGCAGGGTCGGCTGGCTGAACCCCTTGCTTCGCCGCACCACGGCTTGCATCCGCGCGAGCAGTTCCGCCTTGTCGAAGGGTTTGGTGATGAAATCATCCGCACCCAACCCAAGACCCTTGACCTTCGCCTGTGGGCGAGTCTGACCCGACAGGATCAAGACAGGAGTATCGTTGCGGGCGATGCGCATGCGCCTCACCACTTCGAAACCCTCCATGTCGGGCAAGACAAGGTCAAGCAGAACCACATCGTATTCGTAATGCCGGGAAAGCGCGAGCGCCTCCTCACCGGTTTCCGAATGGTCGATGACAGCCCCAGCCGCCTTCAACATCAGTGTCACGCCGCGAGCGGCCGTGAGATCGTCTTCCACTAGCAGGACCCGCATGATGCCCTCTCAGCGACCATATCGAAGTCTTTACCACCACGGCGTGTGTTGCACCATATAATTTTCACCTTTTCAGTGTATTTCTCCTCATAATCCGCCAAAGTCGAACTCGATAATACGAACATTTGATGAACATGCGCTCCACTGAGTGAGATTGAGATAAATGAGAAAGACGAATCTCGAATTAAGATCGAGCCTCGCTTCAGGGGCACTTCGGTCACTCGCACCACTCAGAGTACAAGGGCGTGTCACTGGTGTCTCCGGTCTCGTCGTCGAAGTCGACGGACTGAATGGTCATGCCATGATTGGAGATCGCGTCAACCTCGCAGATCGAGACGGCCGTCGGGTCGAAGCCGAGATCGTCGCCTTTCGCAATGGAAATGCGCAGACGATGCCATTCGGCGTCCTGTCCGGGATCGGCCCCGGCAGTGCCGCGACCCTCGCGTCCGGTCACGGCGCCATGCTCGCGATCTCCGATGACTGGCTGTCCCGCGTGGTCGACCCGCTCGGTCGCCCGCTG
>CAMATI010000235.1 GCA_945861095.1 Asaia bogorensis | reverse complement strand
GGGCGGCCGACCCGTCGCGGGCCAGTTCGATCAGGTCCTGTCGTGATTCGCTGTCGAGGAAGCCGCGCCGGATCATGGATGGGAGCAGAATCGCCTTCGATCCGGTTGGCAAGCGATTCCTTCGGGTTTCGGGGGAGTCGGGGTATATCGTCCGAAGCGGGCGCTGTTCGACCCCGCCCGGTTTGCGGAATTCAACCGTGTGTATGTCGATGCGTTTCACGCGCTGTGCGTTCATCTGCTGGACGGCGGGCGAAATCTGACCGCCTTCTATCCATCCACCGTGTTCGTCGTGGACCGGCCAGAGCAGATGACCGAATACGCGATGTCGAAAGCAGCGGGGGAAGTCCTGTGCGCCGATATGGCGCGCCACCTGCCCGGCCTGAAAGTCGTGGCGGAGCGGTTGCCGCGTATGCTGACAGATCAGACGGCGTCGATAACACCGGTCGAGACGGCAGATCCTCTGGCGGTCATGCTGCCGTTGATTGAAGCGGTGCAGACCTGAACCCGCCGCCGACCGACACGCGGCCATCTTGTACCAACCGACCGAACCAGTGACCCATGGTGACACCGTCCGCTGTCATTGCGAGCGTAGCGAAGCAATCCCGGGCGACCAACTGGATCGATAATGCCAGGGCCCTGGGTTGCTTCGCTTTGCTCGCAATGACGGCGGACACCCATGGACGACTCCAACGGGCGTCACGATCACCCTGCGTGGCCGCGCCTTACGGACGCATCCCGAAGCTGGACGGCCCCGGGGTGCGCAGCGGAGCAGCCAGATTGGCAAAGTCGCACAGCAGCTTGCGGGTATCGCGCGGGTCGATCACCTCATCGACGAAGAACGATTCCGCGGTGCGGAACGGTGACCGCAGCCGGTTCAGCCGATCCTCGATTTCCTCCAGTTTGGCCTGGGGATCATCGGCGGCATCGATTTCGGCGCGATAGGCGGCTTCGATCCCGCCTTCCAGCGGCAGGGATCCCCAGCTTGCCGAGGGCCACGCATAGCGCAGGCACAGATGCCCGACCGGCTGGTGGCCGAGCCCGCCGACGCCGTAGCAATTGCGCACGACGATGCTGCACCAGGGCACGGTCGTCTGATTGATCGCCGACAGCGCTCGCACGCCCCAGCGGATGACGGCGGAACTTTCGGCGCGCAGACCGACCTGGAAGCCGGGGCAATCCACCAGATGCACGATCGGCAAATGGAAGGTCTGCGCCATATCGACGAAGCGGATGATCTTGTTGCAGGTATCCGCCGTCCAGGCGCCACCGTCGAACAGCGGGTCGCCGGCCAGGATCGCCACCGGCCATCCGTCAAGCCGAGCGAAGCCGGTGATGATGGAGCGGCCGAACATTTTCCCCTGCTCGAAGAAACTGCTCTTGTCGACCACGGACTCGATGATCCGGCGCATGTGGTAGGCTTGCTTCTTCACGCGCGGGATCGCGGTCATCAGCGATTCGTCGCGCCGGCCGGGGTCGTCCCAGCCACGCACCCGCGGGGGCACGTCGTGGATGGAGCTTGGCAGATAGGACAGGAACCGGCGCGCGGCGTCGAAGGCCTGCTCCTCGGTATCGACGGCGTGGTCGACCGCGCCGCAGGAAAGCTGGATCTCCCAGCCGCCGAGTTCCTGTTTGGTCCGCGGCTCTCCCAGGCGTTCGACCACCGGCGGTCCGGCGACGAACACCGCGGCCATTTCCTTCACCATTATGGAGAAATGCGCGGCAACCAGGCGAGCGGCGCCCAACCCGGCGACCGAACCCAGGCCCAGACCGACAACCGGCACCCGGGCCATGTTATTGGCCACCAGGTCGAACGACGTGGTCTCCCCCAGGCCGCCCGGCAGGTTGGCGCGTCCCGTGGTTTCAATGGTTTTGACGGACCCGCCACCGCCGGAGCCTTCGATCAGACGAATGATCGGCATGTGGAACTGGGCGGCCAACTGTTCCGACATTTTCGGCTTGCCCTTGATCGAGGCATCCGCCGACCCGCCGCGCAGGGTGAAGTCGTCACCGGCGACGACGACGGGCCTGCCGTCCACCAGACCACGCCCGAAGACGCAGTTGCCGGGCATGAATTCGACGATATTGCCCTTCAGGTCGTAGGTGGCCTTGCCGGCAATGCTGCCGATTTCCTTGAACGTGCCGGGGTCGAGCATCTGGTCGATGCGTTCGCGCACCGTCAGGCGGCCGCCCTTGTGCTGGCGCTCCACCCGCTCCGGTCCGCCCATCTGGCGAGCGAGGGCCTGGCGCGCGCGCAGTTCCGCGAGTTCGGGCTCCCAACCGACCGGTTCAGTGGTGCGGGGTGCCTGGCCGGTGGCGGTGGAGCGGAGCGGCGGGCTGTCGTCGGTCATACGTTTCCTCGGTTTCTTGTTAGCCGATGCGGATCATCCGATGCGGATCATCCCATCAGGGCGGCGATCGATCTGGCTGATCGGCGGTCCGCAGCGGGTCCAGGTTTCTTCGGCGCGGTCGCCCGGTTTGATCCGGACGGAGGTTTCACCCATCAAGGTCATGTCGACGGTGGTGCCGGCGCCGGGATCGGATACCGGGACGACATAGGAGAAATAGTGGCGGTCGTACTGGCCCTGCGTCCGGGTCTTGTTCGGCGTGACGATCGTCGGGCCCGCGATTTCGAACCGGCGGCCGTCCGAATGGCACCAGTTTCCGTCGATGGCATCGGCCAAAGCGGGGGTGCTCGCGATCGCGAGGGCGCAGGAAACTGTCATCAGGTACCGCCACGCGGTGGGCATATCACGTCTCCGAGATGGGAGCCGGGCGGGATGCCAGGGTTCCAACGCCAACGGTCGCGACCGCCGCGCAGCAACACTAGCTTGTTGATTTCACGTTCCGATTCAAGCGGCGTGTCGGGATCATAAGCCGCGATCGGAACACTAGGAAGGAATGCGCCATTTGGCAACGTCTGGACGGACGCCTCCAAAGGTACGCCCGCGGCCGAACGCATGCCACCGAACATCATCGCGCCGGCACCCCCAACCCCCCCGCAACCCCCGAATACGGCTTTGCTCGGCCTTCCAGTATCTCCAGCACCTTGGCCCGAACCCGGTCATAATCCGGCGGGTCGGGATAAACCTCATAGACAGTGCGGGCCGATGCCTTTCCCTTGCGATAGATCGACGCCAGACTGAAGACCTGCCTGTCGGAACCCAAAATCCCCGCATTGCGCCAGGTTTCCGTCAATCCTGGGTCGACCCGTACGACCAGATAGTTCTCCGGCTTTTGCGCTTCCGACACCAGGACGAAGACGAACAGCAGTTGGTCCGTGCCGCCGGTTGCAAACATTTCCTGCACGAGGATGCTGCGCTTGGGCGCCTCGATCCGATCGCGAATGATGAAGGGCCGCAGGCGGACTTCCGGATCGATCGCATTTTTCTGCACGGTCAGCAGTTCCGCCAGAGCGGCATCGCGCTTCGGCAAGTCCCCCGCCGCCTGGTACAGTTGCACCATCAGTTCGTGAACCACGTAGGCGCCCGGGGCGCGTTCCGCCAGGCGCCGACCGACCGCCAGAGCCTGATCGATCTGCCCGGCCTGCTGATGCAATCTTGCGACCGTCAGCAGCATGGGGGGGTCATTCGGGGTGGCGGCCAGGTGGGTTATCGCCAGGTCCAACGCGGCCTGTGCCTGGCCCGCCTGCTCCAGGTCGGTCACGGCCCGCAGCCTGGGATCGGGCGTCTCGGTCTGCCCGATGGCGGGGGCGTGGGACATCCATAGCGCGATGGCAAGCGCAATTCCGGCAACAGATCGCGGCAACATGGGGGCGACATCCTCAAAGACGGGTGGGTTGCGCGATACGGGCCGGCGCCGACGCGGGTGGGATCGGCTGGGATGTGCGTATCTTAACCTGCCTACGTATCCTGGCGTGAATGCAGGGTTAACGACGCGCCATCCGGTAGCCGGCATGCGCGCACCGGGCCGGCGCAACGCCGGCTCTGGGGTCTTGCGGGGGTGCTCCCGTATGCTGCTCCTGTATGATGGCGGGCAACGGAGGCCATGATGCAACGAATCACGATCGCCATCGACGACGACCTGCTGGACGCCGTGGACGCGCTGATGCGACAGCGCCTTTATTCCAGCCGATCCGAAGCGTTTCGCGACATTCTGCGCGAACGCCTGGGGCGCGATGCGTCAGCGGAGCCGGCAACGCCTTGTGTCGCGACCCTGAGCTATGTCTACGACCATGAAACCCGTGAATTGGCGCAGCGTCTGATCGCCGCCCAGCATGATCGCCATGACCTGACGGTTGCCAGCATGCATGTGCATCTCGACCACGGCGCCTGCCTGGAGGTCGCGGTGCTGCGCGGCACCTCGGCCGACATCAAGGTGTTCGCCGATTCGCTGACCACCCAGCGCGGCGTGCGGCATGGCAGTCTGCACCTGGTTCCGGTCACCGTCACGCCGCCGCATCGGCACGGCGACGATGCGTCCCCGCATACCCATCTGCGGGCGTGACGGGCAAACAGCCGAGGCAACGGCGCGCCGGACATCGACGATCATCCGATTACGCGCCCGCCGCCACCCGCCCCCCCTGGGGCATCCCCCCTGGGGCATCCCCCTGGGGCATCCCCTTGGGGCATCCCCGCCAGCGGGTGCGGGCGGTTTCGTCCGGGTCAGGCCGCGCGCCATACCTCTCCTTCACGCAGGACCTTGGCCTCGATTTCCATCTTCAGCAGATGGGCCAGCACATTGCGTTCGGCCGCCTTCCGCAACCGGGGATTCACCTGCGAATACAGCGTGTCCATCAAGGCATAGGTGGTCGCCGGCCCTTCCTTCAGCTTGACGGCGATGGCTTGCTCCCGCGCCTTGCGGTGGGTCAGCATCTCCCGCACCAGAGCGCGCGGGTCGCGCAGTTCCGGACCATGGCCGGGCAGGAAGACATCGTCGGTGCGGTGCAACAGCAGTTCCAGGCTGTTGAAATAATCCTTCATGTCGCCGCCCGGGGGGCTGACGATGCTGGTCGACCAGGACATCACGTGATCGGCACTGAACAGCACCTGATCGCCGTTGCGCGCCTTCAGCGCGAAGCACAGATGGTCCAGCGCATGGCCCGGCGTGTGCACGGCGATCATGCCGGCGACGGTGTCGCCATCCGACAGCTTGATGTCGGCGTCGAACGTATCGTCACCGGTCACTTTGAACCCGACCGTCGGCGCGCCGCTTTTCTCCTTCAATGCCGGCACGGCGCCGACATGGTCGTGATGCGTGTGACTGACCAGGATCAGCGCGATCTGCCCACCGGTGTGGCGCATGATCGCCTCCACATGCTCCGGGTGGTCTTCCGGGCCGGGGTCGAGCACCACCACGCCCTGTTCGGTCTCAATAAGATAGGTGTTGGTGCCGAAATAGGTCATCGGCCCCGGGTTGGCGGCGACGATCCGGCTGATCCCCGGCATTACCGCCAGATTTTCGTCACGCGTCGGTTCGGCTTCGGTCAGGAACGGCATAATCGGGCATCCTCGGATGATTTACCCCAGTACATGCCGCAAAGTGCCGGGACTCGCAACGTGCGGGCGGTCCGTGGCACCATGCGGCTCCGGATCAACTCGGGAGGAAACCACCCATGGCCAAGGGCCTGCTGTTCGCATCGTTCGATTTTTCAACGGCCCATGCGGACGAATTCCACGACTGGTACGACCTGGAACATGTGCCGGAGCGCCTGCGCGTGCCAGGCTTCATCAACGCCGAACGCTGGATCGGCGATGAAAACCCGAAGATCGCCATCGCGACCTACGACATGGAAAGCCACGGGGTGCTGTACACGCCGCCCTATCTGGCGGTCGGCGGGGCGAACGGATCGCCCTGGACCAAGCGCGTGACCGCCATGGCGAAACGGGTCTTGCGGTTCGAGGGCGAGCAGCTCGTCCCGGGCGATACCACCGCCCCAGCCGGCGCCGGCGGCGTCCTGGTCGCGTCCATGAATGTCGATCCGGCGGCCGAAGCCGAGTTCAACGAGTGGTACAACAAGGAGCACCTGCCGCAACTGGCCTCGGTGCCCGGCGTGCTGTGCGCCCGCCGCTTCCGGGCCGGCGGCGAGGGTGTGGAGCGCAAGTATCTGGCGCTGTATCACCTGAAAGACACCGCCGTGTCGCGGTCCGATGCCTGGCAGAAAGCCGCGAACACCCCCTGGACCGAGAAGATGCGGCCGCATTTCCGCGATCCGCTGGTCTTGCGCTGTAATCGTTACGTTCGCGGGCAGTAGCCCGCGGGGCGTTACGTTCGCGGGCAATAGCCCGCGGGACGCTACGTTCCCGGGCTATTGCCCGCGGGGCGTTACGTCCAAAGGCAATAGCCCAGATACCGTCCGCGGAGCGCCCCAACGCTCCGCGATCACGGCCGTGGCACAAGGATCAGCCCAAGCCGAAACGCCGACCCGATTGCAACCCCACTGGCCCGTCCCCGGGCCGCGTCCGCAACATCATCCGACCGATCGCGGCATCGCCAGCCAGCAGAACCGCCGCGGCCCCGAAATTCCAGAACAACACCAGGGCAGACGCGTCGAACGCGTGCACGATATTGAGGACAGCGGCCGACAAACCCGCAACCGCGAGGCCCGCCACCGGAAATACCGCCACGGGCAGCAACCGCGCCGTCGCGCGCAGCATCCAGAACAGCGCGACGGATAACGGGATGCCGCTGAACAACAGCACGCCCACGCAATTCAGCACGCCGTCCAGGGTAACGCTGTTCGGCCCCATCGCGACCCAGTCGGACAGGCACCCCAACGACACGGTGGCGATCCAGACCAGACCCGCCGGGACCGGCAGCAGCAACCACACACGGGGGCGGTCCGGCAGGCTGGCCGCCAACGCCGCGACGGCGGCCAGGATGCCCGTGGCCGCCGCCGCCGCCAGGCCCAGCACGAAAACGCTGTCCCGCAGCCGATCCTGCAGGTCCGCCCGCGGACCATGCCACCAAACCAGAACAAGCATCACGACGATCGCGATCCCAACCCAACCGGACGCCCGCCACACCGGCGGGCGCAGCCGTCGCACCGGCTTTGCATCGGCAACCAGTGCCGCGACCAGCCTGTCGGTCGGCATCATGCGGTATCCCTCCCCACCAACAACGCTCGCAGACGCTTCATGCCGCGATGCGTCGCCACTTTCAGCGCCGCGATCGATATCCCGGTCCGTGCGGATACCTCCTGCAAGGTGCCCTCGCGCAATTTCAATTCCTCAATAGCGATGCGCTGCCCCGCGGGCAGTTGTGCGAGCGCCGCATGCAAGGCGTGACTGTCGATGTCCATGTCGTCCTGTTTCGGTGCGATCGGGGAAAAGGTTTCATGGTGCGGCTCGATCGATGTCTCACGCGCCGAAGTGCGGCCACGGATCCGCATGCGGTCGATGGCCCGATAGCCGGCGATGGCGAGCAGCCAGGGTTTGAACGGTCGCGTCGGATCGAAACTGGCCCGGGCCTCATGGACGGCGAGGAGGATGTCCTGGACCGTGTCCTCGACATCGGTCCGGTCGTGCAGGCGCATGCGGACAAAGGCGCGGAGCGTCGGCAGGATGGATGTCAGCAACCGGCCATAGGCATCCCGGTCGCCATCCTGGGCCGCGGCCATCAATCCGGCCCACGCCGCCGGGTCGGTATCGTCCAGGACCGTCTCTGGTTTGTCCGCCGGAGCCATGCGCCAATCATACCCCCATATCCCAGGTCCGTGCATCTCCGGTTCGTATATCTCCGGTTCGCATGTCTCCGGCCCGCGCATGTCCGGTTCGCACATCTGAGGTTCGCGCGTCTCCGGTTCGCACATCCCAGGCCCGCGCGTCTCCGGTCCGTGCATGCCCGGCGCACGCATACCCGGTTCTTCGCGCATCCGTGAACCTGGCCAACACGGTCCGAACGGCCCCTGCATGGCCCGTCCCGGTCGTAGCGCTTCCCGGCGGGGGCGACACCCTTCGCTACGCATCCAGCCTCGCGGTGAACACCCTGCGCCGACCAACACGGGCATCCACGGTGTGGGACCGCCGAGCAGAGCGACGCCGGGGAGTGGCGCGGACGTGTAACCTTCTTCCGCGGCCGAGCGAATTCCCTTCGCACGCCGCCGTTTGATGGGCGGCGGCAACACGACCAACCGCAAACCGGGAGAAAACCATGTTTCGACGGATATTCCTCGCCGCCGCCCTGGCCATGACGATGCTCGGCGCCACCCCCGCCCTCGCCGCGACACAGGCCGCCTATACGCCGCAAGCACTGACCGCCGCACAAACCGCCGGCAAGCCGATCCTGATCGCCGTGCATGCGCCCTGGTGCCCGGTCTGCACCAAGCAGGATCCGATCGTGAAGTCCCTGACCGCCGCGCCCGAGTTCAAGGACATGGTGATCCTGACAGTCGACTTCGATAGCCAAAAGGATGTTCTGAAGACCCTGAACGTGCAGAAGCAGAGCACCCTGATCGTCATGCGCGGGGCTGCCGAGAAGGACCGTTCCACCGGCGTCAGCGACGAGGCCGCGATCAAGGCACTGCTGATGAAGGCCCTGGGCTAACCGATGGATATCGGGAGCCTCCTGTTCGGTCTGCTGGCGGGTGTGCTCTCGACCCTCTCGCCATGCGTGCTGCCCCTGCTACCGTTGGTATTGGGGGCGGCCGTGGCGGCCCATCGGTTCGGCATGCTGGCGCTGTCCGCCGGGATGGTACTGTCCTTCGTGACGGTCGGGCTGTTTGTCGCCACCATCGGCCTGTCCATCGGCCTTTCCGACACTTTGTTTCGTACCCTGGCCGCCACCTTCCTCGGTCTGCTCGGCCTTGTCCTGCTTAGCGGAGCACTGCAACAGCGCTTTGCCCTGGCCGCCAGCGGGCTGGGCAATGCTGGCAATCGCCTGATGCAGCGGGTCGTACCATCCGGCCTGCTCGGACAGTTTCTGATCGGCGTGATCCTCGGCGCCGTCTGGAGCCCCTGCGTCGGGCCAACCTTGGGCGCGGCTTCTGTGCTGGCCGCCCAGGGCAAGGATCTGTTCCAGGTCGCCCTGGTCATGGCGATGTTCGGGGTCGGCGCCGCGATCCCGCTGGTTGTGGTGGGATTGCTGTCGCGGGACGCCTTGTTGCGCTGGCGTGGGCGCATGCTGGCGACCGGCAAGGGAGGAAAATACCTGCTGGGCGGCGGCGCGATCACGATATCCGCATTGATTTTGACCGGTCTCGATTATCGGCTTGAAGCATGGCTGGTCGGAGTGTCCCCCGGCTGGTTGACCGACCTGACGACCCGCTTCTGACCGACCACCCGGGGCATAATCGGGCGCGGCATCGTACACCCGCCCCCCCTTCGTGCCCCCGATCCGTCGATCCGACCTTCATGCCCGTCAGCGCCGTCCCGGACCGGGGTGGTCATGCACGCGCACCCGGATACAATCGACGGACCGCAACGAACGGCGGCAATCGCGCCGGGACCAGGGGACACGACATGGACTTTGAAGCATTGGTTCGCACGCGACGCAGCGTGCGCGGCTACAGAAGCGACCCGGTCGCGCGTGAGGTCATCGAGGAGATCATCGATGTCGCCAAGGGCGCGCCATCGTCGATGAACACCCAGCCCTGGCATGTGCATGTCCTGACCGGCGAACCCTTGGAACGGGTCCGACAGCGCAACACGGAAACCATGCTCGCCGGCGCCAAGGCCAACCGCGAGATCCTCACCCATGGCGAGTATGAGGGCGTGCACCGGTCCCGCCAGGTGGCGGTCGCGGTCAAGTTGTTCGGCGCGATGGGGATCGAGCGTCACGACAAGGTGATGCGCCAGGATTGGGTGATGCGCGGGTTTCGCCAGTTCGATGCGCCGGTCTCGATCGTGCTGACCTATGACCGCGCGCTCGATCCCGGTGCGACCGTGCATTTCGACCTGGGCGCGCTGTCCTATGGCATCTGCCTCGCCGCCTGGAACCGCGGCCTTGGGACCGTGGTCAACGGCCAGGGCATCACGCGGTCCGAAATCGTGCGCGAAGAAGCGGGTATCCCCGACGACGAGGTCATCATGACCTGTATCGCCATGGGCTATCCCAACGACGATTTCCCGGCGAACACGGTTAAGGCGGATCGCGAGCCCAACGATCGTTTCGTGCGGTTCATCGGTTTCGACGCCTGAGCCACCGGCGCACGAAACGCGTCGACACGTCGTAGTCACCGGGTGCGGCCTGTCATCGAGGGCCGCACCGGCGGTTTGGCCGGCGCGGCTTCCGGCCGGGTGCACGGTTCCGCGCCAGATAAAAACCCGCCGGCGCACAGAAAACTGTTGTGAGCAATTTTTATGCATTATGTGGGTTATTTGTAGGCGTATATTGATCGTTGTATGCAATGCCCTCGCCGCTCAAAGCACCCCTCGTCCTGTTTACGCCGATATTCCTCCCACTCGACCGAATTTCCGACACTGGCATGCAATTCGCTAGTGCCCCGAGTCGTTCATAATGTGGGGTAAAGCCTCTTCAGCTTAACGCGGGCCTCGGCAGTGGTGAATTGCCAATCCGCCTTGGCGTGGTGTTTGTTTCGTCTGGCCTCCCAGGCGGCGACTTCCTCGATGAGGTTTTGCTTGT
>CAMATI010000234.1 GCA_945861095.1 Asaia bogorensis | reverse complement strand
CCATTCATCGATAGACGGCGGCATCAGGAAGCCGGTTAGGCGATCGGTGGGGCGGAAGTTGCTCATTGGCGGCATCCGGGGAGGGAGCGAATCGACGTTACGATTCTAACATGAGCCTCCGGTGGGCGTAAGTCCGACAGGCTGCTAGGGTCGTGGATTGTTATTCCGCGGCTGGCATCAGGCGGGATGGATCGGCGCCAACCCGACCGGGGCCCGAGCCACTTACCTTCGCCAGCCGGAAGTCGTAGCGAACACCGAGCAGGCCGGGGATCGGGGACGATCCATCGTCGGAGGCTTTGACCACGAGTGACTCGGCCACGCCAAAAACTGTGTCGGACCCGATATGGTCGTCGTCGCCGAAATACAGCGCGGTAACCAGTTCACGATGGCCATCCGCGCCGATCAGGAAGTGGATGTGCGACGGGCGGAAGCCATGGCGGTTTTGCTGCTGGACCATCGTCCCAACTGGCCCGTCCATCGGGATGGAGTAGCCCAACGGGCGTACCGTCCGGAAATGGTAACGGCCCTGGCCGTCGCAGCGAAAATTACCGCGCATGTCCATGTCTCCGGCATCGTGAATCTGTAGGTCGTACAGCCCATGCTCACTGGTCTGCCACACCTGTATCAAGGCGCCTTGGATCGGATTGCCGTCATTGTCGGTCACCTGCCCATGCAGGACGATTTCCGCCGCCGTCGGATTGGCCACGATGCTGGCGCCCAGCGGCAATTCCGGCGCACCTTCCCGGAAGAATGGGCCGAGAAGGGAGGATTGTGTGCCAAGCGCTTTGGCTTTGCGGTCGTGAATTGCGTTGACGACGGCGGATAGGCCCAGGACATCCGACATCAGAATGAATTCCTGGCGGATCGGCGTGCAGGCCTGGCCGACCGCGGTGAGGAACTGGATGCCCCGCAACCATTCCGCTGGGGTCAACTCCACCTCCCGCGCGAACGCATGCAGGTGGCGGACCGCGGCATCCATGATCTGCTTCAACCGCGGATCGGGCGTGTTCGCCATCTGCGCCAGCGCGGCATCCGTGATGGTATTCTCATCGAGATCGGGCATGGGGACGCTTTCTTCGGATTTTCCGACCATTCATAGGCCGATTGCCGGTTTCAGGCGAGGTGGCTTTGCACGCGTAGCGACCGGGCCTAAGGTTCGGGTAACGATAAGACGGAGGGAATACCAATGTTATCGAGACGCTTCGCCGTCCCGTTGCTGGCTGCCGCGGTGCTGTTGGCCGGATTACTCCCGGCCCAGGCACAACCCAAACCCCCGATCACCATCGGCTTCGGCATGGCATTGACCGGGGGGCTGGCTCCGATCGGCAAGGCCGCGCTGCTCGCCATGCAAATCTGGGAAGAAGAAATCAACGCCAAGGGCGGCATGCTCGGCCGGCCGGTCAAGCTGGTGTTTTACGATGACCAGTCGAACCCCGCCACGGTCCCCGGCATCTACACGAAGCTGCTGGACGTAGACAAAGTGGACGTCGCGGTCAGCGGCTATGCGACCAACATGGTGGCGCCGGCGTTACCGATCATGATGCAGCGGAAGAAGACCTTTCTGGCGCTGTTCGGCCTGGCGGTGAACACCGAGTTCAAATACCCCAACTACTTCGCGATGGCCCCGACCGGTGGGCCGAACCCGAAGCAGAGCTTCGCCGAAGGGTTCTTCGAGGTCGGCATGGCGCAGAATCCGAAGCCGCAGACCATGGCAATCGTGGGCGCGGATGCCGAATTCCCGCACAACGCGATGCAGGGCGCCCGGGAACTGGCGAAAAAGCACGGCGTGAAGATCGTCTACGATCAGACCTATCCGCCGGCGACGTCCGACTACACGCCGATCATGCGGGCCATCCAGGCGACCAACCCGGATATGGTGCTGGTGTGCTCCTATCCCCCGGACTCGGTGGGCATCGTCCGTGCGTCGCATGAGATCGGGTTGCGGACAAAATTGTTCGGCGGCGGGATGGTCGGGCTGCAATCCACCGCCATCAAGATGCAGTTAGGGCCGTTGCTGAACGGCATCGTGGACTATGATTTCTGGCTGCCCGTAGGCGCCTTTGCAACGCCGGAGGCATTGGCGTTCCTGGCGAAATACCAGGCGAAGGCACAAGGCGCCGGGGTGGACGTGCTGGGCTACTACCTGCCGCCCTTCGCCTATTCTTACATGCAGGTCCTGCAAGCGGCGATCGAGGGCGCGGGCAGCCTGGATCAGCAGAAACTGGCCGACCAACTCCGGACCCAGACGTTCAAGACCGTGGCCGGAGAGGTGAAGTTCGGTCCTGGCGGCGAATGGGTGGCACCCCGCGTGCTGGCAGTGCAGTTTCAGGGGATCACCGGCAACGATATCGAGCAGTTCAAGGATATGAAAAAGATTCCGATCCTGTGGCCGCCGGCGCTGAAGACCGGGAACGTGGTCTATCCGTATACCGAGGCGAAGAAGTAGGGGGCCTTCAGGCACTGACCCATGGGTGCGACGCCTGCGGGTCGGTCCCTGGCCGTCGGGTCAAAGCGGGGCAATGGAGAAAATTCTCCCCCTCCCCTTGCGGGAGGGGGTCGGGGGGAGGGGTAAGGCCATACGAATATCCCGTGAAACCGCTCCCCCAACCCCCTCCGGCAGGGGGAGGGGGGGGAATTTTCTCCTGTGCCGCTACGCGTGGATGCCACGGGACCATCAACCAGCGGCAATCCGCTCCATACCGCCCATATACGGCCGCAGCACCTCCGGGATCGCGATCGAGCCATCCGCCTGCTGATGATTTTCCATCACCGCGATCAACGCCCGTCCAACCGCGACGCCGGACCCGTTCAACGTGTGAACATGCGCCACGGTCTTGCCATCTACCCCACCCCGAAACCGCGCGTTCATGCGACGAGCCTGGAAATCGCGGCAATTGGAGCAGGAGCTGATTTCCCGCCAGGCCTGTTGCCCCGGCAGCCAGACTTCCAGGTCATGGGTGCGGGCGGCGGAAAACCCGGTATCGCCGGACGACAGCAGCATCCGCCGATAGGGCAAGCCGAGCATGCTCAGGACGGTTTCGGCGCAACGGGTCATGCGTTCGAGTTCGGCGGCGCTTTGGTCGGGATGGGCGATCGACACCATCTCCACCTTGCGGAACTGGTGCTGACGCAGCATGCCGCGGGTGTCGCGGCCGGCGGACCCTGCCTCACTGCGGTAGCAATCGGTCAGGGCGGTCAGGCGGATCGGCAGTTGCTTTTCCGCCAGGATCTCGCCGGCGACCGTGTTGGTCAGCGGCACTTCGGCGGTTGGGATCAGCCAGCGGCCATCGGTGGTGCGGAACAGGTCTTCGCTGAATTTCGGCAACTGAGCGGTGCCGTAAACGGTCGCGTCGTTCACCAAGGACGGCACGATGGTCTCGGTATAGCCATGCCGGTCGGTATGCAGGTCCAGCATGAACTGGCCCAGGGCACGTTCCAGCCTGGCGAGCGGGCCGCGCAGGACGGTGAAGCGGGCACCGGCCAGCTTGGCGGCGGTGGCGAAATCCATCATCCCCAGCGCCTCCCCCAGCTCAAAATGCTGGCGGGGCGGAAAGCCCAGATCGGGCGGATCGCCAACCTGGGACAGCAGCGCGTTGGCGGTTTCGTCCGGTCCGTCGGGGACTTCGGGATCAAGAACGTTGGGGATCGCTTCCAGGATGCGGCGGATCGCGTCATCCAGTTCGTTGGCATCCCGCTCCAGCCGCTCCATCTCGCCGCGGATCGCGGTGGCCTCGGCTTCCAGGTCCGCGGTGTTCGCGCCGGTCCGTTTGCCTTCGCCGATCTTGCGCGCCAGCAGGTTCCGGCGGGCTTGCTTGTCCTGCAGCGTGGTCTGCGCCAGCCGGCGCGCGCCGTCGCGGGTCAGGATGTCCGACGACACCGGCGACAAACCGCGACGAAGCAGCGCGGCGTCGAACGCAGCGGCGTCAGCACGGATGGCGCGGATGTCATGCATCGGTTTCGGCCTTCACCGGTTTCGGGGCCACGAGTTTGGCGGTGATGATGGAAATTTCGTACAGACAAATCAGCGGGACGGCGAGACCGATCTGGGTGATGACATCGGGGGGCGCCAAAATCGCCGCGATCACGAACATCCCGACATAGGCATAGCGGCGGAACCGCTTCAGTCCAGCCACATCGATGATCCCCACCTTGGCGAGCAAGGTCAGCAGCACGGGCAGTTCAAAGGTGATCCCGAAGGCAAAAATCAGTTGCATCACCAGGTCGAGATACTCGCTGACTCGCGGCAATAGTTCGATCGGCACGCCGCCGCCGCCGGTTTCGGACTGGAAGCTGGCGAAGAATTCCCAGGCGAAGGGAAAGACAAAATAATACGCCAAGGCAGCGCCCAGGAAGAACAGCAGCGGCGTCGCAGCCAGGAACGGCAGCAACGCCGAACGTTCGCTGCGATACAGACCGGGCGCGACGAACAGCCAGATCTGTGTGGCGATGATCGGAAAGGCCAGGAACGCCCCGCCGAAGAACGCCACCTTGATGCGGGTGAAGAACGCCTCGTAGAGCTGCGTGTAGATCAGATGCGGGGCGGGATTGCCCTGTTTGCGCAGGATGTCCGCCAGCGGCTTGGCCAGGAAATAGTAGATGTCGTCGGCAAACGTATAGGCGCCGATGAAACACACGACGAAGGCCGCCATGGACCAGATCAGCCGGGTGCGCAACTCGACCAGATGATCCAGCAGCGGCATCGGCTTGTCGTCGATCGTATCTTCTTCCGGAGTTTTGGCCACTGGTCGGCCTTTTGGCTGTGGTTGGGGGGTGTCGGGGTCTCGGTCGGTCGTCAGCTCTTGCCGGGGGCGAACCGCGCGATATCCGGAGGGATGAAGGCCGGTGGGTCCGGGCTGGCAGGCGCCTCCGCGGTGACCGTCTGGGGCGGGACAAGGCCGGGCGGGATGAATGCGGGAGCTAGGGGCTTTTCCGGGATCGCTGGTGAGGATGGTCCCTCCGGCGTCGCTATGCCGGTGGCGAACTCGCCAGCCGTCACTTCAGGAACCGGCGCGGGCGTAGGGTGCAACGGATCGGAGGCGAAGGTGGTACGCAGCGATCCGTCAGGATCGACGGCTTTTTCGATCGTGTCCCGGATGTTGAAATTGCGGATATCGTTGAACTGATCCTTCACCTCGCTGAGGTTCACCTCCCGGACCATGTCGTCGACATGGGTCTGGAACTCCGACGCCATGCGACGCGCCTTCTTGATCGTGTTGGTGATTGCGCGGATCGCGATGGGTAGGTCCTTGGGCCCAATCGCGATCAGAGCGACGACGGCGATCAGGGCGATCTGGGACCAGGCAAAATCAAACATGGGTGCGTATGGAGCCTCCGGCCCGGGTTGCTAGCAGGAAGCCGGCGCGGGGGGAACCGGACGGGCATGGTGATAGCAGGTCATTTTGGCTGAACGGCAGCAAACCGCGCCGGAGCGAGGAGGTAGGGGAAGGTGATTCTCACGACATCCTACAAGCTTTCCCCCCGGCCACGGTCGGCTTCGCCGCCCCGGTCCGCATATGTAGGGGAAGAATTCTCTCTGCGCCAGGAATGGGCGCAGCCCGTGGCTCTGTCCGGTTAGGGGTGTCAGGCAGTCGCGTCCGGATCGACTCTGTCGAAAGCAGAACCACCCTCAGTCTAGCCGCTCGGCGATTCCACGGCCAGTTTTTGGTCCTCCTCCGGCACTGCCTCCGCGGTTCTTGCCGTGACCGGATCGACCGGACGCAGGGGCTCCAGCAGAAGGTCTTCCCGGCGCGGCAAGGATCGAAGGTCAGGCAGTCCGAACAGGGTCAGGAATTGTGGCGTGGTTACCCACAAGGTTGGTCGGCCGGGTGTCTCCCTGCGGCCTGCCGGGGTGATCAGATTGGCCTCCAATAGTGATTCCAATGTCTGTTGAGACAGGCTCGTACCGCGGCGTTGCTCGATTTCAGGTCGAGTGACGGGCTGGTGGTAGGCGACGATTGCCAAGGTTTCCATCGCCACGCGAGTCAGCCGGCGGGGGGCATCAATGATCTTCCGCAGGCTGGGGGCCAGATCGGGCGCGGTGCGGAATTGCACGCCACCGCCCACATCGACCAGTTCAACACCTCGACCAGCATAGCGCGCCCGCAGCGCCTCGATCACGGCGGCCGCGTCGAGTGGAACCGGGAGGATCTGCGACAAGCCCCGGGCGGTGATCGGTTCGGCGCTGGAAAACACCAGCGCCTCGGCCAGACGCAACACCGCTTCGTCGGGCGGGCCGTGGGTAGGCGAAGGTACGGGCGGCGTGCTTGGCGGCATATCGTTCCCGGCCTTGTGGCCCCGTGATGTGGGATCATCGGTGTCGTGGCCTACCGGCGGAGGATCGCTCATGATGCCCGTTCCGCCGCGTCGCCGCGTCCCACCAGGATAGGGCCAAAATCGGCGTCCTGGCGTAGCCTGACCACCCCATCTCGCGCCATCTCCAGACTGGCAAGCAGCGTGCTGGTCAGCGCGGCGCGGCGCTCCGTCGGTTCGCCCAAATGCTCGGGCAGGAACTGTTCCAGGCTGGACCAATCCGGCACGCTGCCCAGCATGGCGGCAAAACGCCGCAGCGCATCCTGAACCGTCCAAAGTGTCAGAGCACGCGGGCGATAAGGCGTGGCTTTGGTGCCGCGTCGGATCGCGGCAAGGTAAGCGCGGATAAAGGATCCAAGGTCGGCGACCAATCGAGATCTATCAAGCTCGGTGTGGTCCTCTGGCGCCCCCCGCGCGAAGACATCCTGGCCGAGGACGGGCCGACCGGCGAGCCAGGCCGCGGCGGTTCGGATGGCACCCAGCTCGCGGAGCCGTTCGGCCAGTTCTTCAGCCGTCTGCTCGCCAGCTTCCAGATCATCGTCGTTGGCCGGCACCAGCAGCCGTGATTTCAGCCAGGTGAGCCAGGCGGCCATGACCAGCCAGTCGGCCGCAAGCTCCAGGCGCACCTTACGGGCACCTTCGATGACGGCCAGATACTGGTCGACCAAGGCCAGGATGGAAATCTTCGTCAGATCGACCTTTTGGTTGCGCGCGAGGTCAAGCAGCAGGTCCAAAGGGCCTTCGAAGCCGTCCAGCCTCAGGATTAGGCTGTCCGGCGAGATCTCTCCCGAGGTTGGGTCAGATGCTTCCGCCACGAACGTCGCCGACATCATGGCCCGCGAGCCAGAACAAGGTACGGAAGGCCCATGGGAGTATTTCTTCCAGCGCGGTGCCCACCGGATCGATTCCGGTCAGATACGGCAGAAGGAACACGGTTCCGAGAACGATGAAGATGCCGGCGCGTTCCAGCTTGGCCCAGGCAATCGCCATGTTTAGTGGCAATAGCCCGACGGCAATACGGCCACCGTCCAAGGGCGGGATGGGTAGTAGATTGAACAGGCCCAACACCAGGTTGGACCGCATGAAATACATCAGGAACTGAACGAAGGCCGCGTCGAACGTGCCCTTGACGCTGGTTTCCGGCATCAGGAGAGCCGCCACCCACGCCAGGAAGAAATTCATCGCGGGTCCGGCAACCGCGACCAGCGCCATGCCGCGCCTGGGGTCACGGAACTGCCATGGCGAAACCGGCACGGGTTTGGCCCAGCCGAACATGAACGATATTCGGTGTGGCGGAAGCAGCAACTGGCTGATCAGGAGGATCCCGGGCAGGATAATGGTGCCGACTCGATCGACATGGCGCAGTGGATTGAGAGACAGCCGACCGGCATTCCGGGCCGTGTCGTCGCCCAACGCCAAGGCCGCATAGCCATGCGCGGCTTCATGCAAGGTGATCGCGATGATGGTCGGGACAATCGCGAGCGCGAGATTCAGGATCATGTCGCTCATGCGAAAAGCCCGTCCCGTTCATGCGCCAGACGGCCTGCATCAAGCGGCACGCGCCGCAGCCGCGCCGTCTCCCTGGCGCCAAGCAGTCGGTGCACCGCATCCTGGGACAGATCGGGGCAGTGTGTCAGCAGGTCCTGAGTCGGGCTGAATTCACCGCTGCAATAGAGCGCGATGTCACATCCGGCGGTCAGGGCGCGCGTCGCAAGATCGGCTGGCGCACCGTTGAGCGCCTTCATGGCCAGGTCGTCGGTCACCAAAATCCCCCGGAAGCCGATCCGTCCGCGGATGATCCCTATGATGATCGCGCGCGACAATGTCGCCGGGGATATAGGATCAAATGCCGGATATACGATATGGGCCGTCATCAGCCACGGCAGGCTGGCATTCAGGGCGAACGGCAGCAGGTCGGCGTCCAGGTCGTTTGCCTCCACGACCGGCAATGCCAGATGGCTGTCCACGCGGGCGCGCCCGTGACCGGGTGCGTGTTTGCCGATCGGCTGCGCTCCCGCGGCGAGCAGGCCCGCGGCGACCGCATGGCCGAGCCTGGCAATCGACACCGGGTCCTGGGCCAGGGCGCGGTCGCCAATCACGTCATGGGCACCTGGCACCGACAAATCCAACACAGGCGCGGCGACCGCATCGAAGCCGGCGGCGACGCAGTCCAGACCGATCAGCGCGCCGGTAAGCCAGGCCGCGCGCAGACCGGATCGGGGTGAGGCCGCAAACAGCCGGCCAAATTCGGCCGCCGGCGGGTGAGCGCGCCAGTACGGCGGCCGCAACCGTGCGACCCTGCCCCCTTCCTGATCGACCATCAGCACGGCCCTGGCTGGCAGCACCCGGCGCAGATCGGCCACCAACTCCGACAACTGCACGGGGGCCTGGATGTTGCGCGCGAAAAGGATGACCCCTGCCGGAGGACATGAGCGGAAAAGCAGCGCCTCATTGACTGACAGGGTTGGGCCAGCGATGCCGACGAGGGCCGCTTTCACGTGCCGGAGCTTGGTCGGTAGGATTCCATGCCGCATATTGGTAGCTGGTCGGTCCGGAGGGAAGCCGGAAGTCCTGATGCGTCCCCCGGCCGGTGTTCCAGCCAGGGATCGAAGTGGACGGGACCCGGGTCCTTGCGGCACAGTGACCGCGTTTTCGCCGTCGCGATCAAACTACGTCAAACCAATACCGCACCAGCCACCGGAAGGATCGAGTGAATGATGGGACTTGCAAGGAAATTCTCCAAGGCCGTGGTCGGTTGGTCGGCTGGTCTCGGTCGCCTGGCGGCTGCCGCGCTCCTGATGGGGGGTTTGGCCGCCTGCGGCGCGACATCCAGCGTCAAGATCGGGCCCGAGGCGATTGCCGGGCTCACGCCGGACGCCACGATCGAAATGCACCAGGTTCAGGTTGCCTATATTGGCAGCGCCGGAGGCGGATCAGGTACATTGTATTATCGTGGCCGAGCGCATCCGTTCACGATCGCCGGGTTAGGCGTGGGCGGCCTGGGGGCATCGACGATCGACGCCGAGGGTGAGGTGTTCAAGATGGCCAACATCTCTCAATTCGCGGGCGCCTATGCTCAGGGCCGCTATGGATTTGCGATCGGCAGCACGAGTGGCGGCGATCTGTGGATGCAAAACGAAGCGGGGGTTATCCTACACCTGAAGGCCAAGCGGACTGGATTGATGTTGAGCCTTGGTGGCGATGCCGTCGTGATTTCCATGTCGCGCTGAGCCGTCGCGATCGCTTGTTCGCCCCGCACCCCAGACGCTTCGCGTGGGTGCGGATCGGGCGGCGAAAATGACCGGCGGGCTGCGACCGAGTAAGGGAGGGTGCCTTGGACTACGAAACCATCCTGGTGGACACGGAAGATGGTGTCGGCATCATCACCCTGAACCGCCCTGACAAGCTCAATGCCATGAACCGAAGACTTGTCAGTGAGTTGCAGGCCGCATCCCAGGCCATGGTCGCGGACCCGACCATCGGGTGCATCGTTGTCACCGGTGCGGGGGAGCGCGCGTTCTCCGCGGGCGGGGACATCCAGGAGCAGATCGACGACGACCGCCGCTACTCCGATGAAGAACAGGCCGCGATGCAGGAAGGTCGCCCGAGCTACGATATCGGAGCTTGTGCCAAGCCGACGATCGGCATGATGAACGGCTTGGCCTATGGGGGCGCATCGGTGCTGGCGTCTTCTCTGGATATGAGGATCGGCTGTGAGGGCACCAAATTCCGATTCCTTGCCGCCGCGTACGGGCGAATCAACAGCACCTGGACGCTGCCCAACCAGGTTGGCTGGCCGATGGCGAAGGAGTTGCTGTTCTCGGCCCGGGTGGTCGACGCGGATGAGGCCTATCGTATCGGCTTGTTGAACCACCTGGTGCCACGCGCGCAGTTGCGGGCGAAGACCATGGAACTGGCCAAAATGATCGCGGCCAACCACCGCGGCGCCGTGATGGGCGTGAAGGCTCTGTTGCTCAAGCAGTTGGGGGAGGGATTGGAGCAGCAATACAACGACGAGGTCGACTATACGACGACCGTGATGAAGGCTGCCAAGGCCAAGGATGCGTTTCCGGAGTTTATCGCCCGGAAGGGACTTCTGCTCGCAGGGCTGTTCAACGCTCTCAACTGACGCACCACTTCAGAAGGGGATCAAGGCCCTGCAGAGCCGCGGCGTATCTGTCTTGACTGAAGGTACTAGTCTTGTTTCGACGTAGGATATTGTAGGCAAAGCTGCGCAGCCTAGCGAACAC
>CAMATI010000233.1 GCA_945861095.1 Asaia bogorensis | reverse complement strand
GCTCTCGCCATCAACGAGACAAGCTACGGCGCCGAGCATCCGCGCGTGGCGGCCGGCCTCAACAACCTCGCCCAGTTGCTGAAAGCCACGAACCGGCTGGGGGAGGCGGAACCGTTGATGCGCCGCGCTCTCGCCATCGACGAGGCAAGCTACGGCGCCGAGCATCCGAACGTGGCGCGCGACCTCATCAACCTCGCCGCGCTGCTGCAAGCCACGAACCGGCTGGGGGAGGCGGAGCCGTTGATGCGCCGCGCGCTTGCCATCGACGAGGCGAGCTACGGCGCCGAGCATCCAGAGGTGGCGATCGACCTCGCCAACCTCGCCCATTTGCTGCAAGCCACGAACCGGCTGGGGGAGGCGGAACCGTTGATGCGGCGGATGGTCGTGATCTTCCTGAAATTCCAGCGCGCGACCGGGCATCCGCACCCGCATCGCGAGGCGGTGCTGGCCAACCACGCCCGCCTGCTGCGCGAACTGGGCCGCGACGAGGCATCCATCGCGGCGGAACAGCAGGCGATGCACCGGGAGGCCGGGCTGGCCTGACCCCTCCGGCTCGGCGCCGGCGGTCGGGTGACGCACCGGCCCGTGCCGCCCCGTCATGGCGCCTAAGCGTTGGCACATCATGGCGATGGAGAAAATCCTCCCCCTCCCCTTGAGGGAGGGGGTTGGGGGGAGGGGTATAGCCGCAATATCCGTGCAAAAAACCCCTCCCCCCGCCCCCTCCCGCAAGGGGAGGGGGCGAATTTTCTCTTACCGTCGCTCTAATCCAAGATTTGTGGACCCGATCGGCCATGACGCGCGGGCTCCGGACAGTGCCGCCGCGTCATGGCGGACCGAACGCAGACCGTCCCGCGCTTACCGAGGCGACGGGCAGTCGGCGTGTGCCACCCGATACAGCGACACCCTGGCCGCCGCCGCGACCGGGGTCAGAAACGCGGGCGCATCGACCAACCGCCCCAGCATCAGCACATAGTCAAACCCAGCCAGGTCGCAGGCCGAAGCCGGGATCTGCCGCCGATCCTCCGGCATCCGATCCGCCTGCAGTGCAAGCTCCAGATAGGGGGAGCGCGTGGCGATCGGTTGCTGGGACTCGTTGTCGAACATGAACGGCCACCAGGCCCGCCGCTCGATCAGCAGCAGGGATGGCAGATGGTTGGTGGTCGAAACCCCGTTCGACAGGCGGCGCGCGTCGGCGATCCCGAAACGGTTCTCCGGCCGCATGGTGGACACGAACACCGTGCTGCCCGTGGGCACCGACGCAATGACACTGCGCAAGGTCGCGATCGTTTCGGTATGTCCGTGCCACGCGACCGCCACGACTCCGATCCGTATCACAAACAAAGCCACCATGCCCATGACCAGCCAGCTCGGCAGCCGCACCGGCGCCAGTCCGGCAAACAGCATGAACCCCGCGAGCACGACAAAGCGCATGTCGATATTGATGACACCCGCATAGGCAAACGGACAGACGAGATACAGGACACCCAGCAGCAGGAAGGCGATCGCCGCCTGTCGCGGCACCTGCAATTGTCGCCGGATCGACAGAAAAACGAGGGCACCGACCGTCGCAACCCCGGTTGCGATGTCGAACGGCAGCAGATAGTTGGTCCAGGGCGCCAGAAGTTGCTCCAGCTTTCCTGGAGCCGTCAGATAGACCAGCCCACCAGCCTCCCGCGACAGCGCGGACCCGGCATAAAGCGCCAATGGCACCACGAAGACGCTGGCCGCGGCGGCAAAGCGCAGCAGCACAATGCGCGGCGCCAACAGACGGGACCGGGGGAATTCCAGCAACCATGTCAACTCATGGGCCGCGATCAGGACGCCCAGGAACACCACGCCCATCAGATGGCAGAAATACAACCCGACGCAGCCCAATGCGGTCAGGGCAACGGTGCGCGCCGGGTGCGATTCGCGCCCTCGCAGCCACACCGCGGCCAGCCACAGCGCGAGGCCCATGCCGGCGGTGAAATTCAGGAACCCCAGCATGAAGGTCTGGTGGTAGGCGACCAGGCCGCAGCCCAGCGACCACCAGGATCGGCGCCCGAGAAGCGCCTGGCTGTAGGCGATGGCTCCGAGCACCGGCAGCAGCAGCACCAGGCCGATCAGGACCCGCCCGGCGACATGGATCGGCAACACATGGATCAGCGGCGGGCCGATCAGATCGATGCCGAGATCGGGAATCATCGACCAACGCGCCGTGTAGAATCCGGCCACCACCGGGTCGTTGCCCCCCAGCGCCAGAACGAAGAGGCGGGCGAGGTGGTTGGGGTAGTCGAGGAGAGGGGGCACCTCGACCAGCAGCAGCGGCGCCAGCAGAATGGCGCACAGCCCGGCGAGACTCGCACGCCACGCAAAGGCTGGAATAGGATCGGCGGATCGCGACGCGGTCCTGGCTAGCAAGGATGACATGATGCCCGATTCAAATGACGACGCGATCGCCGACGCTCGGCGGGCGATGGACGGTTTCATGGCGGCGTTCAATGCCGAAGATGCCGAGGCCTTGCGCACACGCTGGTTCCATTTCCCCCATGTGCGCTTCCATAGTGGCAAAGTTACGGTGATGCAGACGCCGGCGGATTTTAAGAGTGCGGTCTGGGGGCGGCAGGGACAGTCCGTGGGCTGGGCTCGAACGGCCTGGGATTATGTGGAGGTGGTCGATGCGGGACCCGAGAAAGTGCATTTCCGCGTCCAGTTTACCCGCTATCGCGCCGATGACAGCCCCATCGGCAGCTATCGGTCGCTGTATATCGTGACGAAGCAGGATGGTCGGTGGGCGATCCAGGGGCGGTCGTCTTGGGCGGAGTAGTGCGGGGCGCTGCCCCGGACCCCGCCAAGGGGCTTTGCCCCTTGGATCCCCACCAAGGGCGACGGCCCTTGGAACCGGACTATGGGTGCCTTCTGGATAGGGGGCCTACACGGACGGGGAGAGGTCCGTGTTGGCCCCCTATCCAGAAGGCACCAAAAATATCGCATTCCAAAGGCCGCGCCTTTGGTGGGGTCCAGGGGCAAAGCCCCTGGCGGGGTCCCCAAGGGCCATTGGGGCAGCGCCCCGCCTTTGCTCCCCAATGACCGACGCGCTCCTGGACCAGGCCCGATCCCTGGTCCCAATCCTTGCTGAACGGGCCACGGCTACGGACTTGGACCGATCCGTGCCCCCGGCGACCGTAGACGCCTATCGGGCCACCGGCATCCTGCGCGCCCTGCAACCCAGGCGCTTCGGCGGCGAACAGGCCCCTTTCGACGTCTTCTCCCGCATCGTCGAAATCCTGGCCGAGGGCTGCGGCGCCAGCGCCTGGGTCTACGCCGTACTGGGCGAGCACCAATGGATCATCGCCTGCATGCCGGAGCAGGCGCAGATCGATGTCTGGGGCGACAATCCAGCGGCCGTCGCCTCATCCTCCCTGGCCCCAAGAGAAACCGCCAAGGCCACCACCGGCGGCTGGCGCCTGAGCGGAAAATTCCCGTTTTCCTCCGGCTGCCTGCATGCCCAATGGGCGATCATCGGCGCCCGGGCCGAGGATCAGGCCGGCAACAAACCGACCCGCTACATGCTGGTGCCGATGCAGCAGATCGAGATCGTCGACGACTGGCACGTCCTGGGCCTGCGCGGCACCGCCAGCCGCACCCTGGTCATCGACGACGTGTTCGTCCCCGAGCACCGCACCGTCAAACTGGCAGACCTGATGGCCGGCACCACACCCGGCAGCCTGGCGCATCCGGACTATGACGTCCCCAGGGTTCCGCGCGGCTATCTGGTGCCATTCTCCCTGCCCGCGGTCGGATTTTCCCTGGCAAGACGTGCCTTGACCCATGTGCCCGCGGCAATTCGCGCGCGCCTGTCGCGCGGCGTTCGGGACCTTGCGGAATCCGAGGTCGTTCAAATGGCACTCGGCGAGGCCTCCGCCGCGATCGATCTCGCGACCCTGGCGATGCACACCAGGCGGGACGAGAGCATGGCGGTCATCGCCTCCCGCCGGCCGATCACCGCAGACGACATCATGCGCAACCGCCGCGACATCGCCTATGCGACCGCCCAACTGCGCCAGGGAGTCGAGAAACTGGCCGAGGTGCTGGGGTCCCGCATCGTCTACGATTCCGACCCGCTACAACCGCTGCTGCGGGATATCCTGACGATTTCCACCCACTCCGTGGTGCATCGGCAACTGGCGATGGTGCCATATGGGCGGATGCTGCTGGGATTTCCGCCTGGAACCGGGGAAGCATGACCCATCCGTCTCTTCCGTCCGAGTTTTCGCTGATCGCGCGCCATTTTCGTCCGTTGGCCGGACCGGGCGCGCTGGAATTGCGCGACGATGCCGCGGTGATGACCCCTCCGCCGGGACGAGAGCTGGTGCTGACCGCCGATGCCATGGTGGCGGGCGTGCATTTCCTGCCGGACGATCCGCCGGATCTGATCGGGCGCAAGCTGCTGCGGGTCAATCTGTCCGATCTTGCGGCGAAGGGCGCGGTGCCGCTGTCCTACCTGATGACAATCTCGACGCCCCGGGCGACTCCGGATTCCTGGTATGCGGGATTTGCCGCCGGGCTCGGCGCCGACCATGCCGAATATGGCGTCACCCTGCTGGGCGGCGACACGACTTCCACCCCCGGGCCGATTTCCCTGTCCTTGACCATCATCGGCCATGTCGCGCCCGGACAGGCGGTGCGCCGGATCGGGGCACGCCCCGGGGATGGCATCTGGGTCACCGGCACGATCGGCGATGGCGCGCTGGGGCTTCAGGTGGCGCTGGGCAAACTGACCGATCCCACCGGGTTCCTGCTGGACCGATACCGGTTGCCGCGCCCGCGCGTGGGTTTGGCGATCTGCGGGATCGCCTCCGCCGGCATGGATGTATCCGACGGGCTTGTGCAGGACCTGGGCCATATCTGCCGGGAGAGCGGCCTGGCCGCGCAGCTTGACGCGACTTCGGTGCCGCTGTCGGCACAGGCCCGGGCCGCTGGGCCAAACTGGCTGGAAACCTGCCTGACCGGGGGCGACGACTACGAGGTGCTGATGGCCGTGCCGCCGGCGCGGGAGGCCGCGTTGCTGGCCGTGTCCAGGGCTGCCGACATCCCTGTTACCCGGATCGGCACCTTTCATTCCGGAACGCAAGGGGTCATGGTGCGTGGCCCCGGCGGAGAACCCCTTACTCTCAACAAGGGGGGCTGGAGCCATTTTTAACCACGCGCCGAAAGCACGATCATGTTTTAACCACGCGCCGAAAGCGCGATCCTGCCGAATGAAACGTCACGGCGCGTGAACCACGCGACAAAACAAGATGCCAGATCGGTTTGCCGCTCCAGTTGTGGTGAAACCGGCCTCGCGCCCGAGGGAACGAAACGCCCATGAACAGAAATGTCTGGCTCCTCTTCGCCTGCCAGGCGATGCTGCACGCGGTCATGGCCGGCCAGACCATCATGGCCTCTCTGATCGGCTACCAACTGTCCGGATCGGCCCTGAATACCCTGCCGATGGCGATCCAGATGGTCTCGGTGATGTGCTCGTCTGTCGTGGCGAGTTGGGCGTTTACCCGATTCGGCCGCAAGAAGGGCTTCTGGCTGGCCTGCGCGATCATGTTCTGCGGCAGCCTCACCTTCGCAACCGGCGTCTATTCCAAGAATTTCGTCATCTACTGCCTGGGCGCGATCCCGGCCGGAGTCGGCTTCGGCATGTCGCACCATCTGCGCTTCGCCGCGGCCGAGGTTGCAGCCCCGGAGGCGAAGGCGCGCGCGATTTCCCTGGTCATGGCCGGCGGCGTGCTGTCGGCCATCGTCGGCCCGGAGATGGTCAAACAGACGCATGACCTGATCACCAACTTCATGTTCCTGGCGACCTATCTGTATCTGCCGATCCTGCCGCTGATCGCCGCGGTCCTGCTGTATTACACGGAACTCCCCCCTGCCCCGCCCAAGGCAACCGGAGAGCCGGTGCCGTTCCGCGATATCATCTCGCGCCCCAATTTCGTGGCCGCGGTGATCAGTTCCCTGGTTGGATACGGGACGATGAACCTGCTGATGGCATCGACCCCGTTGCAGATGATGCTGTGCGGCTTCGGCGTCGCGGCCAGCGCCGAGGTGATCCGGGCGCATTCGGTCGCGATGTATGCACCCGGGTTCGTGACCGGGCGGCTGATCCAGAAATTCGGCATCCACCAGATCATCCTGACCGGTGGGGTCCTGACCCTGAGCGCGGTGGTGATCAACCTGTATTTCGCCCCACTATTCTGGACGTTCTTCGTCGCGCTGGCGGTGCTGGGGATCGGCTGGAACTTCATGTTCGTCGGCGGCACGACGATGCTGACCACGGCCTATAGCCAGCGGGAGCGGGTGAAGGTGCAGGCAACGCACGATTTCATCGTGTTTGCGAACGTAGCGATGACAGCCCTGGCGTCCGGCGTGATCGAGGCGGTATGGGGCTGGACGGCCCTGAACCTGACCGTGGTGCCGCCAGTGGTGATCGCGGTTGCCGTGGTGATCTGGCATTGGGTGTCACGGTCGCGGGTGCCGGCAACGGCGTCCTGAATGCCGCGCCGCCGACCCACACGGCATCCGGGCAGGTCCCCGCCGTATCCGGCGTTTTGTGGAGTACTCGGCCAGAAAGGCGCTTTGCCATAGCCAGAGCATGATCACGATGAGCGGAACGTAACGGTGTGTGAATCATGCGATCAAGCAAGGAACTGGAACGGTTAGCCGTTGGCAGTCAGCGTGAAACCGCTCCAGTCGCCGGATTCGAGCCGGTTTTCCGCTCAACGTGGCGCGGTCAGCGCGGCCGCGCCCGTCGGCCCGACCAGCGGAGATCACCGCCTGTCGGGCAGACCTACGATCGTGGTCGATCAGCCCATCTTGTAACGAGCGAAAATCGTCTTTATGCGTTCCACGGCTTCGTTCGCCGTCCGTTCCGGCGTCAGGTTCTCCTGGGCGATATTGGCCATCGCCTGACTGGCGCGAGGTCCGGGTTGTCGATGGTCGTGCTGACTGCCATCGTCCGTTTCCTTCCTTCAACGACCAGACCTTCAGTGAATAGACAGGCACGGCGGAGAGACCTGGCCGAGCTCCACGACGAAGGTGCCATCGTACCAAATCCCGGTTTGCACCCAGGGCTGGGTTTGCACGATGTCAAATCCGGTCCTATGGACGACCGGAACGCAAGGCGAGGAACGACGATGGAGATTGGCTGGTATCATGAATTCCATCGCCAGGTGGCCGGACAATCCGACGCCGAGGCCTTCGCGCAAGGCTTGCAGCAGGTGGTGGATGCCGAATCCTGGGGGCTGGACGCGGTCTGGCTGGCGGAAATCCACCAGCAATCCGCCCGGTCGGTGCTGACGGCGCCGTTGACCGTGCTGTCGGCGCTCGCGTCCCGCACCACGCGCCTGAAACTCGGGACGGGCGTTCAGGTGCTGCCACTGGCGCATCCGTTGCGTCTGGCCGAGGAGACCGCGACGGTCGATCAGATCAGCCAGGGGCGCCTGCTGCTGGGCATCGGGCGCAGCGGCAACCCGCGCGCCTATGCCGCCTATGGCGTGCCCTACTCGGAAAGCCGTGAACGGTTCTACGAAACGCTGGAAGTGTTGAAGCGCGCCTGGACACAGGACGTGTTTTCGTTCAACGGCAAGTTCCATCACTTCAACGAAGCCCGCGCGGTGCCCCGTCCGTTTCAGCAACCGCACCCGCCAATCCGTATCGCCGGGGCCAGCGAGGACACGTTCCCGGTCCTCGGCGCCCTGGGCTATCCGCTGTTCGTCGCGGTTCGCAGCGGCACCTTGTCGGGCCTGGCCCCCGATCTGATCGCCTATCGTCAGGCCTACAAGGACGCCGGGCATCCCGGCACGGGCGAGGTGCATCTACGTCTGTCGCTTCATATCGCCGATACGGATGCCCAGGCACGCGCGGAAGCGGAAGCCAGCATCACGCACGGCTATCGGGCATTGGTTTCGCAACTGGAAGGCTCTCCCAACGCGCGCCGGCGGGCGGAGCTGGAAGAGGTGCGGGCGCTGACCTACGACGACATCCTCCGCGACAAGGTCATCGTCGGAAGCCCCGAACACGCCGCCGCTCGGCTGCGCCAGTTGCGCGACGAACTGGGCATCGACGGCATTCTCGCGGAGTTGAACTTTGGCGCGCGAATCCCGGCGCCGATGATGATGCGGTCGTTGCAGTTGCTGTGTCAGGAAGTGCGCCCGCGCGTGGTGGGATAACGCGCGGTCAGCCTTCCAACTCCTCCCGCAGCATTTCCAGCGCCAGCCACTGTTCCTCGGCGGCGGTCAGGGCGGTCTGTGCGGTTTCCAGGGCCTTGGTTGCGGCCTTGAACCGATCCGGCTTGCGCGTGTACAGGTCCGGGTCGGCAAGTTCGCGGTTCAGCCGAGCGACATCGGCTTCCAGCCCGGCGATGCGGGCGGGCAGGGATTCCAGGGCGTGCTTGTCCTTGAACGTCAGTCGGCGGTTTGGCGAGGCGGCGCGCGGGCGCGAATCGGCGGGCTTTGCCTTGGCCGCGACCGTGGCCTGGCGGACCGGGCCGCGCTGGGCCAGCATGTCGGAATAGCCACCGGCATATTCTGTCCAGGCGCCTTCGCCGTCGGTTGCCATGACGGATGTCACCACACGATCCAGGAAGTCGCGATCGTGGCTGACCAGCAGCACGGTGCCGGCATAGTCGGCGAGCCGTTCCTGCAACAACTCCAGGGTTTCCAGGTCCAGATCGTTCGTGGGTTCGTCCAGGATCATCAGGTTGGAGGGGCGCGCGAAGGCCCGCGCCAGGGTCAGACGACCGCGCTCTCCCCCGGACAGGACACCGACCTGGGTGTTGGCCTGTTCGGGGCCGAACAGAAAATCCTTCATGTAACTGACGACGTGGCGGGACTGGCCACCCACCATCACGGTATCGCCGCCGCCCTCCGCCATGGCCTGGGCCAGGGTCTGGGTCGGGTCCAAGGTTTCCCGTCGTTGGTCCAAGGTGACGAATTGCAGGTTGGTGCCGAGCAGGACTTCGCCGGTGTCGGGGGGCAGGACGCCGGTGAGCATGTTCAGGAGGGTCGTCTTGCCGGCGCCGTTCGGCCCGACGATGCCGATCCGATCGCCGCGCATGACGCGGGTGGCGAAGGGCTGCACCACGGTGCGATCGCCATAGGTCTTGCTGATGCCCTCGGCGACGATGACCAGACGGCCGGACAGGTCGGCCTCGGACGCCACCATGCGGACATTGCCCTGGGCGCCCCGCTGCTCCTTATGCTTCTTGCGCAACGCGTGCAGGTCGCCCAGGCGCTTCTGGTTGCGCTTGCGCCGCGCGGTGACGCCATAGCGGAGCCAGTCTTCCTCCATGACGATCTTACGGCCCAGCTTGTGCCGCTCGGTTTCTTCCTGTTCCAGGACCTCGTCGCGCCAGGCCTCGAAATGCGCGAACCCCTGGTCGAGCTGGCGGGTGATGCCGCGGTCCAGCCACACGGTGGAGCGGGAAATCCGTTCCAGCATGCGCCGATCATGGCTGATCAGGACGATACCGGAGCGCAGGCCGGCGAGTTCGCGTTCCAGCCACTCGATCCCCGGCAGGTCCAGATGGTTGGTGGGCTCGTCCAGCAGCAGGATATCGGGTTCGGGGGCCAGCACGCGGGCGAGCGCGGTGCGGCGGGCCTCTCCGCCCGAGAGGGTTTCGGGGTCTTCCGCGCCGGTCAGGCCGAGTTGCTGCAACAGGTAGGTGGCGCGATGGTGATCCCCGGCGGCGCCGTCGCCAAAACCGGCTTCGACATAGTCAAGGGTGGTCGCAAAGCCCTCAAAGTCGGGCTCCTGCGGCAGATAGCGGATGGTGGCGCCGGGTTGGGCGAAGCGGCGCCCGGTGTCGGACTGGATCAGCCCGGCGGCGACTTTCAGGAGCGTGGATTTGCCGGAACCGTTGCGCCCGACAAGGCAGACGCGGTCGCCGGCGGAAACGGCCAGGGCGGCACCGGCCAGCAGCGGCGCCGTGCCGAAGGTAAGGCCGATATCCTGGAGCGTGAGGAGAGGTGGTGGCATGCGGAGGCGGATAGCACGATCGTCGAAAAAAGGCGCGGTCCTTCGATCTAATCCGGTGCGGACGCCTTACTGGCCACCTCGGCTTTCGCCTGGTTCGCCATGACCGCCATCGCCGCGGCAAACATTTTCACCTTGTCGGCGTCCGGTTCGAATCGAGCACCGATCTTGCTTACCATAGTCTGAATGTCGTCAATCAGCCGCTCGACGGCTTCCTGACTCGGCGTTTCCTCGGGTGGCATGACAGGTCTCCGCATTCAGATTGATCGGCCAAGGTGTTTGAACGCTTCATTCACGTGTATCATCGCCTTCACCATGGCAGATGCAACCCTGAATAACCAATTTCCCGAACTGGTGTTCGGAATAGCGGGGCCGATCGGTGTCGACATCGGCGCCATTATCGACGCTCTCAGCGCTGCCTTGCGGGCTGTACGCTACGACCCGGTGGTGATCCGCCTCACGGAGGAAATGAAGTTATACCAGCCGTCGGAAAGATTGACTCTTCGGTCAACTCATCCCCGTCATGCCGGCGCAGGCCGGTATCCACGCCTTTCCAGGGCTGCAACAGCGCAAGGCGTGGATGGCGGGTCTGCACCCGCCATGACGGGGTTGCACGGCCAGTG
>CAMATI010000232.1 GCA_945861095.1 Asaia bogorensis | reverse complement strand
CCAGGTCAGGCAGTCGGTGATCCAATCGACATGCTGCTCGATGGAGACCATCATGTTGCTCAGGACCGAGGGGCTGCCCGGGCCGGTGATCATGAACAGGTTGGGGAAGCCCGCGGTCATCAGGCCCAGATAGGTGCGCGGGCCCGCTTCCCACTTGTCCTTCAACGCCTTGCCGTCGCGGCCGCGGATGTCGACACTGGTCAGGGCGCCGGTCATCGCATCGAAGCCGGTGGCAAACACGATCACGTCCAGCTTGTATTCGACCCCACCGGTGATCAACCCGTCCGGCGTGATTTCCTCGATCGGCGCGGAGCGGACATCGATCAGATGGACGTTTTCGCGGTTATAGGCCTGGTAGTAGTTGGTATCGACGCAGATCCGCTTGGTGCCGATCGGATGGTTGGTCGGCGCCAGCAGTTCGGCGGTCTTGGGGTCCGTCACGATCGAGCGGATCTTGCCGCGCACGAATTCGGCCGCGGTGTCGTTCGACTGCTTGTTCAGAACCAGGTCGTTGAACACCGCCATGAAGGTGGTGCCGCCGCTGCGCCAGCGGGTTTCGAACATCTCCTGCCGCTGGGCGTCGTCAACCGCCAGGGCGGATATGTCGTTGGGGTTGGCCAGCACGCCGTTGCGGGAATGGCGCGCGTCTTCGCGCTTCTGCGGATAGACGGATTTCCATGCCTTTTCGTACGGCTCGCTCATGGGGCCGTTGCGTGAGGGGATGCTGAAATTCGGTGTCCGCTGGAAGACGAAAAGGTCCTTTGCCTGTTCGGCGATCACCGGGATCGCCTGGATGGCGGAAGACCCGGTGCCGATGACGCCTACGCGCAAGCCGGTCAGATCGACGCCTTCGTGCGGCCAGTGGCCGGTGTGGTAAGTGGCGCCCTTGAAGCTGTCGGCACCCTTGAAGTCCGGACGGCGCGCGGCGGACAGGCAGCCCGTGGCCATCACGACATGCCGGCAGGACACGACGTCGCCCTGGTCCGTGCGCACGGTCCAGCGGTGCGTAGCCTCATCGAAGCCGGCGTCGGTGACGCGGGTTTCGAACTTGATGTCGCGCTTCAGGTCCAACCGGTCGGCGACATGGTTGGCATAGCGCAGAATTTCCGGCTGGCCGGCGAAGAGTTCGTTCCATTTCCAGTCCTGCTCCAACTCGGGCAGAAAGGAGTAGGAGTATTGCATGCTCTCGACGTCGCAGCGGGCGCCGGGATAGCGGTTCCAGTACCATGTGCCGCCCACGCCGGTCGCCGCTTCGAACACACGGGCCTTCAGGCCGACGCCGCGCAGCTTGTGCAGCAGATACATGCCGGCGAAACCCGCGCCGACGATGACGACATCGGTTTCACTGGTCTGGGGCTGGCTGGGCTGCTGCGTGTCGGGCATGATCGGTCCTTGTGCGTCGTGATGGGTCTTGGGTCGGATAAACCGTCCGGTAAAAATGTCAACTGACCAGTAGGTTTTTCGACCAAAGCGTCAGGCGCCTGCCGCACCTACCCCTCGGTCGCCTGCCGCACCTACCCCCCGGTCGCCTGTCGCACCTACCCCCCGGCCGCCTGTCGCACCACCCCACCATCCTCCAACCCCCGAATCCGCTCGGCGTCATAGCCCAGAAGATCCCGCAGAATCTGCAAGGTGTGCTGACCCAGGCGAGGCGCGGCCACCGGGTCGGCCAGCGGCGTCCCATGCAGGCGGATTGACAGCGCCACATTGGGAATCGTCCCGGCGGTCGGGTGCGGGATACTGGTGACCAGGCCACGCTGGGCGATCTCGGCGCCGTCAAAGGCTTCGCCGATGGAGTTGATGGCACCACCCGGCACGCCGGCATCCCGCATGCGTGACAGCCAATGGGCACGCGGGCGGGTTGCCAGGATCTCTCGCACTAGCACCAGCAGGCGGTCGCGGTTGCGGATCCGGTCGGCCATGGTCACGTAATCGGCATGCATCGCCAGTTCCGGCTGGTCCAGCACCTGCGTCGCCAGGCGCTGCCAGGTCCGGTCGTTGGCGCAGGCTATATAGAGAGGCCCGTCGGCGGTCTGGAAGGCCGCGGTCGGCACGGTGTCGCGGCTGTCATTGCCGAACCTCTCAGGCTCCCGCCCGGTGATGAGGTAGCTCAGGGCATGGAACCCGACCATGGTCACCGCCTGATCGAACAGGGCGGTTTCGATGAATTGGCCCTTGCCGGTGCGTTCCCGAGAGAACAGCGCGGCGAGGATGGCATTGCTGGTCATCATGGCGGTGCTCATGTCCATGATGGATGGGCCGGTGCGATGGCCAAGCCGATCCGGATCGCCGTTGAGCGCCATGAAACCGCTCTCGGCCTGGGTGATGGGGTCAAAGCCGAGCCGGTCTTTGAGAGGACCGGAACGGCCGTAGGCGGAGACGGCGGCGTAGATCAGGCGGGGATGTGCCTCCGACAATGCTTCGTAGCCGAGGTTGAAACGATCCATGACCCCGGCGGAGAAATTTTCCAGCAGGATATCCGACTTAGCGATGATATCGCGGGCCACGTGCTGGCCTTGCGGGGATTTCAGATCCAGCGCGATGCCGGACTTGTTGCGGTTCGTCCACAGGAACGGGGCGCCTTCCTGGTCCGACACGGCGGGGCCGATGCGGCGGAAGTCGTCGCCGCCGTCGATCTTCTCGATCTTGATCACCTCGGCGCCGAGGTCCGCCAGGATCATGCTGGCCAACGGCCCGGCGATGAAGTGGGAGAAATCGGCGATCCGGATGCCGGACAGGGCGAGCGGGGCGCCTTGCGGGCGGGGCGTCGGTGCGGGCGGGCGGGTCATGGCGTTCCTTCCTGGGGTTTGCCAGGGGTTTGTTAGTGGGAACGGTAGCGGAATTGCGGGTTGGGGCAAGGGGGCTGGGGCGGCGCAAGCGTGTCTGTCCAAGATATGGTTTAAGTATATATAAATGACACATACTTCAAGTTGTATTTCCAATGCCGCCCGCAGAACACAACTCATCCAGCCGAGTCGAGATACTTTACACATCGCCATTTGAATTGACTGATTGCCGTGAAGAAATACTGCTTTTGACAAATATAACAACGGTCTGTTTTGATGGCATGATGATTGCTTGTTTGTTCGCAGAGTTCAAAGCCTCAGAACGGGTCGCCAGTCACAACACGCTCTACCACGGAAGGGTCAGGAAAATGACGCTACGGATGCTGTCGATCGCATGCGGGATATCGCTGTGCGCGGCCATGGGCGCGAGAGCCGATACGATCGCGGTCAATTTTGAAACCTATCCGACCGGACCCATCGTCAACGGATATGATGGCTGGCAAATCACCAACCCGGCCTGGGACCAGGCCGTGGTATCCTCCGGCGCGATATCCGGCACGCAAAGCTGGCGGATGTCCCGCCTGCTCGCGAGTGGCAGCTTCGGCGACCAACCGTTCTCGCCTGCTCTGGCCGAATTGGCCGGGGAGGTCACGCCCAACAAGCTGTTCACCGCTTCCTGGGTGATGCAGGCGACCACCGTGACCGCGGTGACCGGGGACGGTCTCAGCATCGCGATGGACAACGGCACCGGCGCCCGCGGCAACCAAATCCGTGTCGTCGGTGCCAGCGGCGCGTGGCAGATCATCGTGGACGACTACGACGGCACCGCCTTCACCACGACATCGCTCGGCACGCTCAGTTCGACAATCGCCACCAAGATTTCCTGGTCGATGCTGTTCGTGCCGGGCGCGGACAATGACGTCTGGAAGGTCTCGGTCGACGATGTGCTCGTCTATACCGGCATTGGATGGGAAGAGTTTTTTCGCGATTTCCAACCAGGGATATCCCCGGTGTCTTACGATCGCTTGCTATTTCGCGCCGGCGGGCCATCGATAGCCGGCGCAACGGGTATCCTGATCGACGATATCACCTATTCCTCGATCCCGGAGCCAGCGACCATCGCGCTGATGACACTCGGGCTCGCGGGTCTGGGCGCGCTCCGCCGGCGGCGAACGGCGGTATAAGGGCACAACGCGCGACATCGGAAGGCGTACGGCCATCCTTCCATGGTTTTGCGGACTCTCGCGGCCGGCGCTTGCGTTGCCCAGGTAACGCGGCGTCGAGCGCATATGGTGAGGCCGGGTTGGTTCATCCCATGAGTCGCCGCCTCGTGACCTTGCTCGGAGTCGGCCGAACCCATCTATCTATGCTCGATACGGGAACGGCGTTCGACCAATTGCCTGACGACTGCGCCTGACGACCGCGCCGCAGCCGCCCGGAAAGTCGGAATATTTTACAGTTGGTCGGTGCGCGAAAAGCCGATCGCGACCGCTGCTACGCCATCCCCTCGGGCCGCATCCGGGGCGGCAGGGTCGCCAGGCTTTCCGTCGTGTCGAAATCGCGCAGCACCGCGTCGTCGGACATCTCCACCTCGCAGACGAATTCGGCATATTTGCCGACAAGAAAACGGGCACCGGAATCCCCGGAGATTTGCAGGATTTCCGGGAAAAAACGCTTGTCCCACAACATCGGGTTGCCCTGCTTGCCGCGGAAGGTCGGCAGCACGATCAAGCGCCCCTCTTCCTGATCGTACATCGACAACAGCCGATCGATCATCCGCCCGGTGACCAGCGGCATATCGCCCAGGCATACGACAGCGGCGGCACATTCCGGCGGGACCGCGGCGATCCCGGCTTTCAGGCTCGCGGATAGGCCTTCCGCATAGTCCAGCGCATGCACGTATCGGACGGGCCGGCCGCCGAGCGCGTGCTCCACCTGGTCCGCCTGATGTCCGGTCACGACCAGGATCGGGCGCGCATTGGACGACAGGACATTGTCCACCACCCGGGCGATCATCGGCTTGCCGGCCTTATCGCCCACCAGCAGCTTGTTGTGCGGCGCCATCCGCCGCGACCGCCCGGCGGCCATCACCACCGCGGCGATCGTCGGCGCACTGCGCGGCGCCGCCCCGGACCGAGGCGTCGCCGGCGCCTTTTCCCGCGGCAACGGCCTTGTGTCGATTTCCTTCAGCAGGCCGCCCACCCCCATCCGCATCACGTCGTCGCCGGTCACCTTCAGTCCGGCGAACAAACGCGTCAGGACGAAGTCGATCCCGTTCAGCTTGGGACTGCGCGCGCAGCCCGGCAGCACCAGCGTCGGGACCTGTCCGATCCGCCCCAGGCAGATCAGGTTGCCAGGATCGACCGGCATGCCGAAATGCAGGATCTCCCCACCCGCCTGCACAATCCCGGCCGGCCCCACATCGCGCCGGTCCACCACGGCCGAGGCCCCGATCACCAGCAGCAGGTCCGCGCCAAGGGCCAGCAACCCCTCCAGCGCGCGTCCGACCGCTTCTTCCTGGTGGGCACAGCGCACCGCCGGTAACAGAGTGCCGGTCAGTTGCGTGATCCGCTCGTCCGTGATTTCGATCGTCTTGCTGGTGACGCTTTCTTTCAGTCCGGGCAACTCGGTCACCACCAGCCCGACCTTCAGGTGCTGGAACGGGTGCAGGCTCAGCGGAGAGCCACCCTGGCGCAGCATCGTCTCGGCGACCGACAGCACCGTGCCCGGCACCGAGAACGGGATGATCTTGATCGTCGCCACCATGTCCTTTGGCGCCACCAGCGCATAATCGGGCAGCGTGCCGATGGTCAGCGCTTCGTCGATCGTATTCAGTCGGTCGATCCGCGCGGCATTGACGCGCAGCAGGCCGGGCACCTCGGCCAACAGGTTCACCCGACCCGTGGCCGCGCGGGAGCGTGCGATCAGCGGCGCGACCAGAGGCGTCGCCAGCCGATCGGCGGCGATGTCTTCCGGCACATCGCCCGGCTCCAGCCGCGCGCAGATGACCTCGGTGCGGCCGGCCTCCCGCAATGCCGAAATCGCGGCATCGTCGAGCAGGGATCCCTTGCGGATCATCTTCTCGCCGACCCGTTGACTGTGTGCCAGGATGGCACCGCGGGCTTCGTCCAGCGGTGCGGGACCGAATTTCATGGCCGGTTCTTCACGCTGGAGTCTTCGGCGGCAGCGGCGCGCCACGACGGACGGCGACGATCTCGGCGATGACGGACAGGCCGATTTCGGGCGCGGTGACGGCTTCGATATTAAGTCCCACCGGACCGCGGATGCGCGCCATGGCTTCGTCGGTGTGGCCGAGTTCGCGCAGGCGTTTCAGGCGGGCGGCGTGGGTGCGGCGGGAGCCGAGGGCGCCGATATAGAAGGCGTTCGACTTCAGGGCGCGGTCCAACGCCGGGTCGTCCAGCTTCGGATCATGGGTCAGGGTCACGACCGCGGTGCGGCTGTCCGGTTTGAAGGCGTCCATCGCTTCATCCGGCCATTCCGAGGAGATGGTGACGTTGGGGAAGCGTTCATCGGACGCGAAGGACCGGCGGGGATCGACCACGGTGACCGCGAACCCGCATTGGGCGGCGAACGGCACCAGCGCCTGGGCGATATGCACGGCGCCGACCACGATCAGGCGCAGAGGCGGGTTGTAGGCATGCAGGAACCAATCCACGCCGCCGATCTTATGGGTGCCGCTCTCGTCCGATTGCAGCACGGCCTGGGCTGCCTCGTTCAGTTCCGCCGACGCGGTCGGATCGGGCAGCATATGCTGTTCTCCGCCGGGGAGCTGGGTGGCCAGCACGACCGGGCGCTTGTCGCGTTTGGCCTGTTCCAGGGCGGCGAGGATATCGGGGGTCATCGGTGCTCTCCGCTCAGGACAGTTTTTCCACGAAGACCTTGACCTTGCCGCCGCAGGCCAGGCCCACCTCCCAGGCGCGTTCATGGGTGACGCCGAAATCCAGCAATTGCGGGGCGCCGGACTCGATGGTCTTCATGGCGGCCTCGGCGACCGCGCCCTCGATGCAGCCACCGGATACGGACCCCGCCATGCGGCCGGACTTGGTGACCGCCATCTGGCTGCCGGCCGGGCGAGGGGAACTGCCCCAGGTTTCGGTGACGGTTGCCACGGCGACCAACTCCCCCGCGGCCCGCCAGGCGGCGGCGGTGCCCAGGATGTCTTCGACTTCGTGTGTGCTCATGGCGCTATCCTTGTGTCGGAGCATGCGGGTGAGGGGTGGCAGGGCGGGGCTTTGCCCCGGACCCCACCAGGGGCGCTGCCCCTGGACCCCGCCAAAGGCGACGGCCTTTGGAATGCGATCCTTTTGTCGGTTGAATTCCGGGGGCCTACCCGGACGGTGATAGGTCCGGGTAGGCCCCCGGAATTCAAACGACAATGTTCCGGTTCCAAGGGCCGTCGCCCTTGGTGGGGGTCCCGGGGGCAAAGCCCCCTGGTGGGGTCCGGGGCAAAGCCCCGCCCTGCCACCCCTCATCCGCTAGCCCTCCGCAAAGGCGCCGGCCGCGAGAGCAAATCAACGAGCCCGCGCAAGCTGGCCAGGTTGTGAACGGGACGAAACTCATCGACATGCGGCAACATGGCTCGGATGCCTTGCGATTTTGGTTCGAATCCGCTCCAGCGCAAGAGCGGGTTGAGCCATATCAGCCGCCGGCAGGACCGGTGCAAGCGGTCCATGTTATCGGCCAATCCGTGCGCGCCGTCACGGTCCAACCCGTCGGTGATCAACAGGACCACAGCCCCCTGGCCCAGCACCCGGCGGGACCAGAGATGGTTGAAGCCTGACAGCGCTTCTCCGATTCGCGTCCCGCCCGACCAGTCCGGGACGATATGGGACACCATCTGGAATGCCACCTCCGGGTCGCGCGCGCGCAACTGGCGCGTCACGTTGGACAGGCGGGTGCCGAACAGGAACACATGCACGCGGTCCCGGTCGTTGGTGACCGCGTGCAGGAAATGCAGCAAGATCTGGGCGTAACGCGACATTGAACCGGAGATGTCGCACAGCACCACCAGGGGCGGAGGCCGTGTGACCCGTCGGCTGCGGGCGATCGACAGGATTTCCCCGCCCTGGCGCAGGCTGGCGCGGATGGTGCGGCGCAGATCGGTCGTCGGTCCGTGCGCATCCGGGCGCAGCCGCCGGGTTCGGCGCAGGTCCAACGGCAGCACCAGCCGGCGGATTTCCCGCTTTGCCGCGGCGATCTCATCGGCACCCATCGCCTCGAAATCCATCTGTTGCAGGCGTTCCTGGTCGGACACGGTCAACACCGCGTCCTGCACCGGCGGTTCGTCCTGCGGCGGTGGCTTGGCTTGGTTCTTGGGGGCGAACGCCTCCGCCACGCGTCGAGACGCCGGGGGCGGGCGTTCGAGTTTCTTCTCCTTCTGCGCCTCCAGCAATGCCATCGCGGCGGCCTGTTCGGCCGCGGTGGGATCGCGCCAGAACAGCGCGAAAGCCTGGTCGAACACCTCTCGATGCTCGTGACGGTGGATCATGGCGGTCCGGAGCGCGGTTTTCGCCTCTGTCTTCGAGGCCAGGTCGATATGCGTCAGGGCCTGTTGCGCGGCGATCGTCTCGGCTGGCCCAACGGGCAGCCCGGCACGGCGCAGCAGCCGCGCGAAATGCATCACGTTGGCGGCCAAAGTCGCGACAGGGGGTACGACATGGGGTACGGTGGATACGTTTTCGCTCATCAGATTGGCAGAGGAACCCGAGCCGGGCGGCGATGCAAGGGGAGGGGGCCGCACCGGTTGCAAATGGGCCGATCGGTCGACGGACAGGCGCGCAGGTTCATGCGATTTCGCACCACCCTTCCGGGCATGCGGCGGGTGCGCGGGTAAGGCATCGTGGCGGGAGAGACCGCATGGACGCCGCATGGGTCGACGCGTTCGCCCAGTGGAGTTCCATTGGGGAGTTCCATTGGGGAGTTCCATTGGGGAGTTCCATTGGGGAGTTCCCCTCCGTGCCAATGAAGATGAGACACCCACCCCCCGGTAATTTAGACTTGAGGGCGCGGAAGGATCACGACGCGCATGCCTATGCTCATCCCCCAGACGCCCACCGCGTTTCCCCAACTTGACGCTGCGAGCGGTGCCGGCTCAGCCGGAGGCCGAAGGCCGACGGTTGTGCCGGCACCGCTCGCAGCGTCGCCCGAATTGTCCCAACGCCCGCGCCGCCGCACCTTCACCGCTCAGGACAAGCTGCGCATCCTCGCCGAGGTCGACCGTGCCACCGACACCGGCGGCATCGGCGCCATCCTGCGCCGGGAGGGCCTCTACTCCTCGAACCTCACCGATTGGCGCCGCCAGCGCGAGGCCGGCGCTATCGGCGGTCTCGCCCCGGCCAAACGCGGCCGGAAAACCGCCGAAGCCAACCCGCTGGCCGCCGAATTGGCCCGCCTGCAACAGGACAACGCCCGCCTCAAGCAGCGCCTGACCCGCGCGGAAGCCATCGTCGACATCCAAAAAAAAGTCGCGATGCTGCTGGGAATACCCCCGATCCCGAGCGACACCGCGCCCTGATGGACGCGGTCGTGGCCCTCAACCCCGCCGACGGGATGACCAAAGCGGCCTGCGCCGCGCTCGGTCTCTCACGCGCCAGCGTGCAGCGGCACCGAGCGCGTCTGCTTGCCCCGAAGGCCGCGCCACGACCCCGGCCCAGACCGCCCCGCGCCCTGAGCGTCCTTCAACAGCAAAACGTGCTGAGGGTTCTGCACGAACCCCGCTTCGTCGATCAGGCACCGGCCGAGGTCTGGGCCACCCTGATCGACGAGGGCACCTACCTCTGTTCCATCCGCACCTTCTACCGCATCCTCGGCCAAAACCGGGAGGTGTGCGAACGCCGCGCCCAGCGCCGCCACCCGGTTTACACCAAACCCGAGCTGCTGGCGGTGGGACCCAACGAAGTTTGGTCCTGGGACATCACCAAGCTGAAGGGGCCGGAGAAGTGGAGCTACTACTATCTCTACGTCATCCTCGACATTTACAGCCGCCGCGTCGTCGGATGGTGCATCGCCGAGGCCGAGACCGCCGTGTTGTTCAAGCCGCTGTTCGACGAGACCGTGGCCAAGCACGACGTGCCGCAGGGACAGCTGACGCTGCATGCCGATAACGGCGCGCCGATGAAGGCCAAAGCGACCGGCTTTCTGCTGGCTGACCTCGGCGTGACGCAGTCGCATAGCCGCCCGCACACGTCGAACGATAACCCTTATTCGGAGGCCCACTTCAAGACCCTGAAGTATCAGCCGACCTTCCCAAAGCGCTTCGCCGGCATCGAACAGGCGCGGGACTTTTGCCGCGGCTTCTTCGATTGGTACAATCAAGCGCACCATCATGCCGGGATCGGCCTGATGACCCCCAACCAGGTGCATTACGGTCAGGCCGACGCGGTACACGCCGCGCGGCAGGCCATACTGGACCAGGCGTTTGCAGCGAACCACGAACGGTTCGTGAAGAAAAACCCCGTCCCGCCCGCTAAACCGACGGCGGCCTGGATCAACCCACCCGTCGCGAAGGGAACGGCCTGAATGCCGATCCCGATTCTAATGTCATTGTCGATCACGTGCGTGCCGCCCCATCGCACCGCTCAAGGTTTACCCGGTCGCCGCCGCCCACTGCTCTATGCCTTTGGGTCCGCCTCCTCCGCGTGCTGCGACGTCCCGCCATGGATGCCTCCCACGACACGCCCGACAATGCCACACGAACCAGGAAAGGCCCGCACCGCGCCCTCCGCACCGGCGGATTGGCAATCAGATCGAACCGCGGAGAAGCCATGGGAACTGAAGCAAGCGTAAATATCGTAACCGGCTGTATCAAAGTCGTTGACACGTTCCG
>CAMATI010000231.1 GCA_945861095.1 Asaia bogorensis | reverse complement strand
CAGCACCAGCTCCGCTTCGCTGCCGATCAACAATCAGGACCAGACATAACGCTTGCCCCCGTCAGACCGACGGCGGATGATGAGTTCGTCGCGATTACCAAACGTCATCCTGATTGTCGCTGATCGCCATCCAGATTGTCGCGCAACATTCAACACGCATTTTCACGGCGTCCTGGGCTATTCCAGCCGTGCCGCGGTGGACGCGGATGTCGCGGCGGTGGCGAAGAGGCGAGCCGTGTACATGGACCGGATCAACGCGATGTCCTACGCGGACATTCGCAAGGACCCGCAATTGATGGCAATTGCGCAAACCGCCGGTCGCATCGCTTTCGCGGAAAACTGTCAGCCCTGTCATGGCGCCGGTGGTGGCGGCAATCCCGGGTACCCGGCGCTGGCGGCGGGCAATTGGATCTGGGGCGGCACTCTGGAGGACATCCAGAAGACGCTCACCGTCGGAATACGCTCGGCTCATGCGGACTCGCGCCAGGGTCCGATGCCTCGGTTCGGCGTGGATGCCATGTTGAAGCCGGCCGAAATCCAGGCCGTCGCGGAATATGTCATGACGCTTTACGGCACGCCGATCGCGGGCAAGGACACCAAGGCCGGCGCCGCGCTGTTTGCCGAGAATTGCGCCGTCTGCCATGGCCCCAACGCCGAAGGCAACCGGGAGCTTGGCGCTCCACGCCTGGCGTCCCGGGCGCATCTTTACGGGTCTGACCTGGCGTCCGTGATGGCTCAGATCAGCAACCCGAAACTGGGCATGATGCCAGCCTGGAACACGCGCCTGGATGAAGGCACGATCAAGGCCCTGACCCTCTATGTCCACGGCATGGGCGGCGGGGAGTAGGACCGATCGTGTCCCATATCGAGCGTCAGCGGCAACTTCAGCAGGAAGAGGCGGGTGAGCACCTCTTTGCCAACCGCGTACGGGTCTACCCGAAGTCGGTTACGGGGCCCGTCCGGCGGTTCAAATGGGCGGTGCTGATCGGCTGCCTCGGCCTTTATTATCTGTTGCCGTGGTTGCGGTGGGAACGTGGGGTCAAACAGCCGAACCAGGCGGTGCTGCTGGATATCTCGCGGGAACGGTTTTACTTTTTCAATCTGGAATTTTGGCCCCAGGATATTTACTACCTGACCGGTCTGCTGATCATGGGGGCAGTCGCGCTGTTTCTGGTCACCAGCCTGGTCGGGCGGGTCTGGTGTGGCTACACCTGTCCGCAGACCGTATGGACCGACCTGTTCATGTGGGTCGAGCGTCTGATCGAAGGCGACCGCAATGAACGGATGAAGCGCGACGCCGGGCCGACCACGCTCGATTCGGCGTCGCGCAAGGTGGCGAAGCATGTGGTGTGGCTGGGGATCGCGTTTTGGACCGGCGGCGCCTGGATCATGTATTACGTCGACGCGCCGACGGTCACGGTGCAGTTCTGGACCGGTGCGGCGTCGACCGAAGTCTATTTCTTCACCTTCCTGTTCACCGCGACAACCTACCTGTTGGCTGGCTGGGCGCGCGAGCAGGTGTGCACCTATATGTGCCCGTGGCCGCGCTTCCAGTCCGCGATGCTGGACGAACACAGCCTGACCGTGACGTATCAGGGCTGGCGAGGGGAGCCGCGCACCCGCGGCAAGCGGGCCGCGAGCGCCGCGCCCGCCGACGACCGCCCCGGGGACTGCGTCGACTGCGGGGCCTGCGTTACGGTGTGCCCCACCGGGATCGACATTCGCGATGGCATCCAGTTGGAATGCATCAACTGCGGCCTTTGTGTCGATGCTTGCAACCACGTGATGGAGAGGACCGGGCGACCGGCAGACCTGATCACGTGGGATACCCTGGCGGATCAGGCGGCCAAGGCCGCGGGCACGCATACGCCGTTCCGGCTGCTGCGGCCGCGCACGGTCATCTATCTGTCGGCATTGGTCCTGGCGGCGGTCGTCATGGTCGTGGCGCTTGCGTTGCGGCCCGGGATCGGATTGTCGGTGCAGCATGATCGCGCGCCGCTGTTCGTGCGCCTGGCCGACGGGAACCTGCGCAATGGCTACACGATCAAGATCATCAACAAGGCGCATGTGCCGGTCACGTTCGAGCTTACGACCCAGGGCTTGTTCGGTGCCATCCTGACGGAAGCCGATGAAGGTTTCGGCCCGGCCGCCACGCTGGGCCTGCCGGTGAAAGCGGACGCGGTCGGCACGTTCCGTGTCTATGTGACCGGCCAGCCGACAACCCTGGCCGACGGGACGCAGCCCATCGACTTCTCCTTGCGCAATACCGTGTCAGGGGAACAGGCCGTCTATCGATCCCTGTTCATGGGACCAAACACCGAAGGCAAGAGGTAATGGACATGCGCGATCGGTATGCGGCCAACTCGGGGTGGAATCTTTTCCCCTGGGCCGTCGTCGCCGGCATGCTGGTGGTGGTCGTTGTCAATGTCGGCATGGTCTATTCGGCATTGCAGACGTTCCCCGGCAAGGCCGGTCGCGACGGGTTCGATCTGTCCAATCGCTACAACAAAGTGATCGACCGGGTCCAGGAGCAGGCGGCACTGGGTTGGACCATCCAGTCCGAAGTCGACGCGAAGTCCCGCCCGACCGTGCGACTGACCGCCGCGGCCGGCGGCACTCCGCTGGTTAACCCGCGCGTGCTGGCTGTTGCGCGTCGTCCTGTCGGCGATCCCTTGGATACCGCGTTGCAGTTCGAACATATTGGCAATGGGCGATATGTCGCGGATACGCCATTGGCACCTCCGGGGCAGTGGGACCTGATGCTGACGGTCACCAGCCAGAGCCATGAGCTGATGACGACGAGGCGGATAATCGTGCCATGACGGCGCGTGGGACAATCGTGCCATGACGGCGCGTGGGTACGCAGCGTCATGACGACCGTGGCGCTCGCCGAAGAGGCCCCACAAGGTTCAGACAACCCCCCCGCGTCGCCGACGATCCCGATCTGCGCGCATTGCGGGCAGCCGACCACCCCCGGGCGACGCTTCTGCTGTTCGGGCTGTGCCGTTGCCTTTGAAACCATCCAGGGCCTGGGATTGGGCACCTACTACCGACAACGCCTGCTGGACCCGGCCAAGCGTCCGCCGCGCCCGGAAGTCACCGACCGTTGGGACCTCGTTCGGTATATTGCCACGATGCCCGACGGATCCCACGCGCTCACCCTGGCGGTCGACGGATTGCAATGCGGCGCCTGCGTCTGGCTGATCGAGTCCGTCCTGGCGCGCGAACCTAGTGTCCAGACCGGCCGGGTCAACATGACGTCCCGCCGGTTGAAGCTGGTCTGGTCCGGCGGCATCGAGCAGGCGCAACACCTGATCGATCGGGTGGAAAGCCTCGGGTACCGTCTGGTCCCCTTCGATCGCGCGGCGCTCGCGGCGGCCAACGATGCAACCGGACAGGCGCTGCTGCGGGCCTTGGCTGTCGCGGGGTTCGCGGCCGGCAATGTGATGCTGATTTCGATCGGCGTCTGGGCAGGCGAAGCCGCGGGATGGCTCGAAAGCATGGGGCCGGCCACGCGCGATCTGCTGCATTGGGTCTCCGCGCTGATCGCTCTTCCCGCCATCGCCTATGCCGGTCGGCCGTTCTTCCGGTCCGCAGCCGCCGCGCTACGCCAAGGCCACACCAACATGGACGTCCCGATCAGCGTCGGGGTGATCCTGGTCAGCGGCATGAGCCTTTGGGAAAGTCTGTCGCACGGCCAGCATACCTATTTCGACTCCGCCATTACATTGCTGTTCTTCCTGTTGATCGGCCGGGTTCTGGACCATCGCGCGCGCGGCCAGGCCCGCGCCACCGCGGAGCAATTGCTGACCCTGCGCGCAACCGATGCCGCGGTGTTGCAGCCAGACGGCACGACCATCCGACGGCCGCAACAGGCCGTGATGGTGAACGACCGGGTCCTTGTCAGTGCCGGCGAACGGGTCGGTGTCGATGGGGTGGTGGAAGCCGGCACATCCTCGGTCGATGCAAGCCTCGTCACAGGTGAAAGCATGCCGATCGCGGCTGGCCCTGGCACGCAGGTGTTTGCCGGGACTCTCAATCTGGGGGGCGCGCTGACGATTCGTGCCACCGCCACGGGCGGCGCCACATTGCTGGCCGAGTGCGTGCGACTGATCGAGGCCGCGGAGTCGCGTCGCGGCCGCTTCGTCGTGCTGGCCGACCGCGTCGCGCGCCGTTATGCCCCCGCCGTGCATGCGGCGGCGCTGCTGACGTTCCTTGGCTGGTATGTCGGAATGGATGCGCCCTTGAACCAATCGCTGCTGATCGCTGCGGCGGTGTTGATCATCACCTGTCCCTGCGCGCTGGCCCTGGCGGTACCGACGGTGCAGGTCATCGCCACATCGCGGCTGTTCCGAACCGGCATCCTGCTGAAGTCACCGACCGCTCTGGAGCGTCTGGCGGACGTGGACACCGTGGTCTTCGACAAGACGGGCACGCTGACGGAGCCCAACCTGTGTCTGATCGCCGAAGACCTCGATCCGGAGGCGCTGCGCTGCGCGGCGTCCCTCGCGGTCGCCAGCCGCCATCCCCTGGCGCGGTCCCTGGTCGCCGCAACAGGCCCCGTCGTGCCGGCGGCCGACGTGGTGGAGCATCGCGGACAAGGGCTTGAAGCGGGCGCGATCCGGCTGGGCAGCCGAGGGTTCTGCGGGGTCATGGCGGCGGACCCGTCGGCCGCGCCGGAATTGTGGCTGACCCGGCCAGGGCGCGCTCCGGTCCGCTTCGCCTTCGATGAGCGACTTCGCGCCGATGCGGTGGAGACGGTGGCAAAGCTGCGTGCGATGGGTCTGGCGATCCAGATTCTCTCGGGCGATCGGGATCCCGCGGTGGCGCGCGTCGCGGTTGAGCTCGGGGTCGACGATTGGCGCGCTGGCTGTTCGCCCGTTGAAAAAGTCGAGGTGATGGAGAATCTCGCGCGATCCGGCCGTCATGCGCTGATGGTGGGCGATGGCCTGAACGATAGCGCGGCGCTGGCAGCCGCGCATGTGTCGATGTCGCCTTCCTCGGCCGCGGATGTCAGTCAGACGCTGGCCGACCTGGTGTTTCAGGGCCGCAATCTCGATCCCGTGTTGGTTTCGTTGCGGACGGCTCGGCTCGCGCGCAAGCTGATGCGGCAAAACCTTGCCATTTCCATCGGTTACAACATTCTGACCGTGCCTTTGGCCGTGCTGGGGTGGGTCACGCCCTGGCTCGCGGCGGCGGCGATGTCTGGATCGTCGTTGCTGGTCATGGTGAACAGCTTTCGGGCGCGAGGCCACACATGACGGTGATTCTGTATCTGCTGGCTGGCAGCCTGGTGCTGGGCGGCGCGGCCCTGGCTCTGTTCCTGTGGTCGCTGCGTGATGGACAGTTTGACGACATGGAAGGCGCGGCCAATCGCATTCTGTTCGATGACGGCCCCGGGTCCGTCCGCGGGCCGGCCGAGCGGACCGTCGCCAATGTGACAGATGTAGGCGTCCGAGGGGTGTCGAAGGCCTGGACCGAACCACCGAAGCAATGACCTATGGCGACCACGGTCTCTGTCATTGCGAGCGCATCGACGCAATCCAGGGAAACCAACGGGATCGGTCGTGCCAGGCCCCTGGATTGCTTCGCTGCGCTCGCAATGACAGCGGCCGTTGTCGCCATGGGTCAAGATTCCGGCCGGTCAGTATAAGTATATTCAGAGGCTGTTCATATTGCCGGGTTGGTCTCTATGCTGCGGAGTGGATATCGCGGTTGTTGTGACCTCCCAATGGGGCTGCCGACAAGCAGCGACGTCCCCGAAATGGTGGCTCAGGCGTGGGAACCCCTGTTCGCCGGTGACGAAAGCCATGACATGGGCGTCGTCGGTTTGATCCCGCGGCGCCGTCCCATGGTCACAGGCTGAAGGTACCGCCAGCCGGGCCTGGGACTGCGCACCGTCGGCCCAGGATTTCCGCAATATCAAAATCCCGTAAACGGTTGCAGGCCGCAAATGAAAATCCTGATTCTGTTGTTATGCTTCGTCGCCGTCGCGTGCGTTGTCGAAGGAGGCCGTGGTCCTGGCTACGGTTCCGGCCCAAATCATGATCAACGCGGCGACCCGGGGCGCGGATATCAAGATCGTCGTCACGATGATCAGGGCAGGAACGACCGTGATCGCGACGACTTCCGAAGGAATGGCGGGCAGCAAGGCAACTGGGGACGGTAGTGTTTGGTTTGGCCGCCCCTGTCAGACCTCTCAGGGTTCGGCGGTCATCCTGTGGCGTGATGATCGGGTGTTGGACGTGGGCGGCGCTTCGGCGGCGATCCCGAAGCGAACCATGTAGGGGCGGAATTTCGCGCGTTCGGCGGTTTCGTTCAGACCATGATCCTCAAACCGATAGGAGCGAGGCCCATACCCGCCGTTCGGTCGGTCGCGCACGTAATTCTCGATCCCGGTAAACCCATGCGCGGGGGGCGTAAGATCGAAGTGGCGGTAGACGTGTTCCACCGTGGCAACCGGGTCGGACACCAGATCCATGTGGTGTACGTGGCAGATCGGATCGGCAAATCCGGCATCGTCGCCGGCCTCTACCATGCGCGCCGCACCATCCAGCCAGCGCGCGCTCTCATCGCGGCCGATCTGCAGTGGATCCAGTTTCCGCGTGAAGGGCCGACGCAGCACCTCGGTCAGCTTCGCCACCGACAGCAGCACTTTCACGGGATCGCGATGCACGAAAATCAAGCGGGCGTCGGGGTAGGCGGCACGAATGGCCGGTAGCGCGAACAGATGCTCCGGGCATTTCATGACCCATTGGCTGGGATGCCCGTCCTGATGCCGCAGGTGCTGCAGGAACCGCTTGTGGAAGTGGAACGCGGGCAGTTGTCTGTCCATATCCGCGTCCAGCCAGGCGCGATAGGACGGAATGTGGTAGTTGCTGTCGAAGCGCAGGCTACGGAAGACATGCGCGGTAATCTCGCTGCATTCCTGAGGGGACGTCGCTTCCAGGGGATGCAGGCCGCGGAATTCGGGCGCCAGGCGCTCGAACGCCCGCAACTGTCGCGCGACCCGCGCGGGCCGGGTGTCTGTTGGTCCCGACGCGTCCGGATACGGGTAGATGGTCTCGTAGACCAGCGGGGCGCGATTCGCCGGGTCCGTCATCATCAGCCGGTGCAGGAAGGTCGTGCCGCTGCGAGGCAGTCCGGTGATGAAGATGGGCCGGTCGATCGGCTGATTCAGAATGTCGGCATTCGCCCGCTCCGCTGCCCGGAGTTGCAGCAGATTCGTCAGGAAGCGCCCGACGTCCCATTTGGTGGCCAGCCGGCCGATCAACCCGAGATGTGCGTCGGCATCGCAGGACGCGAGGAAGCGTTCCAGGGGTTCTACGATATCGGATTCCCCGAAATCGCTGGAACCGGCCTGTTTGACTGCCTGCGCCATCAGGGCTTGCGTGCGGAACGGTCCGTCCAGAAGGCCCAGGAAATGGGCCACTGAATCGGCTGCCCGCAAGGCTTTCGTCTGAAGCGACAACGGCAAAACTCCGGTGTGGGTCGGTACACGCGTACCTATAGACCCTTGCGCCGAAGCGGAATGCACTTTGTCACATAAATTCGTGAACCCTGGGTCGCGTCCGCGGCTTCCCGGTCCCACGGCGGCAGCCCGTGGGACCGGGGAGATAAACGCCCTGTCAGACAGTCGCGATCGGGGTGGCCGGCGATCCCACGGCCCCGGGCAGGCGTAGCGGCGGCGCGGTCAGCAGAAACCGGTTGCGGCCGTTGGCGCGCAACCAATCCGCCAGTTCCGAGTGGTACCACATCTCTCCCAGATAGCACCCCAGTTTGAACAGGCAGTGCGCATGCAATGGCAGGGTGGCGCAGTAGTCGTCGGCGCAGGGACGGGCGGGCGCGACCTCCACCGCGTAATTGTCGGCGAGCAACGCGACGGCACCGCTGTCGGTGATCCATTGCAGCAACCGGTCGTCGCGGCCGTCCAGCGCGGATGTCGTGGAGAACAGCACTTTCGGGTCAGGCTGCTTCTTCATGTCCATCAGCAATTGGGCAAAACCCGTGCGGATGCAGACGAAATCGCCGGACTCGACGACGACTTTGTCCTTTTCCAGCACCATCATCAGGTCCTCATACCCGACGACCTTCCCCGATCGTCCGAAATGCGCCTCCAGATCGATCATCACGGCGCGTCCCTGCACGCCGTGGACGGCCATGTTCTCGACCCCCAGCTTGCGGGCGCCGGATTCCTCGTTGGTTGCGGTCGCATTGCCTTTCGCGTCGTAGGTGAACGGGCCGACGATGTCGGTGCCGGCGCGGAATCCGTTGTAGAAGACGTCCTGCGGCTGGCCGTTGCCCATGGCGTCGAAGGTCTGGCCGACATGGGCCAGGGTGTCCCATTGGGTCGAGTATTGCAGGGTCAGCAGCACCACGTCGTCGCACACGACATCCAGAGCGGTCGGATCGTCGCAACGCAGCGGATAGGTCATGTTGGGCCGACCATTCCGCTCGGTCGGTTTCAGGACCGGCGGGTGGCGGCGCGGATTGATGATATTGCCGCCCGGGTAGTCCAGCGGCAGGGACAGGCAGAAGGTCTTGCCGACCTTCACTTCGCGGATGCCTTGCAGGACTTTTTCCTGGGTGACCAGATTAAGCCGGCCGAGCTGGTCGTCTGGACCGAAATCGCCCCAGGTTGAGCCGGCCGGGCGGCGAGTCCAACGTTGATTGTCTGCCATGGTGGTGGTCCTTTCGTCCCTTTATCCGATGATCCGCGGCGGTGATCTCATCGCGCGCCGGGGCGTTTGCGCATGCCCCAGAACACGACGTGCTCCGGCACGCTGACCACGCCTTCCAGCGTATCGCGCCAGGCCGCGGGCAGCAGGTATTCGCCGTAGGGGATCGAGTGTCCGATTTCCATGCCGCGCTTCTGGATATCCACCGCCAGAGCGCGGGATTTGACCGGATCGGATTCTTTCAGCCATGCCGACCGCAGGTCCTCGTAGCGTTGGTCACAGGGCCAGCCCGGGAAGGATTTCTCGCAGCGCGCCGGCGCCAGGATTGAAAATGCGGGGTTGACGCCCGCCACCTGTCCGCCGGTGGTCATGATGATGTGCCAGCCATTCGACCCCGGCCCGCGAATGGTGCGACGGGATGTGACCGTGGCCCAATCGACGGTCTGCAGGTCCACGTTGACGCCGGCCTTGCGCATGGCATCGACCAGCACGAGGGTCGCATTGTGCTGCATCACCTGGTCGGTCGCATCCAGGATGACGATCGGCTCGTTTTTGTAACCGGCCGCCCGCATCATTTCGATGCCGCGTTTCAGCCGCACCGGCGCGGGATCCGTGGACAGCAGCAACTCGGCACCGGCTTCGGACCCGGTGGCGGACCCGCACATCATCATCGCGCCGCAGACCTTGCCGTCTTCCATGTTGCCCATCACCGCCATGATCATGTCGGGTTGGAAAACGAAGTTGTGGATGGCGTGCCGGATGCCCTGGTTGTCGAACGGCGGATTGGTCCAGTTCAGCCGCATATGCCCTTGGATCCCGACCGGCCACAGCGGCTTGACCACGATGCCTTTGGTCTTGCGCAGATCTGCCAGGATATCGGGCGGCGCGAACTGGATGAAGTCGATCTCCCCGGTTTTCAGCGCCGCGACCTGGGTGGCGGGGTCCGTGATGTTCAGCCACTCGACGCGGTCCACATGCACGCGCTTGCCGCCGGAGATGGCCGATGCCGGTTCGGCGCGAGGCACATAGGTCGGGTTACGGATGTAGACGACCTTGTTGCCGGATTGCCACTCATCGCGCTTCATGATGAAGGGGCCGGAGCCGGTGGGATCGGTGAGTTGTTTGCTGGCGGGCAGGCCATCGATGATCCGTGCCGGGTAGACGAAGGTCGGCACCGCCGACGGCTTGCCCAGGCTGTAGATCAGTTGGGGGAATGGCTCCTTCAGCCGGATGACGAAGCTGTTCGCATCCGGCGCCTCCAGCGCGGCCAGATACTCCGCCAGGTATTGGCCGGCGGAATCCACCACCATCCAGCGTTTCAGCGACGCGATCACATCGGTCGCGGTCACCGGCGCGCCGTCCGAGAAGCTCAGCTTGTCGCGCAGGGTGAACGTGTAAGTCAGACGATCCGCGCTTTCCGTCCAGCGATCCACCATTTGCGGTTGGATTTTCAACTGGTCGTCGGCGCCGAGTAGGGTGTCGTAGACCATGTAGGCGTGGATGCGGGTTTGTGGGGCGATGGTCCACAGCGGGTCGAGGCTACGGAGGTCGCCGTTCATGACCGCTCGGATCGTGACCGGGTTGGATTGGGCGACCGCCGGGCTGACGCCGATCAGGCTGGCGGCGAGGGCCAAAGGGGCGATGAGCAGAGGGGCAATGAGTCGTGCGGCCAGGCGTTGGATTGTTGCGGTCATGTCGCTCCTCCCAGAGCGATCCGCCCCTTCTGCCCCGTCGTGATGACGATGGCCGCGGGCCGGTTGGGAGCATCATGGGGCCGATTTCGCCAAAGGGGCAAGGTTTTGGGGCAGGGGTGTGGCAAGCTCGTGATCTGTCCGGTGTTCGTAGCTCGTGAAGTGTCCGGTCCAAAGTGCCTCCAGGGATGGAGGTTTCGATGGATCGGGCACGCCTTCACGAAGGGATACGGCGGATGCGTTTCACCGATGTTCTGGACCGCTCGGA
>CAMATI010000230.1 GCA_945861095.1 Asaia bogorensis | reverse complement strand
TGGGGATCGATGCCTCGCCGGGAGGGATCCAGAGACGCACCGTCTGAACCCCCTATGACGCGGTTGTAGTGCCACACGAGCCGCAGAGGCGGCACAAGATACTGATAATATGAGGTTTATTTTGGTGGGTGCTAAACATGGGCCAAGAGTGCATTCGCAAGAGCGCCTGTTCGGGGGCACTCTTCTCGAAGCACCTGATCCAGGAGCGCCCGATCCGCTCGGCCAGCTACGGCCGCGACGTTACCTTCGCCAGTGCGCCCAAAGCGCGCGCGCGCCCGGCCGCCAGATCGACGATGGGTGGCGGATACGGTGTGCCGGCACGCGACCGAGTCACCCCCGGAATTTTCCAGGGCGCATGCACGGACGGTCCGGATAAATGACGTAGTTCCGGCACATAACGCCGGACATAGCTGCCGTCCGGATCGAAGGTCTGGCCCTGCAACACCGGATTGAACACCCGAAAATAGGGCGCCGCATCGGCTCCACAGCCCGCCACCCATTGCCACCCGGCACTGTTGTTGGCGAGATCCGCATCGACCAGCGTATCCCAGAACCACCGCGCTCCATGCCGCCAATCGATCAGCAGATGCTTGACCAGGAAGCTGGCTGCGATCATCCGCACCCGATTATGCATCCATCCGGTCTGCCATAATTGCCGCATCCCGGCATCGACGATGGGCACGCCGGTCCGTCCGGTCTGCCAGGCGAGCAGTCCCGCCGGATCTTCGCGCCAGGGCATGTTGTCGAAGGCGGCGCGAAGCGGCTGGTCCGGCATGGTGGGGTGATGCCACAGCAGGTGGATGGCGAACTCCCGCCACAACAATTCGCGCAGGAACTTATCCCGCCCCGGTGTCGGTGGCGCCGCCTGCACCGCGTGCCAGACCTGGGCCGCCGAGACTTCCCCGAAATGCAAGTATGGAGACAACGCGGACGTCGCGTCCATATCCGGCCGGTCCCGACGATCCGCGTATGCGGCCAATCGGTCGGTGACGAAGCGACGCAGACGGTCGGCGGCGGCGGCCTCCCCAGGAATCCAACTTGCCCTCAGGCCGCCTGCCCAATCCGGCTTGGTAGGCAGCAGATCCCAGTCGCCGAGCCGGTCGGACACTGGCGATGGCGGGGATGGAATGCGCCCGGGCGCCGGGACCGGTGGTGGAGGCGGCGGCAGGGCCAGGCAGGCGTTGGAAAATGGGGTGTAGACGGCATAGGCGCCGCCGGATTTCGACCGCACCGCGTCCGGATGAAACAGCATCGTCGTCCGCATCCGATGCAGCCGAACCGGGGCAAGGCGTGCCGCCATTGCGGTATCCAGCCGACGCGCCCACGGCTCGGGCGACCCGCCAGTGAACACCTCGGTCGCGCCGGTCTCCCGGATCAGGTTCGGCAGCATGATTTGTGTCGGGCCTCGCCGCAGGACCAGATGGGCGCCGAGCTGCGCCAGGTCCCGCGCGAGGGCGGCAAGGCCGTGGTGCAGCCACCAGCGCGCCGCCGCACCGTCGGTCCAGGTAGCGGGGGCGGCGGCGTCGAGAATATAGACCGGAAGAATCGGCTGTCCGGTCGCAAGCGCGGCCTGCAAGGCGGCGTGGTCGGACAACCGCAGGTCATTGCGGAACCATAGGATGACGGGTGGGGCAGGGGGCATGGCGAGTGGTATGCCCGTCACCGTCTGCGAAGGACAATGTCGAACGTGACCGCGTTCGCCCCGATTGGGTCCTGCCGGGGCAGCGGTCCCGTGTGGGGCAGGACGGGCGGATGCTGTCCAGTCGAGGAAATCCGGCGTTCATCCAAACGGCCGCAGCCAGGACCGATGCACCGCGCCCCTCGGCCCCGTCGTCATTGCGTGGGTTGATCCGGCAACCCGCGCTTCAATGCCAAAGGGTGCCTGGGCGGGGGCCGACTGCCGAATTAAGTCCGTCAATGACGGGGAGGCGCGCCTATGGGTGAGGGCACGCCTCACGCCGCCATCGTCAGGCGTTTGACGAAAGCGGACCAGCGGTGGCGGCGCATCTCGCTGCGTGCCTTCCCGTCCGTGGTCATGTAATTCAACTGCACGCTGTAGCGCGGTCCCACAAACGTCCGATGCCCGTGCCAGGCCGTCGGCCCGTTCGGAAAGATCAGCAAGGTGCCGTTCACCGGCGCCACCTCCACCGCGTAATCGTCCAGATTGTCGGGCCCTCGCAGCAGGCGCAGGCAGCCGTCCCGCTGGGCAAAGGCCTCGCTTTCCCGGTTCAGATACAGCAGCACGGTCACCCGCTTGGCCCGCGAATCGCAGTGGATGCGCCCGTCCCGCGCGCTGGTCCAGCCGCGCAAGGTCAGCATGGTCGGCGCATCCGACAGGTCCAGCCCAAATTTGGCGGCGATGGCCTGCCGCAGACGAGGACCCTCCATCGCCTGCATCAGCGCCGCGGCATCGGGGCCCAGGCGCACCGAGTCTGTCGGGAACGATCCCGGCTTGTTCAGGGCGGGCAAGCCGGCGGCGACCGCGCTCAGGCTGTCGGGGGGCACGAAATTCGGGATGACCACGTGCGGAAACGGGGCCAGGGTGGGCGTGGCGGCATCCAGTTTCGCGTAGTCCAGGTCGATCATGGCGTGTTCCGAGGTTCGGCGGTGCGGCTTAGCAGCAGCGCCTCGGCCAGTTCAATCAGATCGTCGGGCCAATAGGTTTCCGGCCGCGGCCGTTCGACCGCCATGCCGACATCCGGGCGGCAGGTCAGCACCGGCATCACCCAGCGAGTCGGAAATGCCAGCCGCCCGTCGGCCGCACCCAGCAAGGCACCGGTGACGGCGGCATTGGTGTCGGTGTCGCCGCCGCGGGCGATGGTTTGCACCAGCGCGGTCTCGGCATCGACGCCGGATGCGAGATGGGCAAACGCGTTTTGCAGGCAGACAAGCACGGAGCCGGTAAAGCTCTCAAAATCCGCCGGCCCCTGGCCGTGGGAGGCTTGCGACAGGGCGGCCACAACGGGTTCGCCGCCGGCAACGTCGCGCGCGATGCAGAGCGCGATGCGCGCCATCTCCGCCCGATCGGCGCCCTGGATGGCGGCGGTGATGGCCGCGACGAAGGCCCCGCACGCTGCCTGGCATACCGGATGCGGGTGAGACAGGCGGGAATCCCGCATCGCTGCCTCGGCCGCCATCGCCACCGATCCGGCCCATAGGCCAATCGGCGCCACCCGCATCAGCGACCCGTTGCTGCGACTGGCGCGATCCGCCGCCGCCTCGGCCGCCGCCGCCGGTTGTCCGGCATTGTCCGCGGCGGCGGCAAAGGCGCGCGCGCTGGTCTGTCCGCCGGAGAAGGGCGCGGACTGGTACCAATCCGCATAGGCGCGGGCTGCGAGGTTGGCATCGTAGTCGGGGCGGCCCAGCAAGGCGCGGGCCAGCGCCATGGCCAGTTCCGAATCATCGGTGGGCTGGCCGGCAATCGTGTTCCAGACCCGGCCGTCGAACAGATGCCGCACGCCGTCCGGGTGGGTCCGGACGATCTCCGCCGCGCTCTGGCCTTCGACCTGGCCGCCGAGACTGTCGCCGATGACCAGGCCCAGCAGACAGCCCACGGCGCGATCGAGGGCCGTCGATTCGGGCGCGCGCGGCCAGGTCAGGGTGACCCTTGGTTCCCGCCGCGTTTCGGTGCTGCCGCGCCAGGCGCGACCGCGCAGGATTGCCACCGCCTGGGGCGCGCCGCCGAAACAGGCGGACGGGCGGCTCTCACCCATCTCGTTATAGGTGACGGGTTCGCCGTCCTCTGCCACCAGGATGCCACCGGCGGCGGTCAGCAAGGCGTGGCCCGCCGCGATGTCCAGGGCGTTGACCGGGCGCAGGGTCTGGGTGGCAATGCCGTCGCCGACCGCGATCCGGGCGAGCCGATAGGCGATGGAGGGCAGGGGCATGAACCGGGCCGGAGCGCAGGCGATGGAATTCCAGACCGGGCGCTGCCAGACTCCGTGGTTGAGAAACACCACATCGTCCGCACCCAGACCACGCTCCCGCAGGTCGATCGCAACCGGGACGCCGTTGCGGGTGATGGGGCCGCCCTCGGCCCAGGCGATCATGTCCGGCCCGCGGTCGGGGCAGAGTGGGGCGAACACCACGCCCAGCACCGGGATGCCCTGGCGCAGGAGTGCCACGGAAACGGCGCTGCCGCGTTTGCCTTCCAGAAACGCGCGGGTGCCGTCATGCGGATCGACCACCCAGCATAACCCGTTGGCTTCGGCGGCGACGACACCGGCTTCCTCGCCCACGAAGCGGGCGGGCACCAGGGCGATCAGGACATCGCGGAGGTAGAGTTCGACCTCGTGGTCGATCGGGGCGGTGACGTGGTCGATCAGGCGGGGGCCGCCGGGGAGGGCGAACTCCTCGGCGATGCGACGTCCGGCCTCGGCTGCGGCGGCGATGACATCCGGGAGGATCGTCTGGGGGTGGATGGTCACGGTCGCTCCTGTGTATGCGGGTGGAGTGTAGGCGGGAATGGCGGGGGCGCTAAGGGCGGGGCTTCCGCCCCGGACCCCGACCAGGGGCTTTGCCCCTGGACCCCACCAAAGGCACGGCCTTTGGAATGCGATTTATTTGGTGCCTTCAGGATGGGGGCCTACACGGACCCATCACCGTCCCGGTAGGCCCCCATCCTGAAGGCACCAATGGTCCGGGTTCCAAGGGCCGTCGCCCTTGGTGGGGGTCCAGGGGGCAAAGCCCCCTGGTCGGGGTCCGGGGCGGAAGCCCCGCGCCTCAGTCCGCCGCCTCCGCATAACTCTCCAACGGCTCGCACGTACACACCAGATTGCGATCCCCGTAGACATTGTCCACCCGCTTCACCGGCGGCCAATACTTCGCCACCACCACCCACGGCAGCGGAAACGCCGCCTGCTCGCGCGTATAGGCATGGGTCCAGACCGAGGCCATGACCTCCGCGGCAGTGTGCGGCGCGTGCTTCAGCGGATTGTCGGCCCGATCCTGCTGTCCGGCCCCGATTGCCGCGATTTCGGCGCGGATCGCGATCATTGCCTCACAGAACCTATCGATTTCGGCGCGCGACTCGCTCTCGGTCGGTTCGATCATCAACGTGCCGGCAACTGGCCAGGACATGGTGGGCGCGTGGTAGCCGTAGTCCTGCAATCGCTTGGCGATGTCTTCGACCATGACCCCGGCCTCCGCCTGGAAGCCGCGGCAGTCGATGATGCATTCATGCGCCACCATCCCGCCTGGCCCGGCGTAAAGGATCGGGTAATGCTCCCGCAGCCGATGCGCGATGTAGTTGGCGTTCAGGATCGCGACCTCGGTCGCGCGTTTCAGGCCCGCGGCGCCCATCATCCGGATATAGGCGTAGGAGATTGGCAGGATCAGCGCGCTGCCGAACGGCGCGGCGGAAACCGGCCCGAACCCGCTCGCCGGTCCGGCATCGGCGCGCAACGGATGGTTGGGCAGATGCGGCACCAGATGCGCCGCGACCCCGATCGGCCCCACCCCGGGACCGCCGCCGCCATGCGGAATGCAGAACGTCTTGTGGAGGTTCAGATGGCAGACATCCGCCCCGATCAGCGCTGGCGAGGTCAACCCCACCTGCGCGTTCATGTTGGCGCCGTCCATGTAGACCTGTCCGCCGGCGTCGTGCACCACGGCGCAGATATCGCGGATTGCCGCCTCGAACACGCCATGGGTGGACGGATAGGTCACCATCAGCGCCGCCAGTTTGTCGGCATGCTTAGCGGCTTTGGCACGCAGATCGGCAAGATCGACATTGCCGTCCTTGTCGCAGTCGACCACCACCACCCGCAGCCCCGCCATCGCCGCGCTGGCCGGGTTGGTGCCGTGGGCGGACGACGGGATCAGGCAGATATCGCGATGTGCCTGGCCCTGCGCCTCCTGATAGGCGCGGATCGCCAGCAGACCGGCATATTCGCCCTGGGAGCCGGCGTTGGGTTGCAGGGACACGGCGGCGAACCCGGTGGCCTCGCGCAGCCAATCGGCCAGACGCTGGATCAACGTGGTGAAGCCCTCGGTCTGGTCGGGCGGAGCGAACGGGTGCATGTCCGCGAAGCCGGGCAGGGTGATGGGGATCATCTCCGCCGTGGCGTTCAGCTTCATGGTGCAGGAACCCAGCGGGATCATGCTGCGGTTGAGCGCGATGTCCTTGTCTTCCAGCCGTTTCAGGTAGCGCAGCATTTCGTGTTCGGCGTGGTAATGTCCGAACACGGATTGTTGCAGAAACGCCGAACGTCGAGCCATGGAAACGGGCACGCCGCCGGTGGTATCGACCAGTTCGCCGCCTAGTACCGTAGCCAGAGCCTCCAGATCGCCACGGGTGACCGTTTCATCCAAAGCAATGGCAACCGCGCCGGCATCGACCCGACGCAGGTTGAACCCGGCGGCCAGGGCGTCCGCCATAAAGCGATCGGCCTCCCCGGTTTCCACCACGATCGTATCGAAAAACGCATCGTGGCGGATCCGATGGCCGCCACGCAGCGCGCAGCCGGCCAGCAGCCTGGCTTGCAGATTGACCCGTCGCGCGATCCGGCCCAAGCCGTTCGGGCCATGCCAGACCGCGTAGAAGCCGGCGATCACCGCCAGCAGCACCTGGGCGGTGCAGATGTTGGATGTCGCTTTCTCGCGCCGGATATGCTGTTCCCGCGTTTGCAGCGCCAGGCGCATGGCGGGATGACCGGCGGCATCGACCGACACGCCGACCAGCCGGCCCGGCATCGCTCGCTTGAAGCTATCGCGGGTCGCGAAATACCCGGCATGCGGGCCGCCAAACCCCATCGGCACGCCGAAGCGTTGCGATGACCCGACGACGATGTCGGCGCCCATCTCGCCCGGTGGGGTCAGCAGGGTCAGCGCCAGCGGATCGGCCGCGACGATGGCCAGGGCCGCGACGTCGTGCGCCGCGGCGATTTCGCCCGACAGGTCGCGCACCGCCCCGGTGGATCCCGGATACTGCAACAACACCGCGAATGGCCTGGCCGAACCGATCGCCGCCACATCGCCCGGCATGACATCGACCAGAACAATCCCCAACGGACGCGCCCGCGTGGCCAGCACCGCCCGGGTCTGCGGATGCAGGTCGGACGCCACCGCGATCACGTCGGATTTCGACTTGCTCAGCGCATGGGCCATGGCCATAGCCTCGGCCGCGGCGGTGGCTTCGTCCAACAGCGAGGCGTTGGCGATCTCCATGCCGGTCAGTTCGCAGATCATGGTCTGGAAGTTCAGCAGCGCTTCCAGGCGGCCTTGCGCGATTTCGGCCTGGTACGGGGTGTAGGCGGTGTACCAACCGGGATTTTCCAGCACGTTTCGAAGTATCACCGGCGGCGTGACGGTGCCGTGATAACCCATCCCGATCAGCGATTTCTTCAGCACGTTCCGATCCGCCAGACCGCGCAGTTCCGCGATCGTGGCGGCTTCGTCGATCGCGGGCGGCAGGGCCATGGTCAGGTTCGACCGGATCGTCGCCGGCACCGTCTTTGCCGCGACATCGTCGAGCGACACCGCCCCAATCGCGGCCAGCATCGCCGCGAGGTCGGCCTCCGATGGACCGATATGCCGGCGCACGAACCCGTCGGCCTCTTCCAGGCGGGCGAGTTCCGCCAACGCGTCCCTGGCTAACGGCTCCCTTGTTAACGGGTCCCCTGGCAACGGGTCCATGATCAGAGCGTCTCCAGGAATTCGTCGTAGGCGTCCTGGTCCATCAGTTCCTCGAAACTGTCGGGATCGTCGAGTTCCAGGCGGAAGAACCAGCCCTCCCCCTCGGCATCGCTGTTCACGATCGACGGGTCTTCGGTGATGGTGTCGTTGATCTCGGCCACCTTGCCGGCCAGCGGCGCGTAGACGTCGGACGCCGCCTTGACGCTTTCCACCACGGCGCAGGCCTCATTGGCCGCGACCTCGCGCTGCAACTCCGGCAATTCGATGAAGACCAGTTCGCCGAGTTGTTCCTGGGCATGGTCGGTGATGCCGACCGTGGCGATGTCGCCGTCGAGCATGACCCATTCATGATCCTTGGTGAATCGCTTGTCGGTGTTCTTCTTTGCCATCGGTCGGATTCCTCTTTGATTTGGTCAGGATTAGGCGGCTGGCGTCATCTTGCGTAACGATGGGGGACGAAGGGCAGCGGGACGACTGTCGCCGGCAAAGACTTGCCACGCACGATCAGGTTCAGGCGGGTGCCGTCCTCTGACAGGTCGCGGCGCACATAACCCATGGCGATGGGGGCGTTTACGGACGGGCCGAAGCCGCCGGAGGTGACTTCCCCCGCCTCCGTCCCATCCTCCGCCGCGATTTCGGTGTGCGCACGCGCCGGGGCGCGTCCGTCGGGCCGTATGCCAACCCGGATGCGGGGTGGGCCGTTATCGAGCTGGTCCCGGATCGCGATGCCGCCCGGAAAATCCCAGGCCATCTTGCGCCGTTTGCCGATCACCCAGGTCAGGCCGGCCTCGATCGGCGTGGTGACCTCATCGATGTCGTTGCCATACAGGCAGAGCCCGGCTTCCAGACGCAGCGAATCCCGGGCGCCGAGGCCGGCGGGCACGACTTCGGGTTCGGCCAGCAACACATCGGCCAGCGCGATCGCGGCGCTGGCCGGCAGCGAGATTTCGAATCCGTCTTCGCCGGTGTAGCCCGAGCGCGACACCAGGCAGTCGATGCCGGCGATGACGACGGACGCGACCCCCATGAAGCCAAGGGAGCCGGTCGGCGGTGCCAGGCGCGCCAGAACGGAAGCGGCCTGGGGGCCTTGCAGGGCCAGCAGCGCGCGATCGTCCTGGACATTCAGGTCGAGCCCATCCGGCAGGTTCGCGGCGATATGGCGGAAATCGACATCCTTGCGGCTGGCATTGACCACCAGGAACAGCCGGTTATCGCCGAGATTGGCAACCATCAGATCATCCAGGATGCCGCCGGCCTCGTTGGTCAGCAGCGTGTAGCGCTGCCGGCCGGCTTTCAGTCCGACGATGTCGCCAGGCACCAGGCGTTCCAGCTCGGCGGCGGCATTCGGCCCCGACAGGATCGCCTGCCCCATATGCGACACATCGAACAACGCCGCCGCCGTCCGGCAGTGCAGATGTTCCGCCATGACGCCGCCCTTGCAGCGCTTGGCCAGCGGGCCGGTCAGGTCGTATTGCACTGGCATCGAATAGCCGGCGAAGGGCACCATGCGGGCGCCCAGGGCGCGATGCCAGGCGTCGAGCGGGGTCAGGCTCAGGTCTGTGGGATTGGGGTTGTCGGTCACAGGATACTCCGCGCAAAGGGTCATCTCCCGGCGTGATGCCGAGCGTGGGATGACCCCCCTCTGTCGCGGTACCTGAGAGATTCAGAGCCGGGGCTCCTTACTCCGTCGGTGCGGGCGCGGGTGCCCGCGATCCGGCTTTCCAGAGATCCCTTATCCCGCCGCGGTCCGTGGTGCCTGAGCGTTTCCGGGGGCCGGTTGCGCCTTCGGCGGCGAGGCTGGCCTCGCTCTCTCCCGCGCCGGGTGGCTGGGACTTTGGCACCATGGGGGGCTGGGCGGTGGTTGACAAGTGAAATCGGCGGGGGAGGGCGGGGCTCCGCCCCGGACCCCGCCAGGGGCTTTGCCCCTGGACCCCACCAAAGGCGCGGCCTTTGGAATGCGATTCTTTTGTTGCCTTGAAGGATAGGGCCTACCCGGACGTCTCAGCGTCCGGGTAGGCCCTATCCTTCAAGGCAACAATGGTCCGGGTTCCAAGGGCCGTCGCCCTTGGTGGGGGTCCAGGGGGCAAAGCCCCCTGGTCGGGGTCCGGGGCGAAGCCCCGCTCTACTCGAAAGCACCCAACCCGAAGGATTCCGGATGGCCAGCCTTCCCGCGCTGAACTTCGATCTCGGCGAGACCGCCGACATGCTCCGCTCGCAGGTGGAATCCTTCTCCGCCGCTGAAATCGCCCCGCGCGCCGCGCAAATCGACCGCGACAATGAATTCCCCATGGACCTGTGGCCCAAGATGGGCGCGCTGGGTGTCCTGGGCGTCACGGTCGAAGAAGACTACGGCGGCGCCGGCATGGGCTATCTGGAGCATGTCGTGGCGATGGAGGAGATCTCCCGCGCCTCCGCCTCCGTCGGCCTCTCCTATGGGGCGCACTCCAATCTCTGCGTCAACCAGATCCGCCGCAACGGAACCGAGGAGCAGAAGCGCCGCTACCTCCCCGGCCTGATCAACGGCACCGCGGTCGGCGCGCTGGCGATGAGCGAGCCAGGCGCCGGATCGGACGTCGTCGGCATGCGCACCAAGGCGGAAAAGAAGGGAGACCGCTACATCCTGAACGGCGGCAAGATGTGGATCACCAACGGCCCGGATGCCGACGTGCTGGTGATCTACGCGAAGACCGACCCGGACGCGGGCTCGCGCGGGATCACGGCGTTCCTGGTGGAGAAAGGCTTCAAAGGATTTTCCACCGCTCAGAAGCTGGACAAGCTGGGCATGCGCGGGTCGAACACCTGCGAACTGGTGTTCCAGGACTGCGAAGTGCCGGAGGAAAACGTGCTGTCGCAGGTCGGGCGCGGCGTGAACGTGCTGATGAGCGGCTTGGACTACGAACGCGCCGTATTGGCCGCCGGCCCCATCGGGATCATGCAGGCCTGCATGGATATCGTCGTGCCGTATGTGCATGAGAGAAAGCAGTTCGGCCAGGCGATCGGCGAGTTCCAGTTGATGCAGGGCAAGCTGGCGGACATGTACACGACGATGAATGCCTGTCGGGCCTATGTCTATGCGGTT
>CAMATI010000229.1 GCA_945861095.1 Asaia bogorensis | reverse complement strand
CCGGATTGGGAGGATTTGGCGTTGACCCTGGCCTTCGCCAAACCGCCGCCCACACCGCACTGAGGCGCTTGATCTCTCAACGCCGCCTTCCCGTCAGAGTCAGAAACCGCAATTTAATCCGTCAGACGCCAAAATGAGAATTGCTGCAGAACGGGCAGGGCGCACCCGATCGGTCCCAAGGCCGGCGGGCGGGCTGACACGACCGTGATCGAATGCCTTGGGATCGCCATGATTTTGCCACCGCGCGGTCCTGTCCGCATCATAGCCTGATGCTGTTGATCAAGCGGGAGTGCATGAACATGACAGGTTCCATTTCGATGGCGCTGGTGGCGATGATGCTGGTGCTCGGTGTTGCGGCCTGCGGGTCGGATCCGCTGACCCGCGGCGTGACCGGGGCCGCGATCGGTGCTGGCGCCGGGGCGGGCGTGTCGGCGGTCACGGGCGGGAAGCCGGCCAAGGGCGCGCTGATCGGCGGCGCAGTTGGCGGTCTTGGCGGCGCCCTGACAGCGCGTTGATCGGGGCATTGATTGGGGCATTGATTGGGGAACCGATCGGGGCATTGATCGGGGAACCGATCGGGGCATCGACCGCGCGGTGACCGGGGCAGCCCTGGCCCAGGCCCGCCGCTGCCCCGGGCTCGGCCCGTGCCATGTCCCCGTGCCCATGTCCCCGGCCATCTCCCCCGCCATCTCCCCTGGGGCCATCCCCCCGGACCATTCCCCGGACCATTCGCCGTTGGGCCAGACCATGGACAGGGGATGCCGGCATTGCTACAGAGCCGGGGTTTTCCGGCGCGATCGACCGGTTCGACGACCAACCATGCGGTTTCGCTGAATGAAGATTGTGGCCTGCAACAGCAACCGCCAGCTCGCCGAGGATGTCGCCGCAACGCTGAACATCCCGTTGACCAAGGCGTCGATCCGTCGCTTCGCGGACATGGAAGTGTTCGTCGAGATCCTGGAGAACGTCCGCGGCGAGGACGTGTTCGTGATCCAGTCCACGTCGTTCCCCGCCAACGACAACCTGATGGAACTGCTGATCACCCTCGACGCGCTCCGTCGGTCCTCGGCTCGGCGTATCACCGCGGTCATTCCCTATTTCGGCTATGCCCGTCAGGACCGGAAATCGGCGCCGCGCACGCCGATCAGCGCCAAACTGGTTGCCAACCTGATCACCGAGGCAGGCGCGCACCGGGTCCTGACGATGGATCTGCACGCCGCCCAGATCCAAGGCTTCTTCGATATTCCGGTGGACAACCTGTATGCCGCGCCGCTGTTCAGCCGCGACATCCAGGAGCGCTATCAGGGGCGTGACGTCATGATCGTGTCCCCCGATGTCGGCGGCGTCGTGCGTGCCCGCCAGATCGCGACGCGGCTGAACTGCGACCTGGCGATCATCGACAAGCGCCGCCAGCGCGCCGGCCATTCAGAGGTGATGAACGTCATCGGCGATGTGGAAGGGCGCGACTGCATCCTGATCGACGATCTGGTCGATTCGGGCGGCACCCATTGCAACGCCGCGGATGCGCTGATCAAGCAGGGCGCCCGGTCGGCCAGTGCCTATGTCACCCACGGCGTGCTGTCGGGCGCGGCCGTCGCCCGCATCGCGTCCTCACCCATTGAAACCATGACCATCACCGATTCGATCATGGCGACCGAAGAAGTGAAGCGCGCCCCGAATATCCGTCAGTTGACCATCGCGCCGCTGATGGCCGAAGCCATGCAGCGGATTTCCGACGAAAGCTCCGTCAGCTCCCTGTTCGACTGAGCGCCGGCCGCAGGCGCTGCCGCCCCTTATCCGTCAGTATGACATGACGGGCGCGCGTGCCGTCGTAGGCGACCAGACCCTCGATCATGGCGTCCTCCCAGACCGAAAGCCGAGGGCAGGCGCTCTGCCAGGCATCCAGAACCTCGGCCTGGGTTGGGGTCTGGCTGTCGACCCATCGCAGGAATTGCAGGATCAGCGCGTCGATCGGAGCTGGCATGGCGGGGCCCCTGGGGTTGCGGCCGTTGGTATCAGACCGTCGTCACCCTGTCAGATTTCGCGCCTCACGCCCATCCCCGCCTCAGCGGTCGGCCTGTTGGCGTGATCCCAGCCATTTGGCAAATCGTTCGGCGTTGTCCGTCGCTTCCTTTTCCACGCCGGCCCGATCGGTGACGTAGCGGGACGCGAACCCGTCGAGGCCCCAGCGCTGATATTGCAGCACATGGGTCAATTCATGCGCCCATAGTTTCAGGTCGGATTGCGCGGCTTTTTCGTCACGGAACAGCACGACCTCCCGCAAGGTTATGGCCGCGGCATCGCCGTAGCTGAAGGCCAGCGACGGCAGGCTGATCCGGTTCGCGGCGGGGCCGGTCGCAAACCGCACCTGTTGCAGCAAAGCGGCGGGGAAAAATCCCAGAAGCCGCCGATAGACCGTCGTCGGGATCGGGCGCACGCCATCGGCGATCGCGCGCCCACGCGCCGCCTCGATCAGGTTGGCGAGCAGCCCGGCACCATACTCGATCAGCGCGGGCGGCATCGGGGGCTGGGCCCGGACCGGTGCGGCCCAGGCCAGGCCCGCCAGCAGGAGCAACCTGCGCACGATACATCTCCCTGGTTCCAATGCGGACATCTGACCATGCAACCGCGTCGGCATCAGGCCCGGAATGTGGCGTGACAAAGGTCATTCGGCTATCATGGAAGGAAGTGGGGGAAGCAATGAAGGACATATCGACCCGAACGGTCAGCCATATGGCCGGCCGTCTATGAACACGCATGCGGATGGCCGGCAGGCGCCTGGGCGCATCGGCCGATGAGCATCGCGACCTTGCTGATCGCCAATCGCGGGGAGATCGCGATCAGGATCGCGCGGGCGGCCAGCGAACTTGGCATCCGCACGGTTGGCGTGTGCCCGGAGGATGATGCCCGGTCGCTGCATGTCCGGCGCATGGACCATGTGCATGGGCTGCGCGGGAAGGGGGCGCCGGCCTATCTGGATATCGCCGGTATCGTCGCCGCGGCCCGGGAAACCGGGTGCGACGCGGTGCATCCAGGTTACGGGTTCCTCAGCGAGAATGCCGCCTTCGCCCGTGCCTGTGCCGAGGCGGGGCTGACCTTCGTCGGTCCGTCTCCCGACACCTTGGACCTGTTCGGCGACAAGACCGCCGCGCGCGATCTGGCGGTGCGCTGCAACGTTCCGGTGGCCGCGGGCAGCGACGGGCCGGTGGACCTGGACCAGGCATTGGCGGTGCTGCGAAACCACGGCCCGGTCATGGTCAAGGCGGTGTCCGGCGGCGGCGGGCGCGGTATGCGCGTTGCCACCACGCCGGCGGACCTGCAAGCCGCGTACGAACGCTGCCGTATGGAGGCGATGGCGTCCTTCGGCACGGACGCGGTGTATGTGGAGGCGCTGGTCCGCGACGCTCGCCATATCGAGGTGCAGATCATCGGCGACGGCACCGGTGCGGTCAGCCACGCCGGAGAGCGGGAGTGCAGCATCCAACGCCGTCACCAGAAGATTTTCGAGATTGCCCCGTCACCGTCGCTGCCGCCGGATATCCGGGCCGCGATCACCGCCGCCGCCGTGCGCATGGCGGAATTGGTCGCCTATCGCGGATTGTGCACGTTCGAATTCCTGCTGGGCGCGGATGGGTTCGTCTTCATCGAGGCCAATCCGCGCCTGCAAGTCGAACACACGGTCACCGAAGCCGTCACCGGTCTGGACCTGGTCAAGGCGCAGTTGTGGATTGCCAGCGGGTCGACCCTGGCCGCACTGGGCCTGACGCAGGCCGAGATCCCCGCACCAAGAGGCCATGCCATCCAGGTGCGGGTCAACATGGAGACCATGACGGCGGATGGCGGGTCGATGCCGACCGGGGGCGTGCTGAGCACCTATGAAGTGCCGTCGGGGCCGGGCATCCGGGTGGATGGGTTCGGGTATGCCGGCTATCGCACCAGCGCCGGGTTCGACTCGTTGCTGGCGAAGTTGATCGTGCACTCTCCGTCGCCGGATTATGCGGATGCCGTCGCGCGCGCCAGGCTGGCGGTGGCGGAATTCCGGGTGGAAGGCGTCGGCACCAACCTGCCCTTTCTGGCTGCGTTGTTGCGCCACCCCGACGTGGTGGCGAACCGGGTGACGACGGGGTTTCTGGACGCGCATGCGGCGGGGTTGATCGCTTCGGTGCCGGACCCGGCTCGTTACTTCGCATCATCGGATGCGCCGGCGGGCGGGCGGGCGGTGACGGCCGTGGCGAGCGGACCCGACGGCACCGACGCCGTGCCGTCGCCGATGCAGGCGTCCGTGGTGTCCCTGGACGTGGCGGAGGGCAGCCTGATCCGCCCGGGCCAGCAGATCGCCGTGCTGGAAGCGATGAAGATGCACCATGTGATCGCGGCACCCGTTGGCGGGGTCGTGCGCCTGCTGGCGGCCAGGCCGGGTGACGTGCTGTTTCCCGGCGATCCGATCCTGTTCATCGAGCCACGCGATGTCGAGGCGGCATCCGAGGCGGAAGAAGCCGCGGTCGATCTGGATGCGATCCGTCCCGATCTTGCCGAAACCAACGCTCGCCACGCGATCACGCTGGATCCCGCGCGCCCGGAGGCAACTGCTCGCAGGCGTCGTCAGAACGGGCGCACGGTGCGGGAGAATGTGGACGACCTGGTCGATCCCGGCAGTTTCATCGAGTACGGCGCCCTGACCTTGGCCGCTCAGCGCAGTCGCCGGTCGATGGACGAACTGATGAAGACCACGCCGGCCGACGGGCTGGTCGCCGGCCTGGGGACCGTGAATGCCGCGACGTTCGGGGAGGAGAAGGCGTCCACCATCGTCGTGGCCTATGACTATGCGGTGCTGGCCGGCACCCAGGGCACGATGAACCATCGCAAGCAGGACCGGATGTATATGCTGGCGCAGGAATTGCGCCGGCCGCTGGTGCTGTTCGCGGAAGGGGGAGGCGGGCGGCCTGGCGACACCGACAAGGCTCTGCTGCATGCGGCTGGCCTGAACATCACCACGTTTCACACCTTCGCCCGCCTGTCCGGTTTGATCCCCCTGGTCGGCATCGTCCATGGTCGTTGCTTCGCCGGTAATGCCGCGCTGCTGGGCTGTTGCGACGTCATTATCGCCGATGAAAGTGCCACCATCGGCATGGGCGGCCCGGCGATGATCGAAGGCGGCGGTCTCGGCGTGTTCAAGCCGGAAGAAGTCGGCCCGATCGGGGTCCAGGTGCCCAACGGCGTGATCGATATCCTGGTGCGCGACGAGGCCGAAGCGGTCGCCACCGCCAAGAAATACCTGGGTTACTTCCAGGGACCGTTGACCGAATGGACCTGCCCCGACCAGCGGCTGCTGCGCCGCGTGGTGCCGGAGAACCGGTTGCGGGTCTACGATATCAGGACACTGATCCACACACTCGCCGATACGGATTCGGTGCTGGAACTGCGCGCCGGGTTCGGTGCCGGCATGATCACCGCGCTGGTCCGGATCGAGGGGATCGCCTTCGGCCTGATCGCCAACAACCCGAAACATCTGGGCGGCGCGATCGACGCGGAGGCCGCCGACAAGGCCGCGCGCTTCATGCAGTTGTGTGACGCGCATGGGTTGCCGATGATCTCCTTGTGCGATACGCCGGGCTTCATGGTGGGGCCAGAGGCCGAGAAACCGTCCCTGGTCCGTCGCGTCTGCCGCATGTTCGTCAACGGTGCCAACCTGTCGGTGCCGTTGTTCGTGATCGTGCCTCGGAAGGGCTACGGCCTGGGCGCGCAGGCAATGGCCGGCGGGTCCTATGCGGCGCCGATGTTCACCGTGTCCTGGCCGTCCGGCGAATTTGGCGGCATGGGATTGGAAGGCGCGGTGCGGCTGGCCTACCGCAACGAACTCGCGGCGATCGATGATCTCGACGCCCGCGATGCCGAATTCCGCCGCCGGGTCGATGAACTCTATGCCAAAGGCAAGGCAATCGCGGTAGCATCGGTGCTGGAGATCGACGATGTCATCGATCCGGCCGATACGCGGCGCTGGTTGACCCGCGGCCTGAAAATGGTGGCGGCCCGGCCTGCTTCCGACGGCAAGCGCCGCCCCTTCGTGGATACATGGTGAATGACGATGTTTCATGTCCTGCACTACGACACGATCGGTTCCACCAATGACGAGGTGCGACGTCTGGCGGCCGAGGGCGCGGCGCATGGCACGGTGGTGCATGCCGATGAGCAGAAATCCGGCCGTGGGCGCCTGGCGCGCACCTGGTTCAGTCCGCCCGGAAATCTTTACCTGTCTGTACTGTTGCGGATGGACGTGCCTCCGGCGCGCTGCGCGGAACTGAGTTTCGTGGCCGCGGTCTCGGTGGCCGACGCGGTGGCCCAGTTGTTGCCCAGGCAGGCCGAGATTGTCGTGAAATGGCCGAATGACGTGCTGGTCGGTGGCGGCAAGATTTCGGGGGTTTTGTTGGAACAGGTCGACGGGGTCGTCGTGGTCGGCATTGGGTTGAACGTGCTGATCGCGCCATCGACCGCTGGCTACAAGACAGCAACGATCGCCGCCAGCGGCGGGATTGCGTCCGTCGATGGCGCGCGGGACCTGCTGCTGGCGGCGTTTGGGCAGCATTTGACAACCTGGCAGGAACAGGGCTTTGCCCCGATCCGGGCGGCGTGGCTGGCGCGCAGCTATCCGATCGGCGCGAAATTGCGCGTCGGTGTGCAAGGCCGCACGGTCGAGGGGGCGTTTGCCGGGTTGGACGTGGACGGCGCGTTGCTGCTGGACACGCCGGACGGGCAGCGGCGCATCGTCGCGGGGGACGTCGCCGCGGCGGGGTAGGGGGCGCTTCTGTTCTGTCTGACGTGCGGGCCTTCTTGTGCGATTATTCGTGCGCGTCGCCGTTGGTTCAGCGCCGGTGCTGGGTCAAACTACGGTCGATCCGCCTCCGGGATGTCGTGATATTCCAGCGACCATCCGGCCCCGGTATCCGCCGATGGTGCACACCAGATCGGCACGGCGTTGCGGGTCCGGATATTCGCCTCGATCCCCATCGCGGTGCGAAGCGCGCGGAACACCGCGCCATGCGCCACCACCAGCACGATCGGCGGCCGGGTGGTGGCGCGGTTGATGGCGGCGACGGTCCGGTGACGCAGGGTGGCGAAGGATTCCGCACCCTCCGGCGTCCGATGTCCGGCGATCCAATCGGCGAACCAGTCCGACATCGGCTGGCCTTCCTGCACGCCGAACCCGACCTCTCGCAGGCCTTCGTCGATGGCGACCGGCAATCCAAGTTGGTCACCCACGATTTCCGCTGTCACCCGCGCCCGCGACAGGGGCGAGGCCAGAATCGTGGTGATGCCTCGGTCGCGCAGCCGCCCACCGGCGATCCGGGCCTGTTCCAGCCCGGTCGCGTTCAGGGGGATATCGACATTCCCCTGGGAGATGCCGCGCGCGTTCCAGTCGGTCTCGCCATGGCGCAGATACCAGAACGAAACGGGCCGCAGGGACGCGGCGGGGTCTGACAAGGGATCTGTCATGCGATCAGGCGAGTCCTTCCTGTTGCAGCACGCGCTGCACGGCGGGGCGGGCTTTCATCCGTTCCAGATGCGCGGCGCAGTTCGGCGGCAGGGTGATGCCGACGCGGCCGGCCCAGAATTCGACATAGAACAGCGCCGAATCGGCGATCGAGTAGGCGCCGACCGCGTAATCCTTGCCTTCCAGCGCCTTGTCCAGGTTGGCGAAGCCTTTCTCCACCAGTTCCCGGCCGCGGGCCTTCACGGCATCCTCATCGGCGGCATTGGGCGTGAAGTTGGACGCACGAAACAGCCGCGAGAACCCCTGCATATGGATGGTGGCGACGCAGTAATCGATCAGTTCCAGTGCGCGCGCCTGCAGGTCCAGATTGTCCGGCAACAGGTTCGAATACGGGTTGGTGCGGGCCAGCCAGTAGGCGATGGCGGGATATTCCGTCTGCACCGAACCGTCATCGCGCGCCAGGGTCGGCACTTTCGACTTCGGGTTCACCGCGGTGAAATCGGGCTTGTGCTGCGCGCCCTCCCGCAGGTTCACGACTTCGGAGTCATACGGCTTGCCGATTTCTTCCAGTACCACATGGATACCGATAGAGCAGGCGCCGGGGGCGTAGTAAAGCTTCATGCTGGGTCTCTCCTGTTTCATTGATGTGGCAGCCTGGGTGCGGCCTGGGGTGGTGTGCATTGACCCGGCCCGCGGCCAGGTTATCCGCTGGGAACACGGGCGTGAACCGCTGCGTCACCCGCCGCTTCCTTCACCCCGCCATCGTCACCCCTCCCGCTTGGTTCGTAACGTTCGACGAAATAGAGCGGCCGGTGTTTGGTTTCATTGAATATCCGGCCGAGATATTCCCCGATCACACCGAGGGTCATCAGTTGGACGCCACCGAGGAACAGAACGATCGTCAGCAGACTTGGATAGCCCGCGACGGGATTTCCATACAGGATTGTCTTTACGATAAAGACCATGCCGTAGACGACTGCCAGCAATGCCACGATCAGACCGACATAGGTGGCGAGTTTCAGCGGCATCACAGTATAGCTGGTGATGCCCTCAAGCGCGAAGTTCCACAGCTTCCAGTAGTTCCATTTCGTCGTCCCGGCAAGCCGCGGGGAGCGGTCGTATTGTACAGCGATGCTGGGAAAGCCGACCCAGGCAAAAAGGCCCTTCATGAAGCGGTGATGTTCTCGCAATTGCAGCAGCGCATCGACCGCGCGTCGGCTCATAAGCCGGAAGTCTCCGACATTGCGCGGCATTTCAACCCGGCCTGTACGAGACATCAGCCAGTAGAAGGCGTCGGCCGTGGCCTTCTTGGTCCAGGTCTCGCCCGCACGACTGCGACGCTGGGCATAAACCACGTCATGCCCATCGCGCCAGGCCTTGGCCAGCAGGGGGATAACCTCCGGTGGGTCCTGCAAATCGGCGTCGATGATGACCACGGCGTCCCCGCGGGCGTGATCCAGCCCTGCGGTGGTGGCAATTTCCTTGCCGAAATTTCGGCTGAGATTGACGATGGCGACTCGCCGGTCGGTGTCCCGGAGATTGCGCAGGCAGCGCAGCGTGCCGTCGCGGCTGCCATCATTGACATAGACAACCTCCCAGGTTCCCAGCGGGTCCATGGTGGCGGCAAGCCGAGCGTGCAGAGCGTCGAGGCTCTCCTCTTCGTTGTAGGCCGGGACGACGATCGAGAAGGTCGGGTTGGTCGGCATCGTGGACTAACCGTCACTCTTTCGGGGGCGCGGTTTCATGCGTTCGTGAATTTCCCATGTCTTCGGTCCGGAGCGCGTTGGTATTGTCATGTGGCAACGAAAAAAGTCGACGCTGGACGGTTGCGGCGAGGCGTCCGCAATTGGCAATGCAAGACATATCATGGGCACGCGGCGCCGGTTACCCGTGGTGCCACTTCTTCCAGGACCCGGCGTCCGGCCGCTCCAGCCCCAGGTTCTGGCGCAACGTGGTGCCGGCGTAATCCTTGTGCATCAACCCACGACGTTGCAGTTCAGGCACGACCATCGTGCTGAATTCCTCATATCCGCCCGGCACATAGCCGGCGGCGACCACGAACCCGTCGCAGGCGCGGGTGGCGAACCATTCCTCCATCCCATCGGCGACGTCTTTCACGCTGCCGACGAAGCGGGGGTGGTCGTGGAAGGTACCGCGATGGGTGATGTTGATGAAATCGCGCGGGGTCGGCGGGCGGTTGCCGAGTTCCCGACGGATGCGGTCGCGCATGCCCTGCACGCCGGTCCAACTGTCGATTTCTTCCTGTGTAAAGGGCTTGTCGATTGGCTGCTTGGCGAAATCGAAGTTCAGCACTTCCGACAGCAGCGCCAGGCTGTCGATTTCCTTGGGCAGGCTGTCGATCAGCGCCACCTTGTCCTCGGCCTCCGCGCGGGTTTCGGCCACCACCGGATAGACGCCGGCGCAGACGAACACTTTCTCCGGGTCCCGATCGACGGCGGCGACCATGGTCTTGAATTCCGCGTAATCGCGCTGCGCCTGCTCCAGGCCGTGGTAGTTCACGAAGACGCATTCCGACCACCGCGCGGCGAATTTCTTGCCGCGTCCGCTTTGGCCGGCCTGGATGATGACGGGATGGCCCTGCTTCGACCGCGGCACCGTGAACGGCCCGCGCGAGTAGAAGAACTCCCCCCGATGATCCAGGCGATGCACCTTGTCCGGATGCGCGAACAGGCCGGATTCCTTGTCGGCGACGATGGAACCGTCTTCCCACGTGCCCCAGTGGCCCATGACGACTTCCATCAGTTCGTCGGCTCGGTCGTAGCGGCGGTCATGGTCCTTGTGCGACTCCTGGCCCATGTTGCGGGCCTCGCCGTCGTTCATCGAGGTGACGACGTTCCAGGCCACGCGGCCCTCGGTCATCAGGTCGAGCGTGGCGAAGATGCGGGCGATCTGGAACGGCTCAAAATAGGTGGTGGAGAAGGTGGAGCCGAGGCCCAGCTTCTCGGTCGCCATGCCCATGACGGTCAGGATGGTGACGGGGTCCATCTTCACGCAACGGATGCCGTTGGCGACGGTGGGGCCGTGGTCGCCGCCGAACAGGTCGGGCATCGCCAGGCGGTCGTCGAAGAACCCCAGATGGAATTTGCCGGCTTCCAGCGCGCGGCCGATGCGGCGGTAATATTCGGCGCTGGTGAAATCCTGGGCGGCCTCCGGATGGCGCCAGGACCCCACGAAATTGGTGCAATTCTGGGCCTGTAGGAAACCCACCAGGGTCATCTGCCGCATTGTTCAAATCCCTTCGTCCGTTGGCCGAAGACTACAGGGGGATAACGGATGCGTGAAGGG
>CAMATI010000228.1 GCA_945861095.1 Asaia bogorensis | reverse complement strand
CCCGACAATGCCACACGAACCAGGAAAGGCCCGCACCGCGCCCTCCGCACCGGCGGATTGGCAATCAGATCGAACCGCGGAGAAGCCATGGGAACTGAAGCAAGCGTAAATATCGTAACCGGCTGTATCAAAGTCGTTGACACGTTCCGCGCCGGGGACGATAATTATCGCCGTTCGGGTGATCCATAGCTCGAGCTCGTCCGTAAACGCGCAGAACCAAACGAACCGGAGCCTAACATGTCTACGCAGGATGAGATGAAGTCGGCCGTATCCACCAGCTATTCGGCGATCATGAACGCCGACAAAAATCCGCTCAGTCGTTTGCCGCTTGCGCAGCGGTTCCAGGCGATGGTCTATCTGTCTATAATGTGGACATCGATTTTCTGCGCCGGTTTCGGGGCGTGGTACTGGTATGGCGAATTGATCGTCGGTCATGTGCTGGTCGTGCTTGGGATCGTTTTGACGACGATCACGTTCCGGAACGCGTCCCGCCCGGTAGCCGTCGTCCAGCACGCCGGTAAGTAATTAGATCGCGCATGCTTCGGATTTACGTTTGGCGCGAAAAAAAAGCGTGGAGCCGTGGGTTCATGCGATCCCGCGGCATGCGCGCTAAACGTTGGGGAAGTCGTCCGCATGCAGCCGCACGGCAGAATCTGGTCTCGCCTGTATGGTTCGGGATCGCCCACCGTTCATAGCGCTGTGACGATCGAACTTATCCAGGGAAGCCCCTTCCGTCCGAACCGCCGTGTCAGAGAAAACAGATGAAATCCCAACCCTGCGGCTTGACAGTCTATTACGATGGATCATGCCCGCTTTGCAGTGCCGAGATCAACCTTTACCGAACTCAGGACGTTGAGGGCACAGTGTCATTTTGCGATGTATCAGACGTGAAGACACCGCTTGATCCTGACCTGTCCAGAGCACAGGCCATGAAATGGTTTCATGTGCGGAATGCCGACGGAAGCCTTGTTTCCGGTGCGCGCGCCTTTGTCAGTCTCTGGGCACAGCTTCCAGGATGGAAATGGGCCGCCCGGATCGCCGCCTTCCCCGCAATGATGCTGTTCCTCGAAGCCGCATATCGCCTTTTCCTTCCCGCTCGGCCTCTTATCGTCCGTTCGTACCGCCTGTTTCGCTCGGCTCGATAGCGACAGCAGGCCTGCCGAGATATCTCTCTTGCGACATCAGACCAACCAGTGCTCCTCCACCACGAAGCGGGCCACGCCGGGTGCGTCCCAATCGGCCACCGCGCCTTCCAGGTCCACGATGCTGGCGAACCGCGCCTGTGCCACGGCGGCAGCCTCCACCGGCAGATGCGCGATGGTGGACGCCGGTGCCCGTCCCTGCTCTCGCACGCGATAGCGGGTAAGGCCGAGCAGACGGGGGAGATGGGCGGCGCGGGCGATGGTGGGGTCGATGGAGGCGGGATCGGACCCCGCCGGAAACAGCAGCATCAGGCTGATGCGTCCGCGTTCCTCGGGCGGCGGAACCAGCGTTTCCACATCGGTGACGACCCGAGAGACCGCCCCGACGAACAGGCGCGAATCGACATTGCACACTGCCATTTCCGGGGATCCCTGGGCTTTGGCGCGTTCGGCGTCGTTCGCGAAAAACAGGATCGGAAATCCATCGATCCGCATGGAGCGTGCGAGATCGTTCATCGCCGGGGATTCGATCACGTGGCACTGCACGTAACGATGCAGGCCGGCGAAGGCGCAGACCAGGGGGCCCTGGACATCCAACCAGTGGCGTCGGAATCGGGCCAGGCTTACCGGTTCCTGGCGCCGCATCAGGCTGATCGCCGCGATCATGACGTTGTTCTCCCGTTCTGGGTATGACGCGCCATCATGCCCCAGTGTGCAGGTCGCATCATAGGGTCCTCGTTCGACGCAACTGTCCCCTGCCGGCGAAGCGCGGGTTGGCGGGGCACGGTCGGGCAAGAACACCGGGGGTGAAGGCGGGCCCTGCCTCTCCACACCCGCTTGCATCCAATCCCGCCCAAAGGCACCCTGCCGGCAGGGTGCCGCCCCCAGGGTGCCACCACCAGGGCGCCAATCTCCGGGAGGAATGGAACATGAGCGGCAATATGTCGAAAGTCGCGGTGCTGGACGACTGGCAGGGCGTTGCGCGCGGCGCCGCCGACTGGTCGAAACTGCAAGCCCGCGCCGAGGTGACCTTCTTTGCGGAAGCCTTCAAGGACCAGGACGACGCCGCCCTGAAACTCGCCGACTTTGACATCGTGCTGTCGATGCGGGAACGCACGCCGCTGCCGGCCACGCTGATCAACCGCCTGCCCAAGCTGCGGATGCTGGGAATGACCGGCGCGCGCAATGCCTCGCTGGACACGCCCGCCTGCACCGCGCGCGGGATCGTGGTGTCGAATACGTCGGGCGGCGGCTACGCGGATTCGGCGACCTCGGAACTGGCGCTGGGCCTGCTGCTCGCGGCGGCTCGCGGCATCCCGCGCGGGGATGCGAACATGCGCGGCGGCACGTTCCAGATGGGCGTGCCGGTCGGCATCGGTCTCGGCGGCAAGACCATCGGCATTCTCGGCCTTGGGCGGCTTGGCACCTACATGGCGCAATTCTGCCAGGCCCTGCGCATGAACGTGATCGCGTGGAGCCAGAATCTGACCGCCGAACGCGCCGAAGCGGCCGGGGCGAAGCTGGTCTCCAAGGACGAGCTGATGGCGACCGCGGACGCGATCTCCATCCATCTGGTTCTGTCCGACCGCAGCCGGGGCCTGGTCGGGGCCGCCGATATCGCGCGGATGAAACAGGGCGCGATCCTGATCAATACATCCCGCGGGCCAATAGTGGATGAGGCGGCGATGGTGGCGGCGGTCAACGCCGGCAAGATCGTCGCGGCGCTGGATGTGTATGACAAGGAGCCGCTGCCGGTGGATCACCCGCTGCGCAAGGCCCCGAACACGGTGCTGATGCCGCATATGGGCTACGGCGTGAAGGAAACCTGGGACGGATTCTACCCGCAGATGATCGAGAACGCGCTGGGCTTCCTGGACGGCAAGCCGGTGCGCGTCACCAACCCCGAGGTGCTGAAGGGATAGGCCCGGTCAGGTCGCTCGGCCCAGCCCGGTAACGTTCTTCCAATAGGACGTCGTGCAGGTCAGCCCGATCATCGGATCGGGCGGCGGTGCGTTGCGTGCCGGTGCCCGGACCGGGGTGACTTCGCCGCGTGCCGCGCCGGTCAGCATCTGGTTGATGCTCTTGCCGCCGAGCGGGTCGTGCGGTTGGGCGCGGTCGCCGACGATGGGCAATCCGGCGCGGCGTGCCAGCTTGTCATAGGCGCCGCAGGGATGAGTTTCGGCTTCGCCCGCCAGGGGACCGCCGAAGAAAATCCCGGCGCAGCCCACAAGGGTCCAAAGAATCGACTTCATGGTGTCCCGCCCGTTTCCATCATGGGCCATCTCGGGGCACGGCCGGTGCCCGACACGATCGTGTCGAACAACCGAACCCGGCAGGCCACGTGAGACAGCATATTGGGAAACGTCCACCAGGATCCGTTCCATGCGCGTTTCATGTCCCGGCGACTTCATGCCATCTCGGACATTTCGGCTGGTATAGCCCTATTTGGTGGGCGTTCGTGGTCGGTCTGCCTGGCGACTCACACCACCGGTGGCGCTGCCGCAAGCGCGCTTTTTCGAGCCCTGGTGGACCAGGGCCGTCGGTGGATGCCGTTGCACCCCGGGCTCCATCCAGCCTCCCAACACAGAAACCACCATTTTTGTGCTGAACGAGCATCGTCTGCCCTGTTGGGGATCGCCACAATTCCTGGTATCGCCACGACCAGCCAACGGCGCCTTCTGTCCCATCTTCCGCGTTGCCCGGGACGGCAGCGACCGGACAAGCACGGAGCCTGCCATGCCAGCGACCCCTCAGCCGTTCTCCCTGCACGTGCCGGACGACGCGATCGCCGATCTGCGTGCGCGTCTGGCACTGACCCGGTTTCCAGACCAGGCGCCCGATGCGCCATGGGCCTATGGGACCGACGTCGATTACATGCGCGAACTGGTGCCCTATTGGCGGGACAGATTCGACTGGCGGGCGCAGGAGGCCGCCTTGAACGCCTATCCGCAGTTCAAGGTCCCGCTGCACGACATCGACGTCCATTACCTGCATGTGCCCGGCAACGGTCCCAATCCGACGCCTCTTTTGCTGATGCATGGCTGGCCGGGCTCGGTCTATGAGTTCATCGACATCATCCCGCGCCTGACCGATCCGGCCCGGTTCGGCGGCGACCCGGCGGACGCCTTTACCGTGATCGCGCCATCCTTGCCGGGATTTGGACTGTCGTTCCGGCCGGGGCAGAAGCGTTTCAGCGTGGAGCAGATGGGCGACTGCCTCGCCGATCTGATGACTGGCGTCCTCGGCTACCAGCGGTTTGGCGCGCAGGGCGGGGATTATGGCGCGATGATTGCCTCGCGGATCGGCTACAGCCATGCGGCGTCGCTGATCGGCATCCATATCAATCTGCTGGCGGTGCGTCGCGATCGCGCCGTCGAGGGCAACCCGACGCCGGAAGAAGCCGCCTACATGAATAATCTGGCGGCCTGGCTGAGAGAAGAAACCGGTTACCAGTGGATCCAGGGCACCCGGCCGCAGACCCTGGCCTATGGCGTGACGGACTCGCCCGCCGGCCTGGCCGCCTGGATCGCCGAGAAATTCCGCGCCTGGTCCGATTGCGATGGCGTTATCGAGAACGCCATCTCCCGCGACCGGATGCTGGCCAATATCGCGCTCTATTGGTTCACCGGCGCGATCGGGTCCTCGTTCTGGCCCTATTACGCCCGCATGCACGGGCCTTGGCCGATCCCCGATGGCGGCAGCGTCGGGGTGCCCACCGGGTATGCCGCCTTCCCGAAGGAGATCATCCGCCCGACCCGGTCCGTCGCCGCCAAGACCTACACCGATATCCGGAGCTGGACCGTCATGGCCAAGGGCGGCCATTTCGCCGCGATGGAACAACCGGAGGCCCTGGCCACGGATGTCCAGGCGTTTTTCCGCGCCCTGCGGTGACCGACAAACCGTAACACCGGGTCTCCCCTTGCCGCCAATCACCTTGTAAACCAGAACCCAAGGCGGGCAGGGGCCCGCGCGAGGATGCGGGCACGGGCCCGCGGGACAATGCGGGCACGGGCCCGCGGGAGGACCACATCATGGCTCACGACGGCTTGCGCTTCGGCATCTTTCTGGCGCCGTTCCACCGGGTTGGCGACAACCCCACACTGGCTCTGGCCCGCGATCTGGAACTGATCCAGTGGCTGGACGCGTTCGGCTACGACGAAGCCTGGATCGGCGAGCACCACTCCGCCGGCTGGGAGACCATCGCCTCGCCGGAAATCGTCATCGGCGTTGCCGCCGAACGGACCAAACACATCATGCTGGGCTCCGGCGTGACCAGCCTGCCGTATCACCACCCGCTGATGGTGGCGCAACGCTTCGTGCAGTTGGACCACATGACCCGCGGGCGGGCGATGCTGGGCGTCGGCCCGGGCGCGCTGGTTTCCGACGCGTACATGATGGGCATCGACGCCGAAACCCAGCGGACTCGGATGGACGAATCCCTCGGCGCGATCATGCAGTTGCTGGCGTGCAAAGAGCCGGTGACGATGAAGACCGACTGGTTCGAGCTGAAGGAAGCCCGCCTGCATCTGAAGCCCTACACCAAGGGCGGTTTCCCGATCGCGGTTGCCAGTGCCACGACCCCCTCCGGCGCGCTGGCCGCCGGCAAGCACGGTGTCGGCCTGCTGTCGCTGGGCGCCGGGCTGCCGGGCGGATCAGCCAAACTCGCCGAATATTGGGGCATGGCGGAAGGGGAGGGCGCCAAATACGGCAAGACGCTGGATCGCAACAACTGGCGCCTGGTCGTCAACATGCACTGCGCCGAGACCGACGAAGCGGCCATGGACCAGGTCCGCAAGGGAGAGCGCTACGAAACCCTCTCCTATTTCTCCGAGACGCTCGGCCGTCCCCCGATGCGCAGCGAAAACCCGCTGGCCGAGGGCCTGGCCGCCGGCTCCACCCTCGTCGGCTCCCCGGAGACCATCGCGGCGGGCATCGAACGTCTGATTGGCTTCACCGGCGGTGGGGCAGGGGCAGTGCTGTTCCGCAGCCACGAATGGGCGAACCGGCGCGATACGCTGGAAAGCTACGAACTGTTCGCGCGCTGGGTGATGCCGCGCTTCCAGGGCAGCTTGGATCAGCCGACCGCGTCGCGGGAATGGTGCAGCGACAACCGCGGCGGGATTTTCGGCCCGGCGATGGGCGCGCTGCGCAAGGCGTTCACCGATGTCGGGCAGGATGTGCCGGACACGATGCGCATGCGGCTGCACACGGGAAAGGTTGACGTTTCCTGAAGGGTCGAACGGGCCGGTGCGATGCGCCGGCCCGGGAATACCAGGCGGTCGAAACAACGCCTTATCGGCGCCCCCTCACCGTCATTTCCGGGTTGTCCCGGCAACCCACCCCCTACCGTCGAAGCGTGGGTTGCTGGGTCAAGCCCGGCGGTGACAAAGGGGGCAGAGGTCCGGGGTCATCGGTATTTCTTTCGGCCGACCCGGCGACTGCTTCCGGCGCCCCTTACCCTGGCACCCCTTATACCAACCGGCCGAACCAGTGACCCACGGCGACAACGGAAGCTGTCATTGCGAGTGCAGCGAAGCAATCCAGGGCAACCGACACGATCGATAGTGCCAGGCCCCTGGATTGCTTCGCTACGCTCGCAATGACCTCGGCCACCCACTCGCAATGACAGCGGCCACCCATGGGTCGGTGGTTAGGGCGGCTGACATTACTCCGGCCCCCCTGACTCCAGCCCCCTTACTCTGGCGCGACATCCCAGGCGCGCACGCCTTCCTGCATCCGCATGTGGAACACCAGCCCCTTGCGCATCGCGAACACGTTCACCTGGTGATGCAGCGGGATAACCGGCAGGTCCGGCAACGCCATCAGTTCCGCCTCTCGGTACAATGCCTCCCGCTTGTCCAGGTCGATCGTCGCCAGGGCGCGCTCGATGATCGCATCAACCGCCGCGTTCGCATATTTGGATGGGTCGAAGATCGCCCCACGGCCCTTCTCGGGATTCGACGATGCCACCATCTCGATCAGATTGCTGCTGGCCTCCCCGGTATCGCTCGCCCACCCGGTCAGCCTGATCGTAAACTCCGCCCGCGCCGCTCGGCTGAAAAACGTCGCCACCGGCATCGTGTCCACCGAGGTCTTGACGCCAACCCGGGTCCACATCTGCGCGATCGCCTCGACGATCTTGCTGTCGTTGACGTAGCGGTTGTTGGGTCCGTGCAGGGTGATGCCGAACCCGTCCGGATACCCGGCCTCCGTCAGTAGTTTCTTGGCCTGGTCAGGGTCATAGGGGTCGGTCTTGATCGAGGCGACGTAACCGCTCGCCCCCTCTGGCATCAACTGCCCGGTCGCTACGGCGAACCCGTCCATGATCCGTTCGGCGATGCCGGGTCGGTTGATCGCCAGCGACAGCGCCCTGCGCACGCGCACGTCCTGCAACGGATTGACGGTCATCCGCGTGCCGTCCTTGTTCGTCACCCACAACGTCTCCGTCCGCCCGATATCCGGGGCCAGATAGATCAGCCGCTGCCCCGCCATCGACGCGACGTTGACCCTGGGGTTCTTCTTCAGGTCCTGCACGTCGCGTGGCGGCACCTGGTCGATCATGTCCAGCTCGCCGGCCTGCAAGCCCGCGTTGCGGGAGGCATCGTTGGTGATCGCCCGATAGATCACCCGGTTCCACATCGGTTTCTTGTCCCACCAGGCATCGTTGCGCTGGAAGACCGCACGCTCGCCGACCACGAACTCCGCCGCCCGATAGGGGCCGGTGCCGATGGCTGCGGCCAGGGTGTTGTAGGCCCCGGTCGTTGCCCCCTCCCCATGCTTGCGGGACAGGATCCGTACGCCGGCCAGGTTGTTGGCCAGAAGGGGCACCGGATTGGCGGTGTGCAGGCGCAGTGTATGAGCGTCCACCACCTCCATCCGCGCGATGTGCTTGACCGCATGGTTGAAGCTGGATGGGCTGTTCAGCACCCGCGGCACGCGCCCATATGTGAACACGACGTCGTCGGCGGTGAATGGCGTGCCGTCGTGGAAGGTCACGCCTTCGCGCAGCTTGAATTCCCACGTGGTCTCGCCGATCGCGCGCCAGGACACCGCCAGGCTTGGCTCCGGGTTGTATTTCGGGTCGAATCGCACCAGCGGATCGAACACATAGGTCGTCAGCAGGTTGTTCGGACCCAGGTTGTGATAATGCGGGTCCATCGAGGTGAACGCGCCGCCAACCCCGATCGTCAGGGTCTGCTGCGCCGCGACAGGGCCCGCCAGCAGGGCCAGGCAGGCATAGGCAGAGGCAATTCTGAAGCGCATGGGACCCTCATCGAAATGGACGGTGCCGCGAAGGTAGCCGCGCCGGCGTCCGGCGCAAGCACCCACGGATCGCAAGTCCCGGTGATGCGGATAAGGCGGATCGCGGAGCGGCACTTGCATCCAAGGCCGGGCTGGGGTCAATGACGGCCCAATGATCGCCACCGAGACCCATGGGAGAACGCCATGCGACAACTGATCGCCGGAAATTGGAAAATGCATGGCCTGGCCGCCGAGGCCGTGGCGCTGGCCAAGGGAGTCGCGGCCGGCGCCCAAGGCTTGGGCTGCGATCTGCTGGTCTGCCCGCCATCCGTCCATGTCGCCGCCGTGGCCGGGACCGTCGCTGGCTCGCCGGTCGCGGTCGGCGGCCAGGATTGCCACCCGGAAAAGCAGGGCGCCCACACCGGCGACGTGTCCGCCTCTATGCTGCGCGATATCGGCGCCACCTGGGTCATTCTGGGCCATTCCGAACGCCGCCAGAACCATGCCGAGACCGATGCCCTGGTCCGCGCCAAGACCCTGGCCGCCGTTGCCGCCGGCCTGACCCCGATCGTCTGCGTCGGCGAAACCGAGGACCAGCGCACCAGCGGACGGGAAACCGAGGTCGTTGGCGGACAGCTCGCCGGCAGCCTGCCTGAAGGATTCGCCGGCGTCGTCGCCTATGAGCCGGTCTGGGCGATCGGCACCGGCAAGACCGCGACGGACGACGATGTCGCCGCCATGCATGGTTTCATCCGCCAGCAGCTCGTCCGCCAGCTCGGCGCTGCCGGAAACGGCATCCTGATCCTGTATGGCGGATCGGTCCGTCCGGCCAATGCGGCCTCCCTGCTGGCGGTGCCCAATGTCGGCGGCGCCCTGATTGGTGGCGCGAGTTTGAAGGCGGATGACTTCCTGGCGATTGCCCGCGCCGCCAAGTCCGGCTAAGGGACGCCGCATCGGGCCGGATCGCGCGCCGTCCAGCGCGGGATTCGACCAGGTTGTCCCCGGGTACGTTGCCCGGGACCAGTCGCCCTTACCACGATGCTGTTGCCACGATGCCGTCATGACCGACGCGCCTCCGACCGTCCGCGCCTTTGGACCCCATTAAGGACCCACCGTTGACCACTGTCCTGCTGATCATCCACCTGTTCGTCACCATCGCCCTGATCGGCGTCGTGCTGATCCAGCGCAGCGAAGGCGGCGGGCTGGGCATCGGGACATCGCAGGGCATGGGATCCTTCATGTCCGGCCGCGGCACCGCCAACCTCCTCACCCGGGCCACCGCGGTCCTGGCTGTGATCTTCATGGTGCTGTCGCTGACCCTCGCACTCATGAGCCGCAGCAGCACCAGCGGCGGATCATTGCTCGACGGACCGGCCGGCAGTACGCCGGGGCTGCCCGCGTTGCCGCCCTTGCCGCAGGTTCCGTCCGCGCCGACCAACTGAGTTTCATCTCTGGCCCCCAGGGCACCAGGAAGCGCCCACCGTGACGCGATACCCAACGGAGCGCCTTGGGGCCTTCCGAGAGGGTGCTCCCCTGGTTGTTCCCCTGGGTGTTCCTTCGGGATGCTCCGTCGGCAATCTCCGGGTAAATGTCCTGGAAATCCGCCTGGGCTTTCCATCCCCCGATTCGACCTCGTATAATGGGCGCCCATGACGCGATATGTGTTTATCACCGGCGGCGTGGTCTCCTCCCTGGGCAAGGGCATCGCATCCGCGGCGCTCGGCGCCCTGCTGCAGGCGCGCGGCTACAAGGTGAAGCTCCGCAAGCTCGATCCGTACCTGAACGTCGATCCGGGTACCATGAGCCCCTATCAGCACGGCGAAGTCTTCGTCACCGACGATGGCGCCGAGACCGACCTGGACCTCGGCCATTACGAACGATTTACCGGCGTCCACGCCACCAAACTGGATAACGCCACCACCGGACGCATCTACCAGGATGTGATCGCCAAGGAACGACGCGGCGACTATCTGGGCGCCACCGTCCAGGTGATCCCGCATATCACCGACGCCATCAAGGAAATCGTCCTGCGAGAAACCGCGGCGTTCGATTTCGTGCTGGTGGAAATCGGCGGCACCGTCGGCGATATCGAAAGCCTGCCCTTCCTCGAAGCCATCCGCCAGCTCGGCAACGAACTGACCGCGGAACAATCGATGTTCGTGCACCTGACCCTGGTGCCCTATATCCAATCCGCCGGGGAATTGAAAACCAAGCCGACCCAGCATTCCGTCAAGGAATTGCTGAATGTCGGCATCCAGCCGCAAATGCTGCTGTGCCGCTGCGACCGCCCCATCCCGGACAACGAACGGCGCAAGATCGCCCTGTTCTGCAATGTCCGCGCCGAAGCCGTAGTGCCCGCGCTGGATGCCAGCACGATCTACGAAGTGCCGATCAGCTACCATCGCGAAGGCATGGACCGGGA
>CAMATI010000227.1 GCA_945861095.1 Asaia bogorensis | reverse complement strand
CAGCGCGATTTGTTCAGGACTGGGGCGAGCGACTCGGCGCATGATCGGGCCGGTTGGCGCGGTTATCCGCTGTCGGGGTAATGACTGCTTGGTGTCCGACCCCATCCTATTGGAATCACACGAGAAAAAATGAGGGGATGATTGAGGCCTCATCCTGAAAAAGCAGAAAACTCGTAGTGCCCATGTTCGAGGGCCTGCTGTATATCTTAGCTTTACTTGTCTCGAGTACAACCCTCGTACCCTGCGGAGTATGGATGACACCAAAAGCATGAGATGGAGTGGGATCCGGGATCAGCCAGCCTAACATCACGATCCCCGCGAGCAGCCCACCTGCCGTTATGGCCTGCCCCGCGGCGGGAATGTTCATCCGCACGAATGCCTCCGACCCTGCTCCCACGCCAAGCAGGGCCGCACCGACCACAAATAGCCACTTGGTATAAGGAAACGGCACTTGCATCCAATAGATGAAAACAGACAAGCATATAAGTGCAGTACCTAGCGAAAACGCAATGGTCGAGTGTACTCGGTCCTGGCCCGGGATGACGTTTCCACGCGGCTGCGGTGCCCCGGATGGTGTTGTCGACTGGTCAGTAGGTGACGTGTTTGAAGCTGACATGGCAATACCCACGAAACATAACGCAACCATTGCACCCGCCACGCCATTATGCAATCGGGCGCCCTGCGATCGAAAATCGCCGATGCTGCTCAGACGTGGCCTCCCGTACGCAGATCCGTGATACGCAGCCGTGCGTTGCTATCGCCAACCAACAAAGGCAGGCTGATTGACAAAGTGTCGACATTCCGCGGTAGGAATGCCCGGTCTCATCATCGGTCAATCATGCCAATATATCCTGACCAGCCGCGGTTGCAGAACCCAGAACTTCCAGAAATCAAAAGCAAAACAAAAAAATCTAACCCGCCAAATTTAATTCGGTAGCCACCGGAGAAGATTGCATGGGTGCCCTCCGCCACTCACCCTCGCCGGTGCGCCATCACATCGGGATTGACCACATTGGTCGGCGTCCCGGTGGCATAGGCGACGATCTGGCCGAAAATGTCGGTGAACTGGATTTCGTATTCGTCCACCGTCACGTAGCCGATATGCGGGGTCGCCACGACATTCGGCATCGTCAGCAGGGGATAAGCCGGATCGCGCACCGGCTCGGATTCATAGACATCCACCGCCGCCATCCCCGGACGTCCCGCCCGCAACGCCGCCTCCAACGCCCCCGGCGCGATCAGCCCCGCTCGGCTGGTATTCACCAGAAGCGCGGAGGGCTTCATCAGCGCCAGATCGGCCGCCGTGACGATACCGCGCGTCGCCGGCACCAGCCGCATATGCAGGGAAATCACGTCGCAGGCGGCCATGAAGCTGGGCTTGTCCAGCGCCACGTCATGCCCGTCGGCCTTCGCGCGGACCAGGGATTCGGGGCGCGCCCAGGCCATGACGTTCATACCGAACGCCCGGCCATAGGACGCGACAACGCTACCGATCCGGCCATAGCCGTAGATGCCCAGCGTCTTGTGCCGCAACGAAGCGCCAACCCCCATCTGCCAGTTGCCCGCCCGCAAGGACGCCACCTGCGCCGGAATTTGCCGCACCGAGGCCAGCACCAGCGCCCACGTCATCTCCGCGGTGGCATAGGACGGCGTGTCGGCATGCCGATCCGACGACACGATAATCCCCAGCCGGGTACAGGCGTCGATATCGATATGCGGGAACACGCTGCGCTGGCTGATCAGGCGCAGCCTCGGCAGGCGGTCGAGCAACGGGGCGCGGATCTGCGTCCGCTCCCGGATCAGCACCAGGACCTCGGTATCGCGCAACCGTTCGGCCAGGGCGTCGGTGTCCTGGACATGGTCGTTCCAGATGGTGACCGCGTGGCCGGAGAGTCGGGCAAAGCACGGCAAATGCCGCACCGTGTCGTGATAGTCGTCGAGGATCGTGATGTTCATGCGTTCCTCCTATGCATGGCCCTTACACCGACCGGCCGCAACAATGGCCCATGGGGGTTCCCCGACCGGGAGGAGCGACTGGCGCCGGCATGGCCGTCTCAGGCGTCCCCTGACCGTCATTGCCGGACTTGGTTCACCCCCCCCTGTAGCAGAAGCGCGCGGCCCCCCGGATGGATCGTCCGGGATGGGGCCGGAGTTCGGCGCGTGGGCGCCTCTACCCCAGATCGACAACCGACCGCCCCGATACCGGGCTACGCGGGACCGGCGCTCGCCATTTCCTGCTCGATCGTTGGGGCATGGCCGGCCAGGGTGGTGCGGCGCATGTCGCGGATTTCCTGCCGGTCGAAGCGGCGGGCGCGGTGCATCGTCGTGGCGTTGTCCCACATCACCAGATCGTTCCGGCGCCATGCGTGAGAATACACAAACCTCGGCTGGGTGGCGTGTTCGGTCAGATCGCGCAGGAAGGACCGCGCCTCGGGGACGGTCCATCCTTCGATTTCGCCGGCATGTGCCGACAGAAACAACGACTTCCGGCCGGTGCGAGGGTGGGTGCGAACCAGGCGCTGGCGGACGGGACGGAAGCTGTCGATTTCGTGGGGCGTCAGGTCGGTGAAACCGACAACCTCCCGCGAGAATCGCAGCGAGTGCCGGCACACCAGATCCTCGACCTCGGCCTTGGTTCGGGCGTCCAGCGCGTCATGGGCGGCGCGCATATCGGCGAAATCGGTGTTGCCGCCCCAGGATGGCAGGGTTCGACCGGACAGCAGGGAATAGCTGGCGGGGATGGGCCGGAACGAACTGTCGGAATGCCACAATCGGTCGCCGAGCTTGAAGAACCAGATGCGGTCCTGGTCGGAGATGATGTTTCCGTTACGGTCCAGGTTCGAGAAATCCGATATCCCTGCCCCAAGGCGGGTGTCCGTGCGTGCCCTGATATGACCGCCGGAGGGATAGTTTTCCAACGGCCCCAACTGGCGGGTGAAGTCGATCTGTTGCTGGTCGGTGATGTCCTGATTGGGAAACACCAGAACCGCGTATCGGTCCATCGCCGCGTGGATCGCCGCGACATCGGCCCGCGTTATCGGGTGGGCCAGATCGAGGCCGGTGGCCTCGGCGGCGAATGTGGGATGCACGGGATGGAGTGACACTGCCATGGTTATGAATCTCCCTGCGACGGTCAGACTATGCGTCCTCGCGGTGGCGGTCGAGCCACTCATCGCGCGGGGTGCCCCGCGAGGACGTTCATGACGACCGACGTTCGAGCAATTCCAACACCGCCGCCGCCGCCGCCTCCGACGGGCGTCCGGCCGGCGCCCGCAGCATGCCAAGGGGTGCCTTGAAGGACTCCCTCTGGGCCGCGGCGACCGCGGGATCGGTCAGCAAGGGACGAAGTTCGGCGGCCAGCCGATCGGGATTGCAATCCGCCTGGATCAGTTCCGGCACCACCAGCCGATCCATCAGCAGGTTCAGCAGGGACGCATATTTCACCTTCACCACCCGGCGCACGAGCGCGGCGGTCAGCGGATTGACCCGGTAGGTCACCACCATCGGCACATCGGCCAACGCAAGCTCCAGGGTCGAGGTCCCGGACTTCGTCAACCCGGCCGACGAAGCGGCAAACGCATCGAACTTGTCCTGTGCGCTCTCGATCAGCACGGGCGGGATCGGCCAGGCCGTGGTGCCCGCCCGCACCGCCTCCGCCACCGGTCCGGCGAGCGGCACGACGGGCGTGACCGGAATTCCCAGCCGCCGCAAGGTCTCCCCCAGGATCGGCAGCAGGCGAGAAACCTCGGTACGGCGGCTGCCCGGCATCACGGTCAGGATACGGGCGTCTTCGGCGATCCCGTGCCGACCCCGGAACCGGGCGGCATTGCCGTGGTCGGCGCCGCTTTCCAGGACGGGGTGGCCCACAAAGGTCGCGGGTAGGTTGTGACGGGCGAAGAACCCCGGCTCGAACGGCAGCAGGCACAGAAGCCGGTCCCACAGGCCGGGAAAATGCTTCACCCGATGTTCTTTCCAGGCCCAGACCTGGGGGGCGACGTAGTGCACCCGAGGCACTCCACTGGGCGCAATGGCGCGCAGGACCCGCAGGGTGAAACCGGGCGAATCGATGGTCACCACCACGTCCGGCCGGCGCGCCTGGATATCGGCCACCGTCTGGTGCAGGCGGGCTCGGATCTGGCGGATGCGCGGCAGGACTTCCAGGATGCCCATCAGGGCCAGTTCCCGCATCGGAAACAGGCTGGTCAGGCCGAGATCGGCCATGGACTGCCCACCGATCCCGGCGACGTCGATATCCGGGCGTTGGGCGCGCAGGGCGGCGATCAGCCTGGCGCCAAGGACGTCGCCGCTCTGTTCGCCGGCGATGATGTAGATCAGGGGCATGCCGCCATCCTACCCGGACCGGCGCGGGATGACAGAGACACCATGACAAAGGCGTGGAGAAGACATTCGCCGCCGGTTTGCGTGCGATCTCGACAACGCCCTGTGCCATAAGCCGATCCCATGGTACGAGATGAACATGCCGCGCCGGCCTCGTCCGGCGGCGGCGCCCATGCGCGGGCCCCAGACCACGCGCATGCCCACCCGCATGATCATGGACCGGCCCAGGGAGAGGACCACGGACAGGACCGGGGGCAGGACCGGGGGCAGGGCCGGGGACATGACCATGGACATGCCCAGGGACAGCGCCGGACTCACGGACACCATCATGGGCATTCCCATGGCGGCGGGCACCATCACGGACCGACCACGCCGGACCGGGCTTTCGCCATCGCCGCGGCCGTCAACATGGGCTTCGTGCTGGCCGAAATCGGCTTCGGCCTTGCCGCCAACTCGGTGGCCCTGATCGCCGATGCCATCCACAACCTGGGCGACGTCCTGTCGCTTCTGCTGGGCTGGGGGGCGGTCTGGCTGTCGCGCCGCCCGCCGAACCAGCGGCGCACCTATGGCTGGGGCCGCAGCTCCATCATGGCGGCGCTGGCGAATGCGATGTTGCTGCTGATCAGCGTCGGCGCGATCTCGATCGAGGCCATCCAACGGCTGCTGGCGCCGCAACCGTCCGAGACGGTCACGGTGATGCTGGTCGCGGGCGCCGGGATCTTCGTCAACGGCGGGACTGCCCTGCTGTTCATGCGGGGCGGCAAGAGCGATCTGAACATGCGCGCCCAGTTTCTGCATCTGGGGGCGGATGCCGCCGTTTCCCTGGGCGTCGTCCTCGCGGCGGTCGCGATCAGCCTGACCGGCCTGTTGTGGCTCGATCCTCTGGCCAGCCTGGTGGTGGCCGCGGTGATCACGATCGGCACCTGGGGCCTGCTGCGAGAATCGGTGGACCTGGCCATGGATGTCGTGCCAAGCGGGGTGGCGCAGGAGGAGGTGCGGTCGTTGCTGGCGGCGATGCCGGGCGTGATCGAAGTGCACGACTTGCATATCTGGGGCCTGAGCACGACGGAAACCGCTCTGACCGTGCATCTTGTGTATGCGGGCGAGGCCAGCGACAGCCGCCTGCCCGACCTGACCACCACATTGCGGGACCGCTTCGGCATTGGCCATGTGACGGTGCAGATCGAGAGCAGCACGGACGCCGCGCTATGCCGCCAGCGCCCGGACGATGTCGTCTGAGGGATGCCCGGATACGCGTCCAATATTGGGCAGCCTGTTCACGTGGGGGTTGCCCTCGATTGGACAAGAGCCGCTACCGGTGGGTAAAGTGACTGGGAAATCGTCCAAGGGGAAGATCGGATGAGCGTTGTTTGGACCGATACGGTCAAAGAGATCGCCGGCACGAAAATGCATGTGTCGCGCGCGGGCAGCGGACCCACCGTCCTGGTGCTGCATCATGACATCGGCACGGTGGACCGTCTGCCGTTCTACGATGCCCTGGCGGAGAAATTCGACGTGCTGGTCCCGCATCATCCGGGCTGGGGCAAGTCGGAACGCCCGCAATGGCTGCGCCATCCGCGCGACATCGCCGCCATGCACACATGGCTGCTGACCGAGATGGGGGCCAAGGACGTGTCGCTGGTTGGCCTGGGCTTCGGCGGCTGGATCGCGGCGGAAATGGCCAGCCAATCGCCCACGACCTTCCACCGCCTGGTGCTGGTCGGCGCCATGGGCATCAAGCCGTCGGAAGGCGACATCGCCGATCAGGCGATCGTGTCCTATATCGACTATCCGCGAGCCGGCTTTCACAACCAGGACAATTTCGCGGCGGTCTACGGGGATATCTCCATCGACCAGTTGGAACAGTGGGATATCTGCCGGGAAATGAGCTTCCGGACCGCCTGGAAGCCCTACATGTACAGCCAGACCCTGCCGCATCTGCTGGGCGGCGTGCGGACCCCCGCGCTGGTGATCTGGGGCGACGACGACCGCATCGTGCCGATCAGCGCCGGCAAGGCCTATACCGGCGCCCTGCGCAACGCCACCATGACGACTGTCGCGGCATGCGGGCACTTCGCCGAAATGGAGAAGCCGGCCGAAGTCGCCAAACTGGTCACGGACTTCATGTCCGCCTGACCGCCGGCGGAACCCGACGAAGGCGGCAAGCCAATGCACATGATGCATCTCACCGAACAGCCCATGTCCGCCTATGACGCAAAGGCGGGCATGGCTTACGGTGCGACGGCGCTGAATTCCTCGAACAGCTATTTCGACCCGAACGAAGGCAGCCGCCTTTATAAGGACGACCTGGAAGGGATCCGTTCGAGGCGAATGGCCCGCTGCATCTGCGGTATTCGACCGATCTGAAGGCGCCTGTGAAGGTGGCCGCGGAGTAGGGCGGGGCTTCCGCCCCGCGCGCCTCGTGCCACCCTTCCCTGCCCCGCACGGAGAGACTCCCCCATGGACCCAAAAGCCCTCCCCTTCGATGCCGACACGATGTTGGAGGGCCTGCGTCCCTGGATCGAGTGCGAAAGCCCAACCTTCGACGCCGCCGCCGTCAACCGCATGATGGACCTGGCCTCTCGCACCCTGATCCTGGCCGGCGCCCGGATCGAGCGGGTCCCCGGCCGGATGGGTTTCGGCGATTGCGTCCGCGCCAGCTTCCCGCACCCCACCCCGAACATCCCCGGCATCCTGCTGATGGGCCATCTGGACACCGTCCACCCGATCGGCACCCTGGCCCGCCTGCCCTTCCGCCGCGAGGGCAACCGCGCCTGGGGACCCGGCATCCAGGACATGAAAGGCGGCAACTACCTGTCCCTGGAAGCCATCCGCCAGCTCCAACGCGCCGGGGTGGCCACCAAACTGCCAATCACCGTCCTGTTCACCAGCGATGAGGAGGTCGGCAGCCCATCCACCCGCGATCTGATCGAAGCCGAGGCATCCCGCCACAAATACGTGCTGGTGCCGGAGCCCGCGCGTGCCGATGGCGGGGTCGTCACCGGCCGATACGCCATCGCCCGCTTCAACCTGGAAGCCACCGGCCGCCCCAGCCACGCCGGCTCCCGCCCCGGCGAAGGCCGCTCGGCTATCAAGGAAATGGCCCGCAAGCTGATCGAAATCGAAGACATGACCACCGAGGACTGCACCTTCAGCGTCGGCGTCATCCATGGCGGCCAGTGGGTCAATTGCGTCACCACAAGCTGCACCGGCGAGGCCCTGAGCATGGCCAAGCGCCAGGAAGACCTGGATCGAGGTGTCGCGGCGATGCTGGCGCTGCGCGGATCGTCCAACGAGGTGCAATTCACGGTTACCCGCGGGGTTACCCGGCCGGTGTGGGAAGCCTCTCCGCGCGGGATGGCCCTGTATGAGGTGGCGCGGGAAATCGCGCGGGACCTGGGCTTCGCGATCAGTTCCCAAAGCTCCGGCGGCGGCTCCGACGGCAATTTCACCGGTGCGATGGGCGTTCCCACCTTGGATGGCCTCGGCGTGGCGGGGGCCGGGGCGCATACGCTGGACGAGCATATCCAGGTGGACAGCCTGGCATATCGCGGCAAACTGATGGCCGGGTTGCTGGCGGCGTTGGCCTGAACCGTCCCCCCAGGTTTCACGCGCGCCCGAGAACCGGTCGGCATTGCGGTTGGGCAATGCCGATCCTGCCGGATATTGTCCCGTGATTTCCAGCGGTTGCGGCCGATGCCCGCGACCGGCTGGCATTCTGGATCACGCCCGCCGTCCGTCCATCCACGCCGGTGTGCCCCCACCAAGCCAGCCACCGACGCCAGCCGCTTTCGCGGCATGGTCCCTGGCAACGGAGGGCTGATGGCCGGGTTCATGGTCGGGTAACGGGTCCTTTTTCAGGTCATAAGTTCTCTTAACGTTCTATGACATCCCCCGGATGCCGAGCAAGGAAAATGCGACTTGCAAGCTCAAGTAAGGCCTGAAGAAAGTCGCATGATTGGGATATTGTCGGATTTCGAGTCCGTTGGGCCGTTAATTCGTGGTTAATGTCATATTCTAGACCGCCTTGTGCGGCCCACGGACGCCGATCGGTGCAATGGCCGGACCTGACAGGATGGATCGGGAAAGCGCCGCTCGCGGCTGAAATCGCAGGCAAAACGGCCGCTCCTGAGACTTTGCTTTAAGTTGGCGGGGGTGACGGTCCAATGGCGATTTCGGGCGTTTATCGGGGGTTTTCGTTGCACAATGCCGCCGGAACCGGGGGGTTTCATTCCGGATAGGCGTGGTTAATTTATTCCAGAATGCGGGGTCATGGCCTGGAATCGGACCCGGCCGATGGTCCGCCGCGCGAAGTCGGGGGCGACGTGGCCGGTGGTGGCAAGCCTGCATCGGCTGTCCTGGTTTGTTGCGGTTATGGTGGTGATTGCGAGGTTGCGCGGACCGGGACGCCGTGCCCCGTTCGCGTTTGGGGCGGGTTGGCCGCTGCCATTGGGACGAATTGCGGTTGGGGCGTTTGGTGGAGCGATGGGCGGGCCATGGGTGCGGCTTAAGGTGGTGGCGCGGTCGGCAAGGGTTGTGCCAAGCGGCCGAAACAATGACCGATGCACCGCCCCCTCGGCCCCCGTCGTCATTGCCGGGCTTGCCCCGGTAACCGGCGCTTCAACGACAGGGGGCGGGTTGCCGGGTCAAGCCCGGCGATGACGATGAGGGGACGCCTGGACGATGTGCGGACGCCTATGCGTCGATGTTTCGGACGGTTGGTGTCATTCCAACCGACCGGACCAGTGACCAATGGCAACGACGACCGCTGTCATTGCGAGCGTAGCGAAGCAATCCAGAGCCACCAACAGGATCGATCGTGCCAGTCCCCTGGATTGCTTCGCTGCGCTCGCAATGACGGCGGGCACCCATAGGTCAGCGACGGATGCAGTTTGTGTCACATTCGCAACGACGTGTTCTTCCTGGCCAAGGGGAACACGAAGCACCATGCTGATCGACGGCGCGCAGGCCTTAGCCCAACGCCTCCGTGCGTCCCCGTGGTCCTTCGTGTCCTCCGTGGTTAGGCCTTGCGGACCGGGCGACCCGCACGAACCCCACCCGGAAGCCGGCCAGGTCGCAACCGGTTTTGCCAACGCGCCGGCCCCGTGCCACAGTCGCGGATACAATCGCCGGTGTAACGGACCCGATGGACGCATTCCGCATTTTCCTGTCCTGCGTCAGCAGCGAGTTCGCCCGGGCGCGCGACGCCCTGGCGAAAGACCTGATCGCGCGCGGCCTGTTCGTGCAGTGGCAGGAGATGTTCCGCCAGGAACCGGACTCCGACACGTTGCTGAACCTGATCCACGACTATGTGCGCGACTGCCAGGCGGTGATCTGCGTGCTGGGGGAACGGTCCGGCGCGTGCCCTCCCGCGGCGGCGGCTGACCGGTATCGGGACATGCTGCCGGATGGGGTGACGCAGGCGTCCTATACGCAGTGGGAGTTCTTCTTCGCGCGTCACTACAAGCGTCGGCTGTCGCTGTATCGGGCCACCAGCCCCTTTGCCCCGGAACAGACCACCGGATCGGATGTATCCGGCCTGCAAGCCTCGTTCCTGAGCCATATCGATGCTGCCGGCCTGCATTGGACCCCGTTCGGGTCGGAGGACAGACTACGCGTAGAAGTGCTGCGGGAAGACTGGCCGCTGCTGGTCCGCGCCAAACCCATCGCCCTGCCCTACCCAACCCTCGGCACGTTGTTCAAGGGTCGCGACGACTTCCTGGTGCGTCTGCGCAAAAGCGTGGCCGGGCCCGAGGGGCAACCGACCGTCATCACCTCCAACTTCGCCATCCACGGCCTGGGCGGCATCGGCAAGACGCGTGTCGCGGTCGAGTATGCCCGGAAGCATCTCGCCGATTACACCGCGGCGCTCTTGGTCGTAGCGGAGACGCCACAGGCGTTGGAAACTAACCTCGGCAATCTGGCCGGCACGCTTGGCCTGACCGTGAACGACGACGCCAAGCCCGACGCAAAATACGCCGCCGTGCTGGACTGGTTGAAGCGCAACCCCGGCTGGCTGTTGATCCTGGACAACGTGGACTCGCCCGAGGCCCTGAAAGCCGCCACCGCCCTGACCGCGCGCCTGCCCCACGGCCATGTGCTGCTGACCTGCCGGCTCGCGAAATTGCCGGCCGGTATCAAACGTCTGAACCTGGACGTCCTCACGGTTGCAGACGCAACCGAATTTCTGATGGAGCGGACCGAGGACGGTCGCCGGCATGCGCCCGACGAAGCGGCGCAGGCAGCCTTGCTGGCGGAGAAATTGGGACAGCTCGCGCTGGCCCTTGAGCATGCAGGCGCCTATATCGTCGAAAACACCTGCACCTTCGCCGACTACCGCGCTCGGCTGGCAACCTCGTTCCGTTTGGTGATGGACTGGTCCGATCCCGCAACCACCCATTATCCCCGCGCCATCGCCGCAAGCTGGGCGCTGTCCGTGCAACGCCTGACGCTCGCCGGAAAGTCGTTACTGGAGCGCCTGGCGTTCCTGGCCCCCGATCCAGTGCCGGAATTCCTGCTG
>CAMATI010000226.1 GCA_945861095.1 Asaia bogorensis | reverse complement strand
GGCGGCCGACCCGTCGCGGGCCAGTTCGATCAGGTCCTGTCGTGATTCGCTGTCGAGGAAGCCGCGCCGGATCATGGATGGGAGCAGAATCGCCTTCGATCCGGTTGGCAAGCGATTCCTTCGGGTTTCGGGGGAGTCGGGGTATATATTGAGATTTGATATCCCGGAGTGATAACCCAACCGCGATGCGAGCGAAGAGCCCTACCGATGCGCCCCCCGATGTGCCAAACCACGCGCTTCCCGGATGCGCCCCCCGGATGCAAACCCCCGATACGACCACCGCGATGCGACAACTGGGATGCGAAAAGGAATGACGCGCCGATGAAGATTTTGCTGACCGGCGGCTGCGGTTTCATCGGATCGGCCGTGGTGCGCCATCTGCTGCGCCACACCGACCACATCATCGTCAATGTCGACAAGATGACCTACGCCGCGTCCGAGGACGCGTTGGAGGAAGGCCGCCACCACAATCGCCATACACTGGTCCGCGCCGATATCGTGGACGGTGCGGCCATGCGCCAGGTCTTCGCCACGCACGACCCCGACGTGGTGATGCATCTGGCCGCCGAGAGCCATGTCGACCGCTCGATCGACGGCCCGTCGGACTTCGTGCAGACCAATGTCGTCGGCACATTTTCCCTGCTGGAAGCCGCCCGCCGGCATTACGCCGGTCTGGACGTTGACCGCCGAGCACGGTTCCGGTTCCACCATGTTTCCACCGATGAGGTGTTCGGCGCGTTGGACCACGACGATCCGCCCTTCACCGAAACCACGCCCTATGACCCGCGCAGCCCCTATTCGGCCACCAAGGCGGCGTCCGACCATCTGGTCCGTGCCTGGCATCACACCTATGGCCTGCCCACCATCGTCAGCAACACCTGCAACAATTACGGCCCCTGGCAGTTCCCGGAAAAGCTGATCCCGCTGGTGACCCTGAACGCGCTGGAAGGCAAGGACCTGCCGGTCTACGGCGACGGATCCAACATGCGGGACTGGCTGTTCGTCAACGACCACGCCGCCGCCCTGGTGCGGGTCCTGGAATCCGGCCAGATCGGGGAAACCTACGCCATCGGCGCCCGCCAGCCACGCACCAACCTGCAAGTGGTGAAGGCCATCTGCGCCCATCTCGATCGCCGCGTGCCCGATCCCGCCGGCCCACGCGAACGGCTGATCCGCTTCGTCACCGACCGTCCCGGCCACGATTTCCGCTATGAAATCGATCCGACCCGCACCGAAGCCGCGCTGAACTGGGCCGCGCCGCATGATTTCGAGACCGGGCTTGGCCTAACGATCGACTGGTATCTCGACAACCGCGCCTGGTGGGAGGCTCTTCGCGCCGCCCGCTATGCCGGACAGCGCCTCGGCACCGTCAAACCTGCCACATCCTTGGGGAACGCCGCATGAAGGGTATTCTGCTCGCCGGAGGGTCCGGCACGCGACTGCACCCAATGACCCTGGCCGCATCGAAGCAATTGCTGCCGGTCTATGACAAGCCGATGGTCTATTATCCGCTGTCCACCCTGATGCTGGCCGGCATCCGCGACATCATGATCATCTCCACGCCGGAAGACCTGCCGCAGTTCCGCCGCCTGCTGGGCGACGGCGCGCGTCTGGGCGTCCGCTTCGAATACGCCGTGCAACCGTCCCCCGACGGCATCGCCCAGGCCTTCCTGATCGGACGCGACTGGATCGGTGGGGAGCCCTGCGCCCTGGCCCTCGGCGACAACCTGATCCACGCCGACCACCTGTCCACCCTGCTGCGCAACGCCGCCGCCCGTCCGACCGGGGCCACCGTCTTCGCCTATCAGGTCCGCGATCCCGAGCGTTACGGCGTCGTGTCCTTCAACGCCCAGGGCCAGGCGTCGGAAATCGTTGAAAAACCGTCCGCGCCGCTGTCGAACTGGGCGGTCACCGGGCTCTATTTCTACGACCGGCTGGTCAGCGACATCGCCCGCGCCATCAAGCCGTCCCCGCGCGGGGAACTGGAAATCACCGACCTCAACCGCGTCTATCTGGAAGCCAACACCCTGCGGGTGGAGAAATTGTCCCGCGGTTGCGCCTGGCTGGACGCCGGCACGCCCGACAGCCTGTTGCAAGCCGCCACGTTCGTGCAGACAATCCAATCGCGCACCGGCATGCTGGTCGGCTGCCCGGAGGAGGTCGCGTTCCGCATGAAATACATCACCGCCGACCAATTGCGCGATCAGGCGATGCGCCTCGGCAAGACCGAACTCGGCCGCGTGCTGCTGGATCTGGCCGACGGAGAGCATGAGTGAACGTCGAACGCCTCGCCATCCCGGATGTGATGCTGCTGACACCGCCTCGGTTCGCCGATTCCCGCGGGTTCTTTTCGGAAACCTGGAACCAGGCGCGGTTTGACGCGATCGGGATTCCCGGCCCGTTCGTGCAGGACAACCACGTGCTGTCCATCCAACGCGGCGTCGTGCGCGGCCTGCATCTGCAGGTCGGGCCAAATGCGCAGGGCAAGCTTGTGCGGGTCACGCGCGGATCGATCTGGGATGTCGCGGTCGATGTGCGCCGCGGGTCCCCCACCTATGGCCAGCATGCCGGCGCGGTACTCAGCGCCGAAAACTGGTCGCAGCTTTGGGTGCCGGTGGGGTTTCTGCACGGCTACTGCACGCTCGAACCCGATACCGAGGTCATGTACAAGGTCACCGCCCCCTGGGACCGTGATGGAGAGCGCGGGGTGATCTGGAACGACCCCGACTTGGCCGTGGGCTGGCCGATCAAGGCAGACGAAGCCCTGCTGTCGGACAAGGACCTGACCCTGCCCCGCTTCGCCGACTGCGACACCTGGTTCACGGCCTGACATGGCGGACCGTCCGATCCTGGTCACCGGCGGGTCCGGGCAGCTTGCAATGGCGCTGGAAGCGGCGGCGACCGTGCCCGTGCGCCGCGTCGGCCGCCCGGATTTCGATTTCGACCGGCCCGAGACGATCGAGGCCTGTTTTCGGGCCACCGATCCGTGGCTGGTGGTGAACGCCGCCGCCTATACCGCGGTCGATGCCGCCGAAACCGACCAGGACGCCGCCTACCGCGCCAACCGCGATGGGCCGGCCGAACTGGCTCGGCTTTGCGCCGCGGCGGGGATTCCGCTGATCCATGTCTCGACCGATTATGTGTTCGATGGGGCGAAGGACTCGCCGTATCTGGAAACCGATCCGGTTGCACCACAGGGCGTTTACGGGGCGAGCAAGCTGGCCGGGGAGCAGGCGGTGCTCGCATCCGGGGCACATGCCATCATCCTGCGGACGGCCTGGGTCTACGCCCATACCGGCAAGAATTTCGTTCGTACCATGCTGAATGTCGGGCGGACCCGCGACCGGCTGACGGTGGTGGCGGATCAGGTCGGCTGCCCGACCTCCGCCGCGGACCTGGCCGACGCCATCCTGGCGATCGCGGCGCGGTTGCGCGATGGTGGATGGTCGGCGGAATTTGGCGGGGTCTTCCATGCCGCGGGCAGCGGAGAAACCTCCTGGCACGGGCTGGCCCGCGCTGTGTTCGCCGAGGCGTCCCGTCACGGCGCCAAAATCCCGACGGTCGATCCGATTCGCACCGAGGACTGGCCGACCCCGGCCAAACGCCCGGCCAACTCCCGGCTGGATTGCCGCCGGTTGGAAACGGTGTTCGGGGTGAGACTGCCGGATTGGCGGGTCAGCGTGGCGCGAACGGTCGATCGGATTTGCGCGGACGCGCCGGGGGCCTGAATCCATCTAAATCGGAGCCAGGGAGAAAATTCTCCCCCTCCCCTTGAGGGAGGGGGTTGGGGGGAGGGGCGAACTCCCACGGATATTGCGCAACAACCCCTCCCCCCCAGCCCCCTCCCGCAAGGGGCGGGGGAGAAATTTCCCCACAACCATCTCACGCGCTGTCCGCCTACCTCCCCTTGGCCGGCGGCACCGCCTGCACCACCTCCGGCATCGCGGTCTCCCAACCGCCACCCAGCGCCTTGTAAAGCGACACCAGGTTCTCCGACACATTCGTCGTGCTCAGCGCCAGTTGCTGCTGCGTCGACAGCGAAATCCGTTCGGCATCCAGCACCGACAAGAAATCCGCCACCCCCTGCTCATACCGGCTTTGCGCCAGGCCGACCGCGCGCTTGCTGTCGATTACCGCCAGCACAAGCTGATCCCGGCGAGCCTGTTCCGCCTGATAGGCGGTCAATGAGTCGTCGACCTCATGCCACGCCTGCAACAGCACACGCTGGAAGGTCAAAGCCGCACTCTGCTGCTGCGATTCCCGCAATTCCAATGTCGCCCGCAGCCTCCCGCCCTCAAACAACGGAATCGTGATGCTCGGCCCCACCGCGAACTGACGGGCATTCAGATTGAACAACTGCCCGATCTGCAAGGCCTGCAAGCCCATGCTGCCGGACAGGCGGACGGACGGATAGAAATCCGCCTGCGCAACGCCAATTTGCGCCGTCGCGGCATGCAGTTCCGCCTCTGCCTGGCGCAGATCCGGGCGCCGGCGCACCAGGTCGGACGGAACCCCCACCGGCACCTTCGGCGGCACCGGCGGCACCGGCTTCCTGGTCTCCAACTCCTCCTGCAGCGCGTTGGGGGGCTGGCCGAGCAGGAAGGAGAGCGCGTTGATGAGGGCGGCCTCGCGGCGCTGGAGGAAGGGGATTTCCGCCGCGGTCCGCCGCACCTGGGCGGACGCGTTAACCACGTCGAGGTCTGTCGTGACCCCACCCGAGGCGCGCGCCTGGGTCAGTTGCTGGCTGCGTTGCGCGGATCGCAGGTTGTCCCGCGCGATCTGAAGCTGGGCCTGGATGCCGCGCAGACGGATATAGTCGCGCACGACCTCGGCCGTCGTTGTGATCAGAACCCCGCGTCGCATCTCGGCCGCGGCTTCCGTGGTGGCGGTCGCCGCTTCCACCGACCGCGCCACGCCGCCCCACAGATCGATCTCCCAGGATGCGTCGAAGCCGCCCTGGAAAATGTCATAGGGCGTGAAACGGCGGGTCGGCTGGCCCTGCACGGAGTTGCCGATGCCACCATTCGCGGAACTGGTCGTCGTGGGATTGGCGGTCAGAATGCCGAATTGGCTGGATCTCTGGCGCGCATAGGACGCACGAGCATCGAGCGTGGGCAGTTCGGCGGCCTCCGCGATGCCAAGCTGGGCGCGCGACTGGTCCAGACGCAGGGACGCCGCCTTAACGTCCAGGTTCTCCAACGCCACGCGCTGCGCCAGGGCGGTCAGTTGCGGATCGTTGAAAATCGTCCACCAGTTCGGATCGACCGGTTCGGCGGCCGGCATGCTCGGCGCCACCTTCAGTTGCGGGCGGGATGGGCCGAACCAGGTTGCCGGGGAAAGCCACTCCGGGCGTTTGAAGTCCGGCCCGACCGGGGAACACCCCGCCATCAGCAGGACGGCCAGGCAACCGATCGATGCGCGCTTGTGTCGGTATCGATCGCCGGACCCATGGGCCGACAGCCTCTCCTGTGTGTCATTGCCGGGGTTGACCTGGCAATCCGCCTGCTGTCGTTGCGGCGCGGGTTGTCGGGTCAAGTCCGGCGATGACGACAGGCGGCGAGTCCCGGTCATTGGCGCCGGCCGTTCGCATGAAGCACGCTCCGCGCGTTCTGTCGTTGCCCGTCGGACCTGGTCCGGCGCTTCGTCACCTGCGTCATGCGTTGCGTCTGTTCCCAACTGACCCTGAAGACCTTTCTACGCCTCGGGTGGCATTGGTCCAGTGCGCATGCACGCCGTCAACGCGTTGCTGACCTGTTCGGCTGGGTTTTCGCACCGGATTGCACGATCCGGCCTACCTCAATCCGCGGACTTGGCCAGCCGATCGAAGCGCGCCAGCCGGGTCACCAACGCTTCCATCTCTCGCAGTGGGATCATGTTCGGGCCGTCGCTGGGGGCCTTGTCCGGGTCCTGATGGGTTTCGATGAACACGGCCGCGACGCCGACGGCCAGGGCCGCGCGCGCCAGGACGGGGGCGAATTCGCGCTGCCCGCCAGATGAGGCGCCCTGCCCGCCCGGCTGCTGCACCGAATGGGTTGCATCGAACACGATCGGATAGCCGGTGCGCGCCATGATCGGCAGCGCGCGCATATCGCTGACCAGGGTGTTGTAGCCGAAGCTGGCACCTCGCTCGCACAACAGGATGTTGTGGTTGCCGGTGCTGGCGATCTTGGCGGCGACATGCTGCATGTCCCAGGGCGCCAGGAACTGACCTTTCTTGACGTTGATCGCCTTCCCGGTCTGTCCCGCGGCGATCAGCAGATCGGTCTGTCGGCAGAGGAAGGCAGGAATCTGCAGAACATCGACGGCCTGCGCCGCCTGCGCGCATTGTTCGGCCGTGTGCACATCGGTCAGAACCGGCATGCCGGTGCGCTCCCGCACCTCGGCCAGGATCGCCAGGCCGCGGTCCATGCCAATGCCACGTTCGGCCGAGGCGCTGGTGCGATTGGCCTTGTCGTAGCTGGATTTGTAGATCACCGGCACGCCGGTCCGATCGCTGATCTCCCGCAGTGCGATGGCGATTTCCATCGCATGGTCGCGGGATTCGATCTGACACGGGCCGGCGATCAGGGCAAAGGGGCACGCGTTGCCGACTTCGATCGCACCGATCCGCACGATTCGCCCGATATCCTGTTGCATGTCGCCTCCAAACGCCCGGGGTGGATCGGTCGCAGCATAGGCCGGACGCGACCCGACGCGGTCAAGGAGCGGATTGCCCGCCATACAGAGGCACGCGCGCGTCTGCCCGGATTTTCCGAGCCGCCGGACGATTCTGGCGACCCGGCGGCACACCCCCCACACACAATGATCCAAATCACACGGATGTATTAACCAATCGTTATCAATTACCCCGTATTAGGACAATCTTCCCGATTAGCAGGGTTATGCACACCCCAGATCAGGGAAATAAATTGTCATCCGCGGAACGGTCGCCTGCGTGGGTTGTCAGGATTGCAACCCTGCTGCTACCGCCAATCGGGTCTGGAACAGCTCAGGAGACGGCATCATGCGGGAATGGAGAACCAGCACCACGGCCCTGTTACTTGGGTCCACCCTTTTGCTGGGTCTTTCTCTGTTTCCATCGCAGACCGACGCCGCGCCAACCAAGCCGACGGCAACACACACCGCTGCCCCCTATACCGCGAAAAGCGCCGCTAAATCAAAGCCGGTCGTGCAGACCAGCCGAAACGGGGCGGTGCGCGCGACGCCGATGGCGGTCTACAAGGCTCGGGTAATGGCGCATCGTTCAGGTGGCGCGCGATCCGGCATGACCGTGGCCCGTTACGGCGGCATATCCTGCGTGCCCTACGCGCGGATGGCCACCGGAATGACCGTCAGCGGCAATGCTTGGCAGTGGTGGGACAACGCCGCCGGCACCTATGCGCGCGGCAAGATGCCCGAATCCGGCAGCATCCTCTCTTTCCGCTCCAACCACAGCATGCGGATGGGGCATGTGGCGGTCGTCAGCCGTGTGGTCAACGCACGCCAGGTGCTGATCGATCATGCCAACTGGCCGACCAGCGGCGGACGTGGCGGGGTCGCCCGCGGTGTTACCGTGGTCGACGTGTCCGAATCCAACGACTGGTCCGCCGTTCGCGTGCAGCTCGGCCGTGGGGAGGACTTTGGTTCGGTCTATCCGACCCATGGCTTCATCTACGACCGGCCGGACTCCGGATACATGCGCACCGCCGTCGCCGTCCCAGCTCCGCAACCGTCGCTCAACCCGGCGCCGCGCGACCTGCGCCCGGCCTCCGAACGGATGTGGAGCAACTATGAGGAGGTCGCGGAAGCGCCGATGGCCTATGGGCGCGCCCGGGTCGCCTACGCACCCCGCGCCACGCCAGTTAAGCAGCGCAACACCGCGCGCCGCCCCTGATCGCGGGGCGCATGGCGGCCTGAGCCGAGCCGCGCATGGCGGCCTGAGCCGCGGGGCGCCCTTCAATCCAAACCGCGGTCGAGATCCGTTCTATCGGTCCCAGATCGCGTTCAGCCCCCCAATCGCCCCGGTCACCGGATCCGCGCTCGGCTTCACCACCCGCGCGACATTCGCCGTCACCGTCCGATAATCCCCCGCTCGGCCGCGATGCATGTCGGGGCGGGCCGCATTATCGGGATAAGCCCCTACGATCAGCAGATCGTCGGATTGCGCCTGGTTGCAATGGCCTACCCCGGCCGGGATCACCACGACATCGCCGGCCTTGACCGTCAGCACCCGGCCGCCCGGACCGCCGAACAGCACCGTCGCCTCCCCCCGCGCCACCCCAAGCGCTTCATGCGCATTGCTGTGGAAATGGTGGAACGGATGCACGCCATCCCGCCAGGCGGGAGGCCAACGATTGGCGGCGAACGCATGCTCGATCGCCGCGGCGTCGGCGGGCAAGGCGGCCTGGTAGACCAGAAGCGGCAGCGTGGAGTTCGGAATGCAACCGTCATCGGCGAACGCGAAGGTCAATGGCTGGATCATGATGTCTTCCCGGCAACAGCGGCCAGTTCCCGGTCCAGGGTCACAAGATCGACGCCCAGTTCCCTCGCCAGCCAGAGATAGCTGGAGTCATAAATGGTCAGACCCGTCGCCTCCGCCAGGGGCAACAGCGCGCGGTGGTCCACCGTGACGGTCTCGATCCGGAGGCCGGGCATGGCCATGGCCGCCAGCAGCGCCTCTCGCGGCGCACTGCGCCGGCGGATCTTCACCAGGCAGACATTGGCCATCTCATAGGCCAGCAATTCGGGCGCAACCAATTCGCAGCCGCGGATCAGGTCGGCGATGGCGGCGCCGGACGGTTCGTTGAAGACGATCGCCGCCAGGGCGGACGCGTCGATGACCTTGACCACCATCGGTTAGATCGCGCGGCTATGATCGGGGACGACGGACGACCCGTTCAGCCATGCGGTCAGCGCTGCCCGCGCGCATCACGATCCGACCGCACGATCGCCGCAGATTCGTCTTCCGTGTTCAGGCCCAGCGCCGCGATCCGCGCGCGGTACTCGTCCACGGTCAGTGCCCGAGACGACACGGGGTTGGTGGCTTCCTGGATGATGGCCATGAGTTCGCCTTGCAGGGATCGGTGGTTGCGGGTCGCCCGCTCCCGCAGGCGCGCCACGACATCATCGGGCGCATTCTTTATCGAGAGGTTAACGGACATGAGTTTTTTTCCGTTGATGCCTATAAGGCGTGGTTTCATTATGGAGCCAATTTAGATCAAACTCGGCTCCGACGCAACATCGCCCTCATCGTCGTAGCCGATCAGCCGCAGCGCACGCCCCCGTATTCCGCGCAGCCCCGCGGCGTGGATCAGCGCTTCCTCCCGCCCATGAGTGACCCAGACCTCCGGCGCCCCGACATCGTCCAGGGTGGCGTTCAGCTCATTCCAGTCGGCATGGTCGGAGATCACCAGGGGCAGTTCGACCCCACGCGATTTGGCGCGCTGGCGCACCCGCATCCAGCCGGAAGCGAGCGCCACCACCGGGTCTTCCAACCGCCGGGACCACCGGTCGGCCACGGCACCGGGCGGAGCCAGGACGATGGCGCCGGCGAGATCCCCCTTCCCCGCCGACATGGCCGGCCGAAGGTCGCCCAGTTCGACCCCGCGGGCGCGATAGACCTCGCACATGGCCAGCAGCGCGCCGTGCAGCCAGATCGGCCGGTCCCAGCCGGCCAGGCGCAGCAGGGCGATCAGCCGCTGGCTTTTGCCCAGCGCATAGCAACCCACCACATGCGTGCGGTCCGGGAACAGCGCCACGCTGTCCAGCAGGCGACGGATTTCATCCTCCGGCGGCGGGTGCACGAAGACCGGCAGGGCGAACGTCGCCTCGGTCACGAACACGTCGCATGGGATGGGCTCGAAACCGGCGCAGGTCGGGTCGGCCACGCGCTTGTAGTCGCCGCTGACCACCGCGCGCGCGCCCTGGTATTCCATCGCGACCTGGGCGCTGCCCAGCACATGCCCGGCCGGCCGCAACCAGACCCGCACATCCCCGATCGTCAACACCTCTCCCCATCCGACGCCCTGCTGCGTGTGCCCGGCCCCCGTGAGACCTCCCGTGGGTCCCCCTGTTAGTCCCCCTGTTGGTCCCCTTGCGGGACCCATGCGCGCCCGCATGATCGCCAAGGTATCCTCGGTGGCCAGGACCGCGCGATGACCCGGGCGGGCGTGATCCGAATGCCCATGGGTGATCACGGCGCGATCGACCGCGCGCAGGGGATCGATATGGAAGCCGCCCGGTTCGCAATAAAGCCCCTCCGGACGGACCTTCAGCCAATGTTCGGGATGGGATGACATGGACCCCAGGTTGGGCGAAGACGCGGCGAGCGGCCAGGGGCAGACCGCCGCCTGCCAGCAACCTGAATGAAATAGTTTCCTTCGCCGCATGGGCGTGCGACATCCGCGTCCGGCGCGACCATTCGCGTTCAGTCTCGATCAGATATGTGATCCCCGCCGCATGAGCATGACCCTTTTCGATGTTTCGACGTCGATCGCAGGACTGGTGGAATCCGCGGCGCCCCTGGTCGCGGCGATTCGCGTTGGGCAGAACCGCCATATCACCGGCATACATTGGCAATCCGGCCTGGTCGTGACCGCCGATCAGTCCCTGCCCGCCCAGGACACCTATACGCTTATCCTCGCCAACGGCGCCCTCGCCTCCGCCCGCCCCGGATCGCGCGATCCCTCGGCCAATCTGGCGTCGCTGCGCCTCGACAATCCGGCCTTCGCGCCAGCCCATGTTTAGCACCCACCAAAATAAACCTCATATTATCAGTATCTTGTGCCGCCTCTGCGGCTCGTGTGGCACTACAACCGCGTCATAGGGGGTTCAGACGGTGCGTCTCTGGATCCCTCCCGGCGAGGCATCGATCCCCAGCG
>CAMATI010000225.1 GCA_945861095.1 Asaia bogorensis | reverse complement strand
CGGCCGACCCGTCGCGGGCCAGTTCGATCAGGTCCTGTCGTGATTCGCTGTCGAGGAAGCCGCGCCGGATCATGGATGGGAGCAGAATCGCCTTCGATCCGGTTGGCAAGCGATTCCTTCGGGTTTCGGGGGAGTCGGGGTATATATCGGCTTCGGCCGCGGACAACGTGTCGTCGCCGATCATGCGATAGGCGGTGGGCGCGGCGATACTGTCGGGTGTGAAGGCGGCAATGTCCGATCCGGTATCGGCCAGCACCAGGGCGTGACCATCCCGGCTGAAGGTGGCGCCGGTCAGGCCGTATTGCGGCAGAGCGGCCAGGGCCACCAGTTCGGCCGCGGTCGCCTGGACGTCGGCGGCCAGCATGATCCTTGTGGCATCCAGGATGGAGTCGTTGTCCGACAGGGTGATCTCGCCAAGCCGCAGCAGGTCGTCGAGGCTGTCACGGATGGTCAGCGCCGCATTGGCGTTGACCGCGAAATTCGGCATCCCAATCAACGCGATGGCGTCCTGCACGGACAGCGAGACCGCCGCCGACAGTTGCGCATGATCGGCCATCGCGATGCCGCCGGCATAGCCGGCCGACATCAGGTTGGCGGCCGTATCGCTGACCGTCACGACGGTCTCGCCCTTGTCGAACGTGCCGATCGCTTCCAGCCGTGCCGCCTGAAGCGCGGAGATCGTGACCGTGCTCGTGGACAAGGCGATCGCCGTGGCCACACTGAGGCCCGCGGCATTGGCCGGGTCCAGCAGGGCCTGCGGGCTATCGCTGATGGTCAGGTTGTGGCCGTCGCGGGAGAAGCGGCTGCCCAGGACGGCCAGATCCGCGGCTTGTTCGGCCGTAATCGTCGCATTTGCCGTCAGCAGGACATGGGACGCGAGCATCGCGCCTTCCCAATTGTCCGGCAGCTCCCCGTTGCCGGAAATGTGCAGCAGGTTGGCCGCCGTATCCAGGACGGTGAGGCGCGCGATGCCGGTGCTGAACCGCGGCAGTTCGGCCAGTGCATCGGCCTCGGCCGCGGTCAACGATGCATTGCCGCTGACCACGATCATCGTGGCCATCGCGACATCGTCCGCGGTCAGGGTCAGCAGGTTGGTGGCGGTGTCGCTGATGACCAGCAGGCGCCCGTCGGTGCTGAAATTCGGCAGCTCGCGCAGGATATCGAACTGCGCCACGGTCACCAGGCTGGAACCGCCCAGCTTGATCGAGGAGGCCAGGGCAATCGTGGCGGAATCCAGGCTCGCGAGCCTGCCGCCGCCATCGCTGATGGTCATCGTATGACCGCCCAGCGAGAAGTCTTGGATCTGTTGCAGACCCGCCGCCTGGGCGACAGTGACCGTGATATCGCCCGATGGCGCGACCGAAACCGCGGCGGTCAGCCCGTTGGCGTTGGCGGGAGCCAGCAGGTTGCCCACCGTATCGACAACCGCCATGCCCGGGCCGTCATCAAACCCGACCAGGGCGGACAGCTTCGCCGCCACGGCGGCCGTCACGACCCATGGCTCGTCTGCGGCCGCCAGATGGAAGCCGGTGATCTGCCCGGCGATACCCGACCAGCCGGATGGCGACTGCAACTGCGACGGTTCGTCCTCGACGATCAGCGTATGCCCGTTGTTGACGAAGCGAAGACCGAGTTCGCCCAGGGTGCGGGCCTGCGCCATGGAGATGGTCGCATCGTCGCTCAGTTGCATCATCGACGCCGCGCGGATCATCAACAGCTCGGAACCAGAGGCGGCCGAACCGAACGCGCCGGCCAGGGTGACGAGGTTGGCGGCGGTGTCCTCAACCGTGATGATCCCGCTGAAATCGGGGAACGACAATGCCGGCAGTTCGGCAAGCGCCATCACGTCGGCCGCGTCCAGGCGGTAATCGGCGACGTTGGAGGATGTCTGTGGGCGCACCCACTGACCGGAGGAGTGACCGATGACATCCTGCGTCAATGTCAGCAGACGGGCGGGCGTATCCGCGATGAACAGCGCGTTCGAACCGTCCGTGTAATTCGTCACGCCGACCAGGGCGGTGGCGTCATCGACCGGCAGAACGACCGAAACGCTCAACCCCACCTGCGTCGCGAGCGCCAGGGCCTGCGCCGCACCCGACGAAAGCAGGGCGGTGGGAACGTCCAGCACCTGCAAGGAATGCCCATCCAGGCTGACACTGTTGGTCGCGGCCAAGGCGGACGCACCGGAGACGTTCAGCACGGCGTCGGCCGACAGCGACAGCGTCACATGGCCACGCAGCGGGTTGTTGGAGGAGCCGGAGAAGAACGACGCGATCCCGACCAGGGCCTGGGCGGAATCGGACACGACGACCAGGTCGGTCAGGTTGGCGGTGGACAGATGCGGCAGGTTCGCGAGCGACCGCAGTTCAGCGGCATCAATGGTGAATTGCGTGGCGTTGCCGAATGTCTTCGTGACGATCTGCACCGAAGTCGCCAGTTGCGAGGCGAACGGCGCCAGAGTCGCCAAATGCTCCGGCGTGTCTTGCACCACCAGCGCTCGGCCGTTCAGTGCCAGGGTCGGCATGGTGGCCAGTTTCGCCATGTCCGCGACGGAAACCACGGCGTCGGCGGACAGCCGGATCTGGATCCCGCTGTGGAGTATGGGCGAGGCCTCGCCGGCGACCAGGTTGGCCGCGGTGTCGCTGATCGTGATGTGGCGGGAGGCATTCGCCACCCCTTCAAGCGCCGCCAGCACTTGGGTCGCCGCAAGGCTGAGTGTGGCACCATTCGACAGCAGGACCAGGCTGCCCCAGCCATTGACCGCGTCGGTCGCGCTGGACGATTGGGCCAGGCTGGTCAGATTAGCGACCGTGTCGAAGATCACGATGGAGAAGCCGCCCACCTCGAACTTGCTGCCCAGGGCGGCAAGCGCCATGGCTTCGGCGGCGTTGATGATCGAGTCGTCGGACAGCCTGACGGTGGTCGCCATGGCAATGCCGGCCGCATGGGCCGGATCGGCGATCTCGGAGGCCAGATCGTCGATGACAAGGACGTTCGAGCCCATGTCGAAGTGACTGGTCCCGATCACCTCGCGCATGTTCGCCAAGACCGCTGCATCCGCGGCGGACACCGGTTGGGCGTCTGTCACCACGATATCGGTCGCCGCGATACCGCCCACGCGCGCCGCGGCGATCAGGTTGGCCATCGTATCGCTGAGCGTCAGCGTGACGCCGGCACCGATCGAGAATCCCGGCAGATGCGCGAGGCGCATCGACTGCTCCGCGTCGACCGTCGCGTTGACGGACAGTTCCGCGGTGGCCGCCGGGGGGGCATTGCTGCCGGACTGCGTCGGGCCGAACCGCAGTGCCGGGTCCAGCAATTGGATCACCATGCCGGAGAACTTGCCGGTGGTCACGGTGATCGTGGCAAACCCATGCCCGAAGATGTCGACCGCCACGGCGGACAGTGCGGCGCCGGTGTCGGCGACCGACAGCGTATAATCGGCCGGATCGAAGCCCGGCACGTTGCTCAGGCTGGCGGCGACGGCAGCGGTGAACGTGCCGTTCGCATCGGTGGGCAGGATCGAAACCGAGCCTGCCGCGGCCAGGGCCGACAACGTGCTCTGCGCCGAGGTCAGGTGAACCAGCGTGTCCTGGATCTTCAGGTCGGTGGCGTTGCCCGAGCCAACCAGGGACAAAGTCTTGCCCTGCCCCAGCAAGGTCAGCAGCGCGGCGCCCTGAGCAACGGTATAGGCGTTGCCGTCCAGCAGCACCCGGACTCCAGTCACGCCGGTCGGCAAGGATGTGGCCGCCAGCAGATGCGCCATCGTATCCGCCACGACCATCGCACCCACCGCCGCTCGGCCTTGTGACGTAACCGCTCCGACATTGGCGAGGGTATCGACGACGGTCAGCGGACGGTCGACCGACTTGGTAAACCCAGGCAGGACCAGCAGCTTCGTCAATTGCTGCACGGTCGCGGTGTCGGCCTGCGACAGACCGGTCGCCTGCATGATCGCGGCCTGCTGCGTCGTGATCGCGGCGAGGTTTGCGACGGTGTCGCTGACGGTCAGGGTCTGCCCGGCCAGGACGCGAAAGGCCGGGATCGCCATGATCGCGGAAAGGTCGGACACGGCAACCGTCTGGCTGTCGGTCATGGTGGCAATCAGGGCGGTGACCGAGGTCTTCAGCGTCGTAATGGCGGAAATATTGGCGAGCAGGTTCGCCAGCGTATCCGACACGCTGATAACGATCCCCGACACGGCGGCCAGCGCGGGCAGACCGGCGGCAACCGGAGATGTCGTCATCTGAGAGACCGGTCCCGCGACCGTCAGCGCAATGCCCGTAAGCACCGCGAATTGCGGCAGGGCAACCAGGGACTGCGCTTCCGTCACCGTCACCGTAGACGTGATCGCAACCTTGAACGCCGACACACCGCGGTTCTTCTGGTTGGTCGTGACCGTCAGCAGATTGGCGCCCGTGTCCGCCGCGGTGATGAACTGGCCCGTGTTCATCGAGAAATTCGGCAGCACCGCCAGCGTGGCTATGTTCGCAACGGTGAGACTGGCGCTGGTTGACAGCAGTACGCTGAATGCGCTGGTCATCTTCGGACTGGTCGCGGCCGCCAGCAGGTTGGGGGCGGTATCCAGGAACGACAGCGCGTTGGACAGGGCAACGCCGGCGGCATAGATCGGATTGTTCAGCTCCGCGACCGTGCCGCGAACGATGTAACGGAAGCCACCCAAGCTGAATTTGCTGCCCAGCGCGGCTATCTTCGTGGCATCCAAGGCTCCGGAGGCGCTATTCGCGTTCAGCGTGAACGACGCAACACGGGCCACAAATGCTGCGTTGGAGGCGGATCCCGCGATGTTTTGCGGCGTGTCGACAACAGTGATGTTCGTGTCGGTGGATGCCAGAGCCTGAGCGATCGTCATCGTTGCCATTTTTCGGAGCCTTCCTTGCCGAGCCGCAGGTCCCCAGACAGCGCTCGCCATGATTTTGACCGGGACGCACGCTGGGGTCCCCATGAAATGCCACTATAGGTTGAATTAAATGTTAACAATTATCTCTAGGTTGTATTACGCCGTCACTTCCAGGCGAGAACAAGTATGGAATCTGTAAACGCGGCATGGGGGAGATCGCCCGGTCGGGCGGTCGGATGCGGCCGCCGGACGCCGCACCGGATTCCCCAGCGGATGCCCATAACGGACGTCTTCACCCTTGCCCTGGCCGCTTGGGTCCCGCCCTGTTAGATGCGCCAGCCATGAACGAAGCCGCGCTCCCGCCGATCCGTCCCTCCGCCCAGGCGGATGCCAAAACCCCGGGTGCCGGAGCCACGGACACGCGCGCCCTGCTGGGTCGGCTGTGGCGGGAGCATCTGCGCGATCACAAACCGCGCCTGCTGCTCGTGCTGGTGCTGACCGGGTTGATGGCGGGGATGACGGCGCTGTATCCCGTGGTGATCGATCGCGCGTTCCAGATGTTCACGGAACGGGATCCTCGGATTCTCTATGTGATCCCGATCCTGGTGATCGTTGTGACGTCCCTGAAAGCCGCGGCGCAGTATTTCCAGAACGTGCAGGTGCAGCAGATCGTCCTGCTGGTGATCCGGGCCTTGCAGGTCCGCATGTTCTCTCATCTGGCGCATGCGGATTTGGCTCGTCTGGAGCGGGAGGCACCCGCCCAGTTGGCCGCGCGGTTCACAACGGATGCCGGCACGATCCGGGAAGCGTTGACGCGGGCGGTGAATGGCGTGGCGGACGCGATCACCGTGGTCGGGCTGATCGGATCGATGATCTATCTGGATTGGCTGCTGTCGCTGATTGCCGCGGCGCTTTATCCCCTGGCGGCGGTTCCCATCCAGCGGATCGGCAAGCGGATCCGCCGAGCCTCGGGCGGGATGCAGGATCAGGTGGGGGAAACCGCCGTTCTGCTGAACGAGAGCTTCGCCCAGGCCCGGACCGTGCGGGCCTATCGCCTGGAAGACGCGGAAATCCACCGGGCCGAGGGGGCATTCAACCGCCTGTATCGCTCCCTGATGCGGATGGCGAAAAGCCGAGCGCGGGTGGACCCGGTGCTGGAGGTGCTGGGCGGGGCGGCGGTGGCGGCGGTGATCGGGTTCGAGGGATGGCGCGCGGCCACGGGCGATCATACGCTGGGCAATTTCACCGGGTTTGTCGCAGCCCTGCTGATCGCCTCCCGCCCGCTCCGGTCGTTGGGGTCGTTGAACGCGGCGTTGCAGGAAGGGCTGGCGGGGCTGGTCCGGGTGTTCTCGGTCATCGATGAGCAGCCCCGGGTGCTGGATGCGCCCGATGCCGCCGGATTGCCGGCCGGGGACGGGCATGTCGTGTTCGACAATGTCCATTTCCGCTACCCGGACGGGCGGGTCGCGCTGGCCGGGCTGGCGTTCGAGGCTCTGCCCGGGCGCACCGTGGCGCTGGTCGGCCCATCCGGGGGCGGCAAGTCCACGGCCCTGGCTCTGATCCCTCGGTTGCACGACGTGGCGGAGGGCGCGGTCCGGATCGACGGGGTCGATTTGCGCCACATCAGAAAGGCCGATCTGCGCGATGCCATTGCCTATGTCGGGCAGGACGCGCTGCTGTTCGATGACACGGTGGCCGCGAACATCGCCATGGGCCGCCCGGGTGCCAGCCAGGCGGAGATCGAGGCGGCGGCAACGGCCGCGGCCGCGGCGGACTTCATCGCGGCCCTGCCCCTGGGCTATGCCACCGAGGTCGGGACCGGCGGGCAGCGGCTGTCCGGCGGACAACGGCAACGGATATCCCTGGCGCGTGCCCTTCTGCGCAATCCTCGGATCCTGCTGCTGGATGAGGCGACCAGCGCGCTGGATACGGAATCGGAGGCCGCGGTCCAGTTGGCTCTGACCCGGTTGCGCAAGGGACGCACCACGATCGTGATCGCACATCGGCTTTCCACGGTGCGCGATGCCGATCTGGTGGTTGCGATGGCCGACGGTGTCGCGCGGGAGATGGGGACGCATGCGGACCTGATGGCGCGGGACGGGTTGTATGCTCGCCTGGTGCGAAGCCAGACCCTGGCGGCATAGGGTCGGGCCGACCGAGACGGGTTGGTCGCGCGTTACGGGTGGTGTCTTGCAGGCTATCTCCGTTGCGCCCTCCGGTCCGGCCTCCCTGTCCTGGCTGGCATTCCGGATCGGGCGGGTTACACTCCTGGCCGACATTATCCGGGGGGAAACCATGGTCGCGAACATCAAACGCCTCGTCTATTTTGAGGAGTTCATGAACCCGGTCGCTTTGTCGATCCTGGCCGGACGGCCGGATATCGAGGTGGTGCGGCTGGAATATGCCACGCCCGACGATGACAACTGGGCGGAGATCAGTCGGGCGCACGGCTACCAGACTCAATCGCGCACCGAGTTGAAGGAGCCGTGGTTTGCCAATGCGGCGATGCTGGCGCGCTGCCCCTCGATGCTCGCGGTCAGTTCCACCGGCGCCGGCTACGACATGGTGGATGTGGAGGCCTGCACCGCGGCCGGTGTCATCGTCGTCAACCAGTCCGGGACCAACAAGGAAGGCGTGGCGGAACATGCTCTCGGCCTGATCCTGACGTTGTCCAAGAAGATCGCGGTGTCCGAGAAGGCCATGCGCACCGTCCCCAACATGGACCGGCGCGGCTATGCGGGGAACGACATCCGCAACAAGACCCTGGGCATTGTCGGGATCGGCAATATCGGCACCCGGGTCGCGGATATCTGCCGAGCGGCGTTCGAGATGACGGTTTTGGCGTATGATCCGTATCAGACGGCGGAGCAGATCGCGGCGCGCGGCGGGCAGAAAGTGTCTCTGGAGGAACTGCTGCAACGGTCTGACTATGTGACGGTGCATTGTCCTCGGACGCCAGAGAGTTTCGGCATGTTCGGACGGGCGCAGTTCGCGCTGATGAAGCCCTCTGCTTATTTTGTGAATACCGCCCGCGGCGGCATACATGACGAGGCCGACCTGGCCGATGCCTTGCGGGAACGGCGGATCGCCGGGGCGGGTCTGGACGTGTTCCTGAAGGAGCCGCCGGATTTGGATCATCCTCTGCTGCACTTGGACAACGTCATCGTCACCCCGCACAACGCCGGCATGACCGACGAGTCCGTGTTCGAGATGGTGACCGCCACCGCGCATCAGTGGATCGACATCTTCGACGGCAAGGTGCCGCCTCGGATGGTGAACCCGGAAGCCTGGCCTTTATACAGTGAGCGGTTCGAGGCGATCCTGGGCTTCCGTCCGGCGGAACTGCCGACATGAGCGCCACGGGCCTGTTGCTGGCGATGATGGAACCTCCCCCGGCGATGGAGGAGGAGTTCCAGGACTGGTATGACACCGAGCACTTCCCGGAGCGCCGGGACTGCGAGGGGTTCGTCACCGCCGGCCGCTACATCTGTATTGACGGGTTTCCCCGGTATCTGGCGCTGTATGACCTGGCCGATACCAATGTCCTGCGTGGTCCGGGTTATGCAAAGATCGCCGGGGCGAAGTATTCGGCATGGACGCATCGGGTGATCTCTCGCGTCTGGGGGCAGTATCGGGCCGATGCACGCCAGGTGTTTCCGGGCTCCGCGCTGATGGGGGCGGCCGGGGCCGCGTCCCGGATCGTGCTGTTCCGGTTCCGCCAGGTGGGGCCGGAGGCGGAGGCCCAGGTGCTGGCCGGATTGCACACTCTGTATGACGGGCGGGCCGAGGTGGCTCAGTTCCGGCTGTTTCACGCCGATCAGCCGGATGGCACGGACCTGATCGCGATCGTTGAAATGCAGGTTCCGGCGCCGGCCGATGCGGGTGTGGCGGCGGCGTTTGGTGCGGCGGTGCGGTATCTGGACCAGGTGAACACCTATGTTCCGTATACACGCCGGATCGCCGGGTCGTTTCCTTCGTCGACATGACCCGGCCGGTCGTCCTGCTGACGGACGACTCCATCCATCCGGATGCGGTCGCCCTGCTGCGCCAGACCTGTGAGGTCCGCATCGCCGGCGCCTATGCCGCCGAAGCAACGATGGTCGAGGCGGTCCGAGACGTTTCTGCGATCCTGGTCCGGCTCGGCACGATCTCGGCCCCGGTGATCGCGGCGGCGCCCGGGTTGCGGATCGTGGCGTGCCATGGATCCGGGGTCGATGACGTCGATCTGGACGCGGCAACCGCGGCCGGGGTGGTGGTGACCAATGCGGGGGCGGCCAATGCCTCCGCCGTCGCCGAATACACGTTCGCGCTGCTGCTGGCCTTGCTGCGACGTGTGCCCCAGGCGGATCGGAGCATGCGGTCGGGCGGCTGGGATCGAGCACCCCTGGTTGGCGTCGGGCTGGAAGGCCGGATTTTGGGCGTGGTCGGGTTGGGCCAGATCGGACGCCGCGTGGCCCGGATCGGGTTGGGGTTCGGGATGACGGTTCTGGCCTGTGACCCGAAACCCTTGGTGCCGGACGGGTTGGCGGTGCGGTTGGTGCCTCTGCCGGTGCTGCTTTCGGAGGCAGATGTGGTGACCCTACATGCTCGATCGAGCACGGCGACCCGTGGAATCGTCGATGCGCATGCGTTTTCGATGATGCGACCCGGTGGGTTTCTGGTGAACACGGGCCGTGGGGACCTGGTGGACCAGGGGGCTTTGCTTGCCGCGCTGCGGTCAGGGCGCCTGGCCGGGGCGGCTTTGGATGTCTATGACCTGGAGCCTTTGCCTTTAGAGTCTCCGCTGCGGGGGATGGAGAACGTGGTGCTGTCGCCGCATGTGGCGGCCCAGACCGCGGACGCGGTGCGCGCGATGGGTTTCGCGGCGGCGCGGGCGATTCTGGCGGAATTGGCTGGGGAGAGGCCTTTGTCTGTGTACAATCCCGAGGTTTATGCGGTTCGTGCGGGGTTGGGGGTGGGTTGAGGGGTTGGGTTTGTCGGCGGTTGGGTCTCCTGCGGGTTCGGGGGTTTGATGTCGATGGGCGGTTAGTCGGGTTTTGCCGACTTGAGATTGCGTGTTTTTGGTATGTTCTTCTCATGAATGGGTGGGTTGTGGCAAGATGTCTTGGTTCAGAAGCTGGATCAGGATGGTGTGGTATCCAACTGCGATGTCACGGTTTGTTCATTATTTGTGCAATGGTTAACCGAAAATTCGCTGTCGGGAGATGTGCTCCACCGATTGGGTGTCGATTTCTGGAACTGTTTTGAGACCGTACATCACACACGGGCTCTGATTGATTGGATTGGCGCTGGAATTTCGATCGTTTTGAGATGTTGGTTTAAGTTCGTGTCCAGGGCGGTGTCGTTGCGGAACACGGCGGATTCGGGGGGTGTTCGTTGCGTATCCCTGCGGGATCAGGGGGGTTTTGTTTCGAAGCGATGCTGTTAACCATCACCTCGCGGTGATCAAAATATAGGCAAATCACCGACGCGACCGCGCTGGACAGCCCATCACCGGGGGACCGGTAGGCGCGCCCAAACGCATGGCTTTCACGCAGCCGTGGCATCGCCGGCGGCCAACGATTGTCCCAAATGGCTTTGGGGTCTGGGTTGCGGTTTCAGGCGACTCGCTCCCCACGACCCTCGCCAGTCAATTCGGTTTCGATGTGTCCAAGGGACGGTGTGCCGCAGCACAGGCGCGATAATTGGCGTCCAAGGCCGGTGCCATCAGGCGGAGCGCCGCCAAACGCCGCGCCATGTCTCGCACATAGCGCACCTCCCCCGGTGCGAGCGCTCGGCCCAGCAATGGCTGTTCGCGGTATGACAGCCATTTCTTCATGACCTGGTAGCCGCCGATCGTGAAGTTCCACACCGTTTCGGGGATGTTCCGCCAATAGCCGTCGGCGTTCAGGTACACGTCCAGGGTGGCGGGGCCGAGCAGCGCGGCTTGTGCCTGGGTGGCGGCTTCGTCGGATGCGTAGTCGCGCGCAACGATCCGTCCGCGGCCGGGCATCACAGCACCCCCCTTGCCGG
>CAMATI010000224.1 GCA_945861095.1 Asaia bogorensis | reverse complement strand
GAGGCCGACCTGATCCCCCTGCCGCAAATCCAGATTTTCGGCGGTGGCGCCCATGCCGGCCGCCGCGTCGACATCCAGGACTTCATGGTCATGTGTCCGGCCGCGGACAATTTCGCCCAGGCCCTGGACTGGACCGCCGAGGTCTACCGCGCCGCCGGCATCCTGATGAAAGAAGCCGGCACCTTGGCCGGTGTCGCCGATGAAGGCGGCTGGTGGCCGGTGTTCGACACCAACGAACAGGCGCTCGACATGCTGGTTCGCGCCATCGAACGCGCCGGCTTCCGCCCGGGCGAGCAGGTGGGCATCGCGCTGGATATCGCCGCCTCCGAATTCGGCCATGCCGGGCGCTACAAGCTGGCGCTGGAAGACCGGGAGCTCGATACCGGCGACATGATCAAGCTGCTGACAGGGTGGATCAGCAAGTACCCGATCCTGTCCATCGAGGACCCGCTGGCCGAGGACGATCCCGACGGATTTGCCGAATTCACCCGCCAGGTCGGCCACCAGGTGCAGATCGTCGGCGATGACTTCCTGGTCAGCCAGGCGTCTCGGGTGCGGGAAGCGGCGCTGCGGGGTGCGGCCAACACCGTCCTGCTGAAGCCCAACCAGCGTGGCACCCTGACGGAAACGGTCGAATGTTGGGATGCGGCGACGGAGTGCGGCTTCTCCGCCATCGTCTCGGCCCGCTCCGGCGAAACCGAGGACACCACCATCGTGCATCTGGCGGTCGGCTGGGGTGCCGGCCAGCTCAAGGTCGGCAGCTTTGCGCGCAGCGAACGCATGGCCAAATGGAACGAAATGCTCCGGGTCGAAGAAGCGCTCGGCGCCCGCGCGCATTTTGCCGGCGGCGGGATCCTGGGCCGGTCGCGCCGATGACGGTCGTGTCGGACACGCGGACAAAAGTCGTGTCGCACGCGCGGACAAATGTCGTGTCGCACGCGCCGGAGCAGATCGTGTCGCACACGCCGGAGCAAATCGTGTCGCACGCGCCGGAGCAGATCGTGTCGCGCACGCCATTGAAGGTCGTGTTTCACACGGGCGCCGGCGCCGATCTGCTGGACCGGCTGGCCAAAGTTCCGGGGCTGGACATCGTCGCCTGCCCCGAGGACGACGACGCCTGCCTGATGCGCCTGCTGCCGGACTGCGACGTGCTCTGGCATGTGCTGAAGCCCTGCACCGCGGCGATGATCGCCGATGCGCCTCGGTTGCGGCTGATCCAGAAGATCGGTGTGGGCGTCAACACGATCGACCTGCACGCGGCAAGGGCGCGAGGCATTCCGGTCTGCAACCTGCCCGGCACCAATGCGCGCGCCGTGGCGGAACTGGCTCTGACCCTGATGCTGGCGGCAATCCGGCGCATCCCTCGGTTCGATGCCGGATTGCGCGCCGGGGTCTGGTCCGATCCCACCTTGCAGGACGGGATCGGCGAACTTGGCGGCAAGACGGTCGGGCTGGTCGGCTATGGCGCGATCCCCCGGCTGTTGGCCCCCGTGCTGATCGCGCTTGGCTGTGACGTGATCTTCACCGCCCGCCGCCCCGTCCCGGACGCCGTCGGACGCCAGGTGCCGTTGGACGCGCTGCTGGCCGAGGCCGACGTGCTCAGCCTGCATGTCCCGCTGACCCCGGAGACCGAACGGATGATCGACGCGGCGGCGATCGCACGGATGAAACCTGGGGCGATCCTGGTCAACACGGCACGCGGCGGTTTGATCGACCAGCCGGCGCTGACCGAGGCCTTGCGCTTCGGGCGCCTGGCCGCCGCGGGCCTGGACGTATTCGCAACCGAGCCCACCGACCCCGCCGATCCGCTGTTCTCCCTGTCCAATGTCGTGGTGACGCCGCATATCGCGTGGATCACCACGGGCACGTTCGATCGCAGCTTTTCCATCGCCGCCGAGAACTGCCGGCGGATCGCGGCCGGCGAACCCCTGCTGCACCGCGTCGTTTGACCCCAACCTGACCCCGGGAGACCCATCATGACCATTCGCTTCGAGGATGCAGGGCGCCCGCGCGACGCGGTCCTGACCGCTCTGGAGGATATGCGCGCCGGCGACGCAGATTGGCGCGGCGGGCGCGTGCCGTTGTACGTCTTCAGCGGCCCGCCGGACGTGCAGGACATCGGCAAATCCGCCTTCAACCTGTTCTTCACCGAAAACGCCCTCGGTGCCCGACGCGCCTTCCCCAGCCTGCTACGCATGGAGCAGGAGGTGATCGGGATGGGCCTGGACCTGTTCCACGCGCCGGAGGGAGCAGCGGGCAACATGACCTCGGGCGGCACCGAAAGCATCCTGATGGCGGTGAAAGCCTGCCGGGACTGGAGCCGGTCCATGCGTGGCGACCGACAGTTTCGCGGCACCATCCTGGCGCCGGAAACCGCGCATCCGGCGTTCGACAAAGCCGCCGCGCTGATGGACCTGACGGTGCGCCGCGTGCCCGCCCGCGCCGACTACCGGGCGGATGTCGCGGCGATGGCGGCCGCGGTCGATGCGGACACGATGATGCTCGTGGGCTCCGCGCCGTGCTTCCCGTTCGGGGTGATCGACGATCTTGCCGGACTGTCCGACCTGGCGGTGCGGCACGGACTGTGGCTGCACTCGGACGCCTGCGTGGGCGGGTGGATGGCGCCGTTCGCGGCCGAGATCGGACGGACAATCCCAGCCTTCGACCTGGGATTGGCCGGGGTGTCGTCGCTGTCGGCGGACCTGCACAAGTTCGGATTCTGCCCGAAACCGTCCTCGGCGGTGTTCTACCGGTCGGCCGAACTGCACGCGTTCCAGGAAATGGCGTTCGATGTGTGGCCGTCCGGGCGGTTCGGCACCCAGACCCTGGTCGGCACACGCGCCGGTGGGGCGGTGGCGGCGTCCTGGGCGGTGCTGCGCTATCTGGGACGCGAAGGCTACCGGCGCATCGCGACCGAGGTCCTGACCATGCGCGATGCCTATATCGCCGATCTGACCCGCATCCCCGGGATGGTGATCCGCGGCACGCCGGAACTGGCCAACATCGCGTTCGGGTGCGACGACATCGACATGGGCCAGGTCTCCACCCGTCTGGGCGAACTGGGCTGGGTGCCCGGCATGGTGCGGACGCCGCTTAGCCTGCATCTGATGATGTCGCTGCACCACGCCGACGCGCGGGAGGCCTATGTGCGCGATGTCGCGTCCTGCGTCGCGGCGGTGCGGGCCGGTGGGCAGGGGGTTTCCGCCGAGGTCACCTATGCGTGACGCGTCCGAGACGCGATGGCCGTCATCGCTGCCGGCCATACGTGTCGACGGTGGACATCATTCTCCGATCGGCGCCCGCATGCGCGATGCGTGAAGCCCCAGGGGACCCGACAGGGGACCCGACAGCGGACCGGACATGGGGCCGGACAGGGGACCGGACGACGGGGGGCCGGGCGGCGGGATCGGGCCGGTCGGTCGCTGACGGGGCCGGTCGGGGATGACCGTGCTGCGCCTGCTGGCGGACGATCTGACCGGAGCGCTGGACAGCGCCGCTCGGTTCGTACCGCTATGTGGCCCGATTTCGGTGACATGGTCGCTGGACCATGGTGAAGGCTCCTGCGCCGTGGACACCGGCACGCGGGAGGTCGGACCGGCGGAGGCCATCGCCGCCGTCACGCGCCATGCCAGCATGCTGACCGGAGCGGATATCGCGTTCAAGAAGATCGACAGCCTGCTGCGCGGCCATGTCGCGGCGGAGTTGCGCGCCTGCATGGCCGGGTTCGATCACTGCATTCTGGCGCCTGCGTTTCCGTTCCAGGGACGGATCACGCGGGATGGGCGCCAGATGGTGCGGGATGGGACAGATTGGCGCGATGTGGGCGTCGATCTGGCCGGACTGCCGGTGCATGACGCAGCGACCGATGCAGACCTGGACAGGATCGTCGCCGCCGGATCGCGGTTGCCCGGGCGCGTGCTGTGGTGCGGCACCGGCGGTCTGGCGGGCGCCTTAGCGGGACGCCGCGCGGTGCCCTGTCCGGTGTTGGCCGGCCCCCTTCTGGCCGACCCCCTTCTGGCCGACCCCCTTCTGGCCGGACCCCTTCTGGCCGGACCCCTTCTGGCCTTGATCGGGTCGCGCCATCCCACGACCATGGCGCAGCTTGCCTGCGTGCCCGACCTGCACCGGATCGTGCCGGTTGGTGCGCCGGTTGGCTTCCGGGGTTCGGCCGCGGTGACCGTGGATGTCCCCGCCACGACGGATAGGGAACGTGCGGCCATTCTGATCCCCGAGACCTTGCTGGCGGTGCTGCAGCGGTCGGAACGGCCGAGCGGGATTTTCGTGAGTGGGGGAGAGACGTTAAGGGGGATTTGCGGTGGGCTGGGCGCTACGTCGCTGCTCGTGGACGGGGAGATCGAGCCGGGGGTCCCGACCGCTGTTCTGCGCGGAGGATTGTGGGACGGGCAGCGGATTGTCTCGAAGTCCGGGGCGTTTGGGGATGCGGGGTTTCTGGGCCGTTTGTTTCATGGCGGCAATCGTTATACCAAGTGGCGGAAAGATTGACTCTCCGACCGGGGCCTCCTCGTCATGGCGGCGCAGGCCGGTTTCCACGTCTTTCCCCGGCCGCGACAAAGGAAATCGTGGATGCCGGCCCCGCGGCCGCCATGACGGGGATGCACGTGCGGTGGACCGTTGTTTCGGCCAGGTGGTATTAGGCGGCTATCCCGTCGATGACCGTGCTCGTGGCGAATGCGCGAGGGGTCCGCCCCCATCCGCGCCTAGAAAATTCCTCTGCACGGTCGATTTCACCCACGCTGTTAACGATGCCTTAACCGGACCCATTGGACCCTGCCCAGGTTCCCAAAAGGTTCATGACATGATCCCGCTCCGGTCCATCGCACGTCGCTTGTCATTGCCCATCTTGATTTCGCTGGCCATGGCCTTCGGGGCCGTATCGTCGGCCCACGCCTTCGATCCGAGAGCGACCGATATCATCGCCCTGCGTCTCGGCATGGCGGAACGTGAGGTGACCGCCAGATTGGTGGAACAGGGCTTCGACGGGCCGGCGTTCCGGCGTGATCACCAACCGTGCCGTCTGGATGCAGGCAGACGCTGTCTGATTGCCATCTCCACCCGGACCTTGGATGGGTGGATTTCGGTCACCTTCGACCGAGCGTCCATCGACGAGCCCGATCGTGTTGTGACGATTTCCTATTGGCTCGATGCCAAACGATCGGGCGAGGCAGAGGCGATAACGGTCTCCCTGCTGGAACGCTACGGGCCGCCGGACATCGCCAATCCCATGACATGGTGCGATCGCCCGGCCGGGATCGGCCCGTGTTCCGTCAATCGCGCGAACATGATCCTGCAGACGAGCAATGGCAGCGCGATGCTACTGCGGATGACGGAAAAATCGCCGGCCCCGCAAAGCCAGGCCCCGTCACGCGGCCCGATCCGATAACCCGGCCGGCACCGTCTCTGTCCGGCACCGTCTTGCCAGATCGCATACCGATCCACATATCAGCCTGACCATGGCCACCAAGATTCGCAAACCCAGTCGCCCCAGCCACCGCCGACCGATCGCACCGCCGCAGGTTCCGGTCACGTCGAAGGACCTTCCCGCCCCCGCACAGGCGACGGCGCCGGTCGAGGACGCCAGGACGGGCACCGACCTGACAGACGAACAGATCCGCCGCACGCTCGAGGCCGCCTACACGTAACGGATCAGACCGTCCCAGAGGGATTGACGGCGGCATCCGCGGCGGCATCCACGACAGATTCCACGACAGATTCCACGACAGATTCCACTGCGGCCTGTGCCAGGCTGTTGTCCACGCAGGCGGCGAACGGGATATCCCGCGACAGCGCCCCGCCGGAGCGCATGGCCGCCGCCAGCCGGTCAAATCCCTCCTGTCGCAGCACCGGGTCGGGGCCATAGAGGCCCAGCGCCCGATAGCGGTCGATCGCGGCCGCGAAGATCGGCGGCGGCACATCCGGAAAATATCCGGCCAGGGTCCGCGCCACGTCGTATCCCGGGGTCGCGCGGATCCAGCGCAGCGAACGATAGATCGCGCGCACCATCGCCCCCAGTTCCTCCCGTCGTTCCGCGATCACCGATCGGCGCGTGACCAGCGTCGTATAGGCTGTCAGGCCCCGGTTTGCCGCCGCGTACCAAAGATGACCGGCACCCGAAGCCAGCAACGCCTCCGCATACGGCTGGAACAATTGCACCGCGTCCAGTCGTCCGTCCTGCAAGGCCGCGGCATTGTCCGCCATGCTCGGTCCATGCGTGCGGGTCAGGGAGTTTGGATCGATGCCGGCGCGCCGGATATCGTCCTGGAGGCAAAGCCACGGGGTCGGCACTTCCGACACCGAGGCAAACCGGATCCCCACCAGATCGGCCGGCGAGAAATTCGGCTTCGGTTCCCGCCCGATCACGAAGAACGGATCGCGTGCCACCACATCGCAGAAACACACCAGGTCCGATGTCGGATCGGCATCGTGGGTCAACAGCACCCGCAGCGGGCCGCCCCACATCACGTCGATCCGTCCCGTCCGCAGATCGGCCGCGGTGCGCGCCGGATCGGGCGAATCCCGCAAAGCGACCTCCACCTTTTCGGCATCATAGGCGCCGATCGCGTGGGCGGCGTAGAACGGCGCGTAGAACAGGGCGCGGAAATTCTCGGACAGGGTGATCATCGGCCGGTCTCCTTGCAGATCAGCGTTCGGTCAGGCGGCGAGATCCAACGCACCGTCCGGCCCAATTCCCGCCGCCGCCAGCGCCCGACGCAGCCGTTCCCGTTCGGCGTCCCCGATGCGGACCAACGGCGCGCGCACCACGGCGCGGTCCATGCGGCCCAGCATGACCAGACACTCCTTCATGCGGTTGTGCATATCCAGCGCCGGAGCGGCATAGAATGCCTGCGCGAGTGGCAAAATGCGGTCGTTGATGGCCCGCGCCCGCGCCAGATCGTTCGCCTGGACCGCCTGGAACAGCGCCGCCTGCAGGTCGGGGATGATGCTGCCCGAACCGGACAGCAGCCCGTTGCAGCCCATGGTCAGCGAGTGCATCAGCCACGCCGAGTGCGTGGTCAGCACATTCACCGGCCGCGGCAAGGACTGCAGGACGCGGACCTGGCGTTCATGCAGCATCGGATCGTTGCACCAGTCCTTGATGGCGCGAATGTTCGGCACCGCCTCCGCCAGTTTCACCAGCGTTTCCAACGGATAGTTCAGCGTGCTGCGCTCCGGATAGGCAAAGACGATGATCGGCAGATCGGTCGCCGCGGCGATCGTGGAGAAATGCGCGATCGCCATTTCCGGCCGCAACTGCCCGCCCATCGAGAACACCTGGGAGGGGAACACCAGCAGCGCGGCGGCGCCGTGGCTGGCCGCCATGCGCGCGATTCGCGCGGCCTGGTCGGAGCCATCGGCCCAGACGCCGCTGATCACCGGCAGGCGGTCGCCGACTTCCTCCATCGTCACATCCAGGATGCGCCGCTGCTCCTCGAACGTGCAGGCATGCACTTCCGACGCGTGACCGTTGACGGTGATGGCTGACAGGCCGAGCGTGGCGGCAACATCGCGGACATGCCGGCGCGTGCCACGCTCGTCGATGCTGCAATCGTCGTTCAGGGCGAGCAACGTCGCCGGGATGACGCCATGCGGCACGTCGTCCTTGAATCGTGGCATGCTGTGTCCTCCTGCCTGGTCGTTCCGGTCGACGATAACCCGCATTCCAAGGCTGCGCATCCGGTTTTCCGAGGATAGGCGGGCCGACATCCAGACACCAGACCGCTTACCTTTAGCCCCGGATATCGGACATCGGACACGCGAGCATCGCGGGCATCGGGCATCGGCCTCCCGGGCATCGGACCCGGGCCAAGGGGACAACGGCGGGACAACGGCGGGACAACGGCGGGACAACGGCGGGACAACGGCGCTGGCGACGATCCCGCGCGATACCGGGCGCCCGAAGCGCGGGCCAACGTGGCGCCCCCTAACGCGGCGCCACCGGAAGCACCACGATCGTTCGTTCGGTGCTGCCCCCGCCCAGGCGGTCCGTCGCTCGGACCACCCACTGGCCGGTCGGATCGTTCAATGCCAGCCGCAGCAGCCAGGGGGTTGGTGCGGCCCCGACAGCGACGTTTTCCGTCAGCCGGTCGCGGGTTTGTCCAAGCGGGTCGATGACCTCCACATGCAGGATGTGGGTTGCAGCGGTGGCCGAAACGCCGCCGGATGACGCCGCCAGGCCGAGTTGCAGCGGCACCAAGGAGCCGATCTCGACCGAATCCGGGCCGGACAGCATCGGTTTCCTGGGTGGCACAGGCGAGACGGCCAGCAGCAGCGGCCCATCCGCTGGCAGGCTCACGGCCACCCGATCGGTGAAAACCGCCGGACCGCCGCCGCGCAGATCGCTGATCCAGGCAGGCGCCGGAAGCGTCAGGCTCATGGGTTCGGACCCGCCATCAGGCGCGGCCATCACGGATATCAACCTGACCCCGCCGGCCTGCCATCGACGCAGTTCCGCGCCCAACGCCGGTTTCCCATCGGCCGTTTGCAGCGCATGGGCCGGCACGCCCCCCGCCCCCCGCAGCAACCCGGCAAACGCCACCCACGCATCGACGGCGCTCGCGTCGGGCGGGCCTGACGAAGATGCCGCCGAACCCGTCGCATCCGCCAGCGGCCGACCACGCGCCGGTGCGGCGGTGGCCAACGCCAACGGGCGCCCGATGGCCACCCCATCCAACGCCGAGACCGGCCGGCGGCGCCCGTGGCCATCGAACAGGCCAGCCGGGCCGTCGGCGAGGACCAACCCGCCCGCGGCCGCGAATGCGCGCACGGCATCGGCCTCCCGGTCGGACAGAGCGATGGCCTGGGGCAGAATCAGAACGCGCACGCCCTCGGCGAACAGCGATTTCGCGCCGGTTGCCGCCCCGAGCATGGTCGGCGACAGAAAGCGCGGGCGAACCCCCAACCCGACCAGATGCCGCATCGTTTGCGCCAGGGACCGACGATCGGCGGTCGGGTGCTCGTACTCCGTCTCCGCGTTGCGCGTTTGCCAGGCGATCCCGTCCGCCCGCCGTTCCAGCAACCAATGCACCCGGAAGCTCGGCGGCGACACCAGGACCGCCACCGGATCCACCGGGGCCGTTGCCGCGGCGATCTGAGTCGGCAGACCGTTGCGCAATTCGGCGATCGTCGACGCCAGATCGCGTCCGCGCGGGCCGATCTGCCCGTCCTCGGTGACGATATCGCCCTGCCCGTCCCACAGGATGACGCCACGGCTGCCCAGCAACGCCTGCCGCCAGAGTTCCCGCCGCTGCTCGGTTCCTTGACCAAAACTGGTGCTGAGCACGATCAGGGCCGGGTTCAGGGACCGTGCGATCTCCACGTTGTGGCCGGCGTTGCCCGCCTCCATCAGGTCCACCGTGTGGGCGAGCCTTGTGTAATCGAAGCCTCCCCAGCCGGGGACCTGCATGCCCTCGATCGCGGACAGGGCGGATGGGTCGGCTTCGTGGATGGCGTCGGTGCCGGCCCGCAACGCGCGGGAGAAGGCCTCATCCATCCAGTCCTTGAAATCCGACCAGGCGGCGAAATTGTCGTCCGCCTGGCGGAGCACGGCGTCGGTCAGCATCGGCATGACCTGAGCCCAGGTGGCATGATCAGTGCCCCATTGCCGGTTCAGCGCCGTGAGCGTGCCGTATTCCGCCAGGAGCCATTCCCGGAAGCCGGCGAGCGAGTCCGCCGACAGGTCGAAATCCCAGAACGCGGTCAGATCGGCAATGCCGACTTCATCGCCAAGACTGTAATAGAGTGGCCGGTTGGGTCCGTGCACCCGCACATGCTCCGCCAACCTGGCTCGCACGCGCTGCAACCACGCAGGGTCCGACAGGCTGGGAACGCGGATGTAGCCGGCCGCCGCGGTGGGGTCCTGGGCTTGCAGGCGTCGGGTCTCGTCGTACAGCCAGGTGACCGGCTTGCCCGGTTGCCAACGATGGTAGGCGGCGTAGAAATCGGTCGCGATATTCTCGACATACCAGCCGAGGTCGGCCTGCCCCAGAATGTCCGTCCGACGCGCGGTCGCCGCGGCACCCGTGCCGTCGCGATCGGCCATGACCATGCCGCCGGTCAGACCCAGGCGGCGCAATCCGGCGGCGCGCGCGGCACCGCCTTCCTGCCACATGATCACCTGATAGTCGGTCCAGCCGGCCGGTCCGTACGGCCGGGTTGGCGGTGTGGTGAAATCGACCCGGGCGTGCCGGATGGCTCCGGTCAGGGTCAGTTCACCGACCAGAGTGTTGCGACGGGTCAGGGCACGCCGAACATCGATGGAGACCGGAACGGTGGCCGCACCGGCCGGCACCGGGATGACATGGCGTTCCACCAACCGGCCTTCGGTGTCCGTCCACCGGACCGTCAAGGTGGCACCGGTCGCAATCGGCGGATCGATCCGCCACAGCGCCGTCGCGGGGCCGGAGCGATCCAGCACCCCAGGCAACCACAGCGTATCGGCCAGGGCCGGAGACGCCATGGCGAGCAAAGCCAACAGCGGGATCACGGCCCGCTGAACAATTGACGCCGGCCGAGCCGCGCTCATCCGGAAAAAGGCGCGCATTGCCGCCATCTTCCCGCCATTCCGTCGCTGTTCGGCAACCGACGCCATGTGGTGATCATGTGTTCGGCGTCCGGATGTGCCGGCCTCGACACGTGATGCCCGCATCCCGGATCGGTCGGTGTGCAAGGTCGATGCGCGGGCGCCGCGGCCCGATGCCACCCACGCCCATGATCGGACCACTACCGCGACTCACCGTCGCCCTGGAGCGGACGGATACGCCCGGTGAAGCGATTGCTTGTAAGAGGGGCAAAAGTGTGGGTAAATTTTGCGAATAGCCGTATCATTCCGGTCTCTGATACCGGAATAGAGGCTGATTTCCGCCATTCGTTCGCTGGACCCAAGCTTATGCCGCACCTGCTTACCCACACTTTTGCCCCTTTTAC
>CAMATI010000223.1 GCA_945861095.1 Asaia bogorensis | reverse complement strand
TTCGTGACCGATACCATGGGAGCGTGGCGCGAGATCCTGTGTGTTCAGGATGAGCGGACGGTGGGCAACGACAACACGGTCAAGTGGCACCGGTTACGGCTGCAGCTGCCACCGAGCCGGCTGCGCGCGTATTTCGTGAAGGCGAAGGTGCGGGTGCACGAATATCCGGATGGGACGCTGGCGGTGTATTGGAGACCGCATCGGCTGGCTGATTACGATGTCGACGGCGTACTGGTTGACCCTGTCCTCTCTGTCGGCGCGCCGGCCCTGGACCGAGCGGGATAATGCTGTCCAGTCACGCCCGGACCTGGGCGGAATACCGTCACGTGACGAAATGCAAGGGGAGCCAGCCGATGGGACGCACGCCAGAGGGAGACCAGGCCCAGACCGGGGCCGAACGCCAGGCCCGCTATCGCCAGCGCCAGGCAATGGAGCGGCCATCGGCTCAGCCGCCATCCAAGCGTCCATCGCGTGCTCGCCCGCTATCGCGGCGCTGGCTCGACACGGTCGCAACCCTGGCTTCGCTTCAGGCCGAGTATGCAAGCTGGCTCGAAGCCTTGCCTGAGGCGACACGGGAAACGGCCACGGGGAAGCTCTGCAGGCCATGGTCGATCTGGACCTGGAGGAACTCGTCGCCATACAGCCGCCCCTCGGCTTTGGGCGCGATTAGTGTGGGATGGCGGGGCAACCGTTCATGACACTCGGACAAGGCCGCATGACACGCTTCCAAAGCGGCAGTTCTGTCCCGGGGCATGCCCCGGGACAGAACAAGAACGAAGCGGACACTTCACGAGCTACATAAACCGGACATGTTGACGAGCTAGCGACAGGTTTTGGGGCAGGGGTTGGGGGAGTGGGCATGGGGCCAGGATGCGGCTACCGTCCACGCCGCAATCATCGTCTGCCCGAGAAGGAGGCTGGATATGAAGGCTACCTTGAAAGACCACGTGGTCGCTGACAGCGACGACATCGTGGAAAGTGGCGGCTACCAGTATTTCGCGCCGACTTCGGTGCGACTGGAATGGCTGGAAAAGGTGCCGAAAACCTACAAGGACCGCCAATGTCCTCACGGGGTTCAATTTTATGACGTCGTGATCGACGGCCAGCGAGCCGTTCGCGCGGCATGGTCGTATGAGTCGCCCAAACCCAGCATGGCGGCGGTGGGCGGACGGTTCGGCTTCTGGGAGGATGTCGTCGTTTCATAGGCGACGCCCAACTACGAACGAGCGCAGCGGGCCCAGCCCTTGGGCCGGCAGGGATGTGCGATCGGCAACCGGCTGGCTCATGGTCGGCAAGGACCCCCGCGCGTGGGCGCGGAGGTGAAATTCCCTCCGGTGGCCACCTTGGGACATTGGATCCGCTGTAAACCCGCTGCGTGTCCGTCCGGGAATATAGTGTGCCTTTTCAGAAGGATCCCGTGAGGCGATCGGCACGACAACCCGCCGGTCGCCGCGTTCCCGGCGGGTCGTGGGCTATTGTCAGCGGTGGGCTCGACACCATTTTCACCCGTCAGAAAGCCGCGAGTTTTTGAGGAGCATGCATGACACAAACACGGATAATTTGGTCCCTCGCCATGCTTGGCCTGTTGGCAACCCCGGTGTCGGCACAGCCCGCGCATGTGGCGACGGTTGCCAGTTACCCGCATGGCACGTTCCTCGAAAATCTGAGCGTCGATCCCGAGGGGCGCCTGCTATTCACCAGCTACATCAACCAAACGCTGATGACGTGGAACGGACGCGACGCGCCAACGCCACTGGTCAAACTCGATGTCCATCCGGTTGCGGTTGTCGCCCGCGCCGACGACATTCTCGTATCGGCGCACGGCAAGTCATTTACCGACGGACCGGCCTTCACCGCGACGAACCAGGTGCTGGTGCTCGATCGAGGCGGCCTGGTGAAAAAGCGGGTCGCGGCGCCGAACGCGCTTTTCGTCAACGGTATGGTGGAGGTCGCTCCGAACCTGATCCTGGTCGCGGATTCGATTGCGGGAAAGATCTGGCGTTTCGATCCGACGACAGGCGAGATCGACGCGTGGTTGGCCGATCCGTGGTTGGCATCGGATCCTGCAAAGCCGTCAAATCGACCCGGCGCCCACGGGCTTAAACTGCACGAGGACTGGCTATACGTCTCCAATTCGGCACGCGGTGCAATTCACCGTGTGCGCTTGTCGGATCGAGCGGCGAAGGGGCCACTCGAACTGTTCGCGACGACCGGTCCCATCGACGATTTCACCTTCCTGGCCGATGGCACGATCGCGGCGGCGACGCATGGCAGAAAACTGATCCGTGTCGGGAAGAACGGTTCCGTGTCGGACATTCTGTCCGATGGCTGCGACGGCTGCACCAGCGTAACCAGTTATGGCCCAAGCAGCGACCTGATCGTGCTGACAACCGGCAACCTGTTGGAAGGCGGCGATACCCCGGCGCGCGTCCTGCGTGTTGTGTCACCGGCCCGATAAGGCGAAGTTCGAGAGTGACGCCTCGGTCAATACCGGTCGGACAGAGCGAGCCGGCAGCCTGGTGATAGGAAATCGGAGTGGCCGTATTTGAGCGCGGCCATCGCTCGGACGGTGAGGGGAAGTCTCCCCTCCCCACTGCATCCCACCGGGGCTATCATGTGGGTGTGCCAGCCAATCCGCCCCACGCGTCCGACCTGTTCGGCGATGCCGCGCCGGAAATGCCGCCCGCGTCGGCGAACAACGCGGCGCGTCCGCTGGCCGATCGGCTGCGCCCCAAAGCGCTGGAGGATGTCGTCGGCCAGGATCATCTCCTCGGGCCGGAGGGCACGCTGACCCGCATGCTGGCGCGAGGCTCGCTGGCCTCCCTCATCCTCTGGGGGCCGCCCGGTGTCGGCAAAACCACCATCGCTCGTCTGCTCGCGGCCCGCTCGGGCCTGGCCTTCGTGCAATTGTCGGCCGTGTTCTCCGGTGTCGCGGACCTGAAGAAGGCGTTCGAGGCAGCCGTCCAGCGCCGCCGCACCGGCGAAGGCACGCTGCTGTTCGTGGATGAGATCCACCGCTTCAACCGCGCCCAGCAGGACGGATTCCTGCCCGTGGTCGAAGACGGCACCATCATCCTGGTTGGCGCCACGACCGAAAACCCATCCTTCGCGCTGAACGGGGCGCTGCTGTCCCGCTGTCAGGTGCTGGTGCTGCGCCGGCTGGACGACCCGGCGCTGGAGCTGCTGCTGACCCGCGCCGAGGCCGAAATCGGCCACCCGATGCCCCTGACCCCTGAAGCCCGCAACGCGCTGCGGGCGATGGCGGACGGCGATGGCCGCTACATCCTGAACATGTCCGAACAGATCGCCGCCCTGCCCGCGGACACCCCACCGATGGACGCCAATGCATTGTCGGACCTGCTGGCACGGCGTGCGGCGCTTTACGACAAGGATCGGGAAGAGCACTACAACCTGATTTCCGCCCTGCATAAGTCATTGCGTGGTTCGGACCCCGACGCCGCGCTTTACTGGTTCGCCCGGATGCTGAACGGCGGGGAAGACCCGCGCTACATCGCTCGCCGTCTGGTCCGTTTCGCCGCCGAGGACATCGGTATGGCCGACCCCAACGCTCTGCCGCAGGCCATCGCCGGGTGGGAAACATACGAACGTCTCGGCAGCCCGGAAGGCGAGTTGGCGATCGCCCAGGTCGTGGTCTATCTCGGCACGGCGCCGAAATCGAATGCGGTCTATGCCGCCTATGGCGCGGCCCGGGCCGCGGCGAAGGCGACCGGCAGCCTGATGCCGCCCGCGCATATCCTCAACGCGCCGACCAAGCTGATGAAGCAACTCGGATACGGCGCCGGGTATGAATACGACCACGGCACGGAGGACGCCTTTTCCGGCCAGAACTACTTTCCGGATGGCATGGCGCGGCACGCGTTCTATCAACCGAAGGACCGCGGGTTCGAGCGGGAGATCGGCAAGCGCCTGGAGTATTGGGCGAAGTTGCGGCACCGCGACGCGGAATAGCGCGATTGCCCTGAAGGGTGGCCATGGCGATCCCGCCGCTTGGTTTGACCGATCCGCCACCCCCCTCACCGTCACTGCCGGGTCAATCCCGGCAGTGACAGGTGATGCGTGTACTCGATCGCACAACTTTGGTTCGCACCCTCCACGCCATCCGATGCTGCATGAAGCCCTCGGATGCACTATATCCCCCCAATGACTGTCGAAACCCGTACGGTGACCGACGACGAGGCCGATATTCGCCTCGATCGCTGGTTACGCCGCCATTTCCCCGGCGTGCCCCAAAGCGCCATTCAGAAACTGTGTCGCACCGGGCAGGTGCGCGTGGACGGCCACCGTGCCGAAACCTCCACGCGCCTGGCGCCTGGCCAGGGGATTCGTGTGCCACCCATGCCGGCCCCGTTGCAGGAAGACGAGGACAAGCCGCGCATCCGCCTCGATCCCGCCGACGCGCGAGACCTGCAACAGCGCGTGATCTACCAGGACGACCACGTGATCGTGCTGAACAAGCCCTATGGCCTGCCGGTGCAGGGTGGACCCGGGATCACCCGTCATCTGGATGGCATGCTGGATGCGCTGCGGTTCGGCAGCGCCGACCGACCCAGGCTGGTGCACAGGCTGGACCGAGACACGACCGGCGTGCTGATCCTGGCCCGCACACCGGGCACGGCCGGGAAGCTGGCGGCGTCCTTTCGCGGTCGGGACATGGAAAAAACCTATTGGGCTGTGGTCGCCGGCCGCCCGGTCCCGGTGGAAGGTCGCATCGACCTGCCGCTGAAACGCCTGGGCGGCATGCGCGCCGAACGCGTCGTGCCCGCCGAACGAGACGACAAGGAAGGCGCCCGCGCGGTGACGGATTATCGCACCCTGGACAACGCCGCCCGCAAACTCTCCTGGTTGGAACTGCAACCGATCACCGGCCGCACCCATCAGCTTCGCGTGCACTGTGTCGCGATCCGGGCGCCGATCCTGGGTGACACGAAATACGCCGAACCCGACCAGAACAACGCCTTCGCCGCGACGGTGGCGGGCCTGTCCGACCAACTCCATTTGCACGCAAGGGCGTTGTCGCTGCCGCATCCGGCCGGTGGTCGCCTGGTGGTCGAAGCCGATCTGGCACCTCATATGGCTGACACATTTCGCACACTCGGATTCCATGCCGATCCGGCCCGCGCCGCACGCCGTTCGGCCCGCTGACCGGCGGGAGGCGTAGCAGGATGCCGCCGAACCAACCGACGCAACCGAAGCATGGTGCCTCGCGTCGCCGCTGGCGCATTGGGCTGCGGGCCCTTGGCATCGTGCTGCTGATCCTGACCGCCACGGTCACGGTCGTCGTCGCCCGTTTCGACCCGAACGACCACAAGGCCAGCATCGTGGCCGAGGTTAAGCAAGCCACTGGCCGCGACCTGGTACTGAACGGCCCGATTGCCTTGAAATGGGCCTTCCCACCCGTCCTCGAAGTCCGCGACGTCGCTCTCTCCAACCCGCTCGGCTTTTCCCGCCCGCTGATGGTCAGCCTGGAACGGATGGAGCTTCGGCTTGCCTTGCTGCCATTGATCTCCCGGACCATCGAAATCAAGAGCCTGGTGCTGGTCAATCCGGACATCCGCCTGGAAACCGACGGCCAGGGCAATCCCAACTGGACCTTTGCCAACTGGACCTTGGACGGCACTCAAGGTCTTGCAGCCCAAAACGGAGCGACCGCCCCAACCTGCGGGGGCGCCTCGACCGTCCCCTGTCGCGCCGATGACCGAAATCCAGTGGGCGACCGCTCGCCATCCGCCACCCAGGCACCATCCGCCCACATCGCCACGCACCCCGCCGTTCGGCCGGATCGGGAATCGAGTGCATTCGTCCATTTCAATCGGATCACGATCCAGGGCGGGCAGATTGCCTTTTTGGACGCCCGGACCGGCACGACCAGAACGCTCGCCATCAGGCAGCTTGCGGCAACCGCAGAGACAGCCGAGGCGCCGGTGCGTCTGACGGCTGATCTGGTCTTGCAAGGGATGGTCCTGACGTTGAAGGCCGATACCGGATCGTTGGCCCGTATGCAGGACCAGTCCGCATCGGACCCTTGGCCGATCCGGCTGGCGGTCGAGTCCGGAACCAGTCGCCTGATCGCCGACGGGTCCTTGACCCAGCCCCTGGTCGGGAAGGGCTATCGCCTCGCGGTATCGGCGGAGATCGGCGATCTTTCGACCATGGCGCCATTGGTTCGCGCCGTAACCTCGTCTGCCCTGACCCTGCCGCCGCTGCACGACATCGCCTTCCGCGCCATGATCCAGGACCTGGGCGATCGGTTCCCCGCGATCTCGGATGTGACCTTGCGGGTCGGTGCATCCGACCTTCGCCAATACCGGGCTTTCCCAGATCGGGTTGACCAGGATCGCGCTGACCAGGATCGCGCTGGGCTGTGGTTGGATCGGTTGAATGTCGCGGCGCCGGGGCCGACCCAACCCGTCAAATTGGACGCGACCGTCCGGATCGGCGATGCGCCCGTGACCATCGGGGCGACCTTGGGTCACCCGGACCTGTTGCGTTCCGACATCCCGGCACGGCCCTATCCCGTCGATGTCGTGCTTGCGACCGGATCGACCCGTCTGACCGCGAAGGGGACACTGGGCAAGCCAGAGAGTCTGGAAGACGTGGCGATCGACGTGACCATCGATACGCCGGACCTGGCGTTCTTGTCCGGACTGGTGTCGCGGAATCTGCCGTCGATCAAGGAGATTGCGTTCCGCGGGACCATGGCCGCCGCCCCTGGAGGATTGCGACGGGGCGCAACCCTGCATGACATGCAACTGACCACTCGAAGCGGCGATGTGGCCGGTGACCTTGCGATGGTGTTTGGCCATCCGGGCCATGACCGCGGCAGTCTGACCGCTTCCCTGGGATCGCAGCGCCTGGATCTGGACGCGGTACTCGCCGCCTTCCGCGATCCCGAACGCCTGACGGTGGAGACTGCATCAACCGGAGGATCAGGAACCGGATCAGCACCCGGGCCAGCACCCGGATCACCGGGGCCGGTTGATGCCGACCGGAAAGCGGCTGCCCCTCCGGTTGCCCCGCCACCTGCGCGGCACAGGTCCGATCGGGTGTTCCCCGACATTCCCATCCCGTTCGATCGTCTGGCCCGTCACGATGCCGATATCCGCCTGCGCGTGGCGGCGTTGCGGGTGAATGAGGCGGATTACCGGTCGCTCGACACGCATCTGGTTCTGCGTGACGGACGCGCGAGCTTGGAAAAGCTGACCGCGACCGCACCCGAGGGACCGGTCGCCATCACCGGCACCGTGGATTCCACCCAATCGCCGCCGCGGATCGCTTTGTCGGTGCGCGCGCCCAATATCGCGGTGCGCCCGCTGCTGGTCGCGCTGGGGGAACGCCCGTTTGCCACCGGCCGGCTGGAGATCATGGCCGATCTGCGCGGAGCCGGCGGTACGGTGCGGGCCATTGCGGCGTCCCTGGACGGAACCGCCGGCTTTGCGATGGCCGGTGGGTCTTACGATCCCGGCCAGGTGGGCGGATTTCTGGCGAAGGTCGCCAGGCAGGCCAATGTGTTGGAGCTGATCGGGCGCGGCGGGGTTAAAACCAGCGAAATCCGCTGCCTCGCCGCGCGCTTCGATATCCGCCAGGGGATCGCCACGCTCCATCCGCTGCTGCTGAGTTCCAGCCTGCTGACGGCGAGTGGCAATGGCTCGGTTAATCTTCGCGAGGAGACCGTGGCGCTGATGTTGCGCCCGCAAGGTCGCATGGGGGGCACCGGGTTCAGCATTCCGGTGCGCGTCACCGGCACGTTGCGCCAACCCAAGGCCGAAATCGATGCGTCGGCCGCCGCCGGAGCAAACGCCGGCACGATCGCGGGCATTATCATCGGAGGCACCACGCCGCTCGGCATGGCGTCCGGCCTGCTCGGTGCGGATCGGTTGGCTGGGGGCGATCAATCCACATCCTGTCCAGTGTCGCTGGCGTTGGCGCGCGGCCAGGCTGCCCCGACAGAGGCCGCGCAGGCGCCGGCGGCTCCGGTCCGGCGCAACGAACCGATCAACCCCGGCGCCCTGCTGCGTCAACTGCTCCGCTGACCGAAGGATACCGATGGTGAAGCGCTTCTGGGACAATGTCAGTCTGCGGGTGGAGGATGCCGGACATGCGATCCTGCTGGACGGCCGCCCGATGCACCTGCCGACCGGCGGGGTCCTGCTTGTCGGCCCACACCGCCTGGCCGAAGCCGTTGCCGAGGAATGGCGTCTCGCCGGTGGTGCCAAGGGCGGCACCATGTCGTTCGCCGACACCCCGCTGACGCAGTTGGCGGGCACCGCGCAGGGGCGGATCGCGGTCGATCCCGCACCGATCGTCGATGCCATCGCCCGTTATGGGGAGAGCGACCTTCTGTGCTATCGCGCTGAAACTCCTCGCGAACTGGTGGAACGTCAGACCCGCGAATGGCAACCCTGGCTGGACTGGGCGAGCCTGACATTGGATGCTCCGTTGCGAGTGGTCACGGGGGTTTCGGCGGTGAAGCAACATCGGGATTCCGTGGCGGCGCTGCGCCGAGCGGTGGCCGATCTTGATCATCATGCGCTGGCGGCGTTGGGGATCGCGGTCCCCGCGATGGGCAGCCTGGTGCTGGGGCTGGCTCTCGCGTCCGGCGAACTGGATGCGGACAGGGCCCATCGGCTGGGCGCGCTGGAGGAGTTGTTCCAACTGGAGCAATGGGGCGAGGATGAGGAAGCCGCCCACCGTCGCCGCTCCATCGCCGCGGATCTGGTCCTGGCGGAACGGTTCATCCGCCTGACGCGGGAGACATCGTCATGAAGGCCAAACACCTTGTCATCGTGGGAACGGTGCAGGGTGTTGGGTTTCGCGACTGGATGGTCGACCAGGCTCAGAGGCTGGGCCTGTCGGGCTGGGTGCGCAACCGACGTGATGGCGCGGTGGAAGCCCTGATCGCGGGGGACATCCCGGCGGTGGAGGAATTGTCGCGCCTGTGCCGCCGGGGCCCGAGATTGGCGGAGGTGGTGAGCATCACCGAGACTTTGGCCGACCCGCCGGAGGAGTTGGGGTTTCATCGGGCGCCTGTCGCTTAGGCGATTGGGGGGGCGGAGAGAAAGCCTTGGGGCGCTGCCCCAAACCCCGCGAGGGCTTTGCCCTTCGAACCCACCAGGGGCTGCGGCCCCTGGACCGCGATCCATTGGGTCATGGGGGAAAGGGGGCCGACCGCGGCGTGTCAAAGTCCGTGTCGGCCCCCTTTCCCCATGACCCAATTAACGGCATCCAAGGCCCAGCCTTGGTGGGGGTCGAGGGGGCAAAGCCCCTCGCGGGGTCCGGGGCGGAGCCCCGAGGCCTACGCCGGTATCGGCTCCCCCCGCAGGCGCAGCCACCCCACCGCGACAACCGCCACGCCGACCAATCCGAGTGACAGCCAGTTCAACGGGAACCAACCCAGCGTGTCCTGCAGCACGCCCGCCAGCAGGCTGCATACGGTTGTCGTCCCAAACACCAGAAAGTCGTTCAGCGCCTGGGCCTTGCCGCGCTCCGACGGGCGATAGGTGGTGGTGACGAGGGTGGTCGCGCCGACGAACAGAAAATTCCAGCCCAGGCCGTTCAGCGTCAACGCGATCCGGAAATGCCACTCCGTCAGGCCCGACAGTCCGACGATAACGCTGATGACGAAGACCACGGTACCCAGCAGCATGATGTTCAGCACCCCGAACCGCTGGATCAGATTGCCGGTGAAGAACGACGGCACGAACATGCCCATCACATGCACGAAGATCACCCAATGCGCCTCTGTGTGCGGCAGACCGCAACCGATAATTGCCAGGGGAGAGGCGCTCATGACGAACGACATTGTCCCGAAGGCGATCATCGCGGCGATCACCGCTACCACGAATTTCGGCTGCATCGCGATTTCCAGCAGCGGACGCTGCGGACCCACCGGCGCATGAGACCGTTCCCCGGCGGCGGGCGCCGGGAAACGGATGAAACCCATGACGATGAACACCGCGACGTGCAGGCCAACCATGCAGGCATAAGTCGCGATGTACAACGGCACCCACTGGTCGTAACTCCACCGCGCCAGGGATGGACCGATGACCCCGGCGGCAACGCCGCCCGCGGTGACCCAGGATATGGCTTTGGCGCGCAGGCTCGGGTCGGCCAGTTCGACCGCGGCAAACCGGTACATCTGCGTGCTGGCGACCGAGTAGCCCAGGATCAGGCCACCCGCGCACATGATGATCAATTCGCCAAAATACAGGCCTAAACCGCAGGTCGTGGACCCGATCATCCCGATCACGGCGCCTACACGGAAGCCAAACCCGCGCCCCATCCGCTGCATCAGCATGGCGGTGGGAAACACCGCGAGCATCACGCCGAGATGCTGCATGGTGATGGGCAAGGTCGCCAGATGGGGGATTTGCAGGACGCCCGCGACCGCGAGCGCGGTCGCGGTAAACATCATTGTATTGGTGGCCTGGCCCAGCGCCTGGCAAGCGGAAAGCAGCAACAGGTTGCGCGCCATAAGGCGGTTCGGCATGGGATCCTCGGACCCCGACCCGGGGCGTTATTGTTTTGGACGACTCGGAACCATTTTTTCTGCGTCCCATGTGCCGGATAGCATGGCTGTGTTACAGGCCGGCCATCGCATGGAAGGACTTCCTAAATCGCAGGGGTGACGGAGGCTGCCAATCGTAGCTCGGTTGCCGCATCGCGTGCCTGGCGAGACAAACCAGGGTCCGAGGTGGTTTACTCCATCCTTCGGAACCGGGATGGACGGACAGGAGCCCCTACCATGAAAATCACCAAGCTGCGCACCCAGGTCGTTCATCTGCCGATCGACCCGCCGATCCTGACCTCGATCATGGGATCCATCCGATCCGCCGATTGCGTGTTGACCTTCCTCGATACCGACGAAGGCCTGACCGGCGAAGGGCTGGTCATGTCCATCAACAACCGCCGCCTGGGCGTGATCCA
>CAMATI010000222.1 GCA_945861095.1 Asaia bogorensis | reverse complement strand
TCCGGGCGGTTGGGTTGCCGTGCATAGATTCGGACATTGTGCCGCGCCGGAAGCCATCCGCCCCGCGCGTCGATACGATTTTCCCATTGTGTTGCGGCGCAGACTCACTCTTTCAGCACCGAGGCATAGAGCATTCAACAGCCCTGGGTTTCACGCGATGTCAGTGCGGTTCTACCCCTCCCCCCGGCCCCCTCCCGCAAGGGGGGAGGGGGAGAATTTTCTCCCGCAGGCCCGGCATTACGTGGCGCGGCTGGCACGCGCCGCCCTGGTTACCGCACCATCAAGCGGCGATCTGCACCGGCAGGCTTCTGATGGCATGCAGGAAGTTGGAATAGGCGTAGACCGGTTTGTCCAGCACGGTGATCTTCAGGTCACGGCGCAACACTTCCTCCCACAGGATCCGCAACTGCATCTCGGCCAGGCGGTTGCCCAGGCAGCGATGGATGCCGAACCCGAACGACATATGTTCCCGCGGCCGGCGGCGATCGACGATGAATTCGTTGGGTCGTTCGATCGCGTCCTCATCGCGATTGCCGGAGATGTACCAGATCACCACTTTCTCGCCGGCCTTGATCTGCTTGCCGCCGATCTCGGCATCTTCCAGCGCGGTGCGGCGCATATGGATCACCGGCGTCTGCCAGCGCACGATTTCGGGGATCGTGCTGGTCACCAGATCCGGGTTTTCCCGCAGCTTGCGGAACTGGTCGGGGAACTGGCTGAGCCCCCACAATCCACCTGTCATCGAATTGCGGGTGGTGTCGTTGCCGCCGACCAGGAACAGGATCAGGATGCCCATCCGCTCCCGCAGGGTCATCTTGCTGGTGGCTTCCCCATGCGCGAGGATCGAGATCACGTCGAAGCTTTTCGGCTTTCTGGCGCGTTCTTCCCAGATCTCGTTCATATGTTCGGCGAAACGCATCTGTTCGGCGAAGCGCTCCGCCTCGGACCGCACCGGCGCATCCGGGGCGTTGATGTCGCAGATGAACGTATCCGACCAGCGGATCAGCTTCGCCTTGTCCTCGATCGGATAATCGAACAAGGTCGCCAGCATCATGGAGGTCAACTCGATCGACACACGTTCGACCCAGTTGAACGGTTCATCGCGCGGCAGCCCGTCCAGCACCATGTTGGTGCGGTCCCGGATCAGGCTTTCCATCTTGTTCAGGGTGAACGGATTGACCGTAGAACTGACTTCCCGACGCTGATCGTCATGCTCGGGCGGGTCCATGCGGATGAAACTGGTGCGTTCCATGCCTTTTGGCGCATCGTTGATCATGATGCCGCCCACCTCGTCCGACGAGGAGAACACCTTGTGGTTGACCTCGACCTGGATGATGTCTTTGTATTTGCTGACCGACCAGTAGGGTCCGTAGGGGCTGTCCGGCGTATAATGCACCGGCGCATCCCGTCGCAGCCGCTCGAAATACGGCTGCCAAGCGTCGTCGAAGTAAAGCCTCGGGTCGCTGACGTCGATCTTGTCGAGCGGCAGCGAGGCAGCGAGTGCCTTGTGGTCGATATCGACTGGTGCGTTCATGGCGGTCCTCCGTCAGCGTTTGGTTGCGGCCGGGGTGTCCGATCTTCGGCTTGCCATGTCGGACTTGATCCCACGGTCGGTCGTCTGGCCTGGGTTCAGCGCGGGCCCTCCGGTAGGCGGCGGAACTGCCGGACGCTAGCGCTTTCTTCCCTCCCCCGATTCGCCCGGCAGGCCGAGCGGGGACACCGGTCGCGAACCGGTCCCACCCGCCGATCATGCGCGGTCGTTACTGAACCGGCGACCGTGGGGTAGCCGTGAGCCGGGTCACCACGATCGCCGACCGGTCGAGATATTCCGGCACGCGCGGGGCGATCTTGGTCTTCCAGAAATCGGATTCGTAGACGGCCGCGTATTGGGCCTTGCGCTGGTCCTCGCTGTCGAAGCGACGGATCCAGACATAAACGGACTCGTCGGTTTCACCGCGGTAGCTGCCGCAGATGATCATCCCCTGGGAGACCTGGAACGGGATGATCTCCTCTTCCATCACTTTGACCCAGCCGTCCATCTTGCCGGGCAGGACCTTGTATTGGCGCAGTTCGAAGAATGCCATGTGTCGCGTCTCCTCTATGAGTTCATTGCGGAAAGACGGAGGCATGATAGCGGGGTGTCGGAGGGTCGGATAGGGCGGAAGCCCCGTCCCTTCCCCTTCAGACGTACAACAACGCCGGAGGCTGGCCCTTCGGATGCGCATGATCGAACACCACCCAGGCATGGTGGTGCTGCCCATGATTGGTCTTCTCACCCATATCGAACCAACGGATTCGGCGGGTCAGCACGATCACCGAGGCGAACGGCGCCGCCGACATTTGTTCGGCGACACGCTGGCCGGCGATCCATTGCAGGCGCACCAACAGGGCAAGCTGCCCCTGCACCGACTCGGTCAGCATCAGCGCATGCCGCAAGAAATTCCGCATTGCGTTCGGCGAGCGGCTTTGGCCGACCTGCGTCCCGGTTTCCCCATAGGGCGGATTGGTGACGATCGACCGGCATTCCGCCGGCACCGTGTCGCATTTCAGAAAATCGACTCCGGCGATTCCGAAGCCGCGATCCATGATATCGGTCGAATGCACATCGTGCCCACGCGACTCCAGCACACGGACCATGGCACCGGTGCCGCAGCAAGGCTCCCAGATCCGGCCGCGGAACGTCACGTGCGACAGCAGCGCCTCGGTCACCCATTCAGGGGTCGCATAGAAGTCCTGCCCTTCGCGCTCATAGCCCGAGACATGGATCGCGCGCGTGTCAGCGGCCCGTTCGATGGCGTGTGGCTGCCCAACCACACGCGCGCCGTCCAGCAAAAAGTCCGATTGAAGCCCCGGCATATGTGGCCCTGCCCCTATTTGGTATTCCCTGGCGCATCCAATGGCCAGAGCGCTTTCCGCCACCAAAGCGCGATCGCCAGAGTCGCGGCAAGGCCAAATATGCAGTACCCGGACGCCATGGCGACGTAGCCGAACCACTCGATCAGAAACCCCGACGCCAGCAGGCCCACCGGCAAGCCGTAGATCGCCAGCATGCGCACGCCCATGACCCGGCCGCGATACTGTTCCCCGGACACGCGCAGCAACATCACCACCAGCGGCACCATGCTGAAACTCTGCACCAGACCGGTCGCCACCAGGACGATCCCGCCACTGATCGCATCCGGCATCAGCACGAACACCTGCAACAGCGCGTACCAAAGCAGGGCGGCCACGATCATCATCCGCCCGGTCGGCCAGGCCTGCCCCACCAGGCTGAGTGCGATGGACCCCAGCAGCCCGCCAAAGGCGAAACAGGCGATCAGGATGCCCAGGCCGGTCTGGTCGACGTGATAGATTTCCCGCGCGATATAGGGCAGCAGGCTGCCGGTCATCGGGAAGGCGGTCATGTTGACCAGAAACGCCAGCCACATCGCCGCGTGCAGGCAGGGGGTGCGCCAGACATAGGCCAGGCCCTCGAACACTTCCCGCGCGAAGGACGCCGATCCGACCCCGGCCGCGCGTCGATGCGCCAGGCCCGCGCCACCCAACCCGGTCAGGATCAGGCCAGCCGCATAGAAGGCGGTGACCGCGACGTAGACCGGCCCCATGCCCAGGGCGGCGATCAGCCCGGCGCCGAACAACGGCCCGGCGATCCGCGCGATATCGGCGGTGGTCCGCGCCACCCCCATCGACGCCATCAACTGTTCGGCCGGCATGATGGCGGCGATCAGCGCATTGCGCATCGCCAGGTCGGACGGCCGAACCAGCCCCGCCAGGGTGGCGAGGATCATCACATGGATCGGTTGCAGTTCACCGGCCAAAGCCAGCGCCGTCATGATCGCCGCCAGCACCGTGTAGACCGTGCGCATCGCGCACAGCACGTTGCGGTGCCCGAACTTGTCCCCCGCCATGCCGAACATCGGCGCGATCAGGGTGCCCAGGAAGCGCAACGACCCAAACAGGGTCAGCAGCAGCACGGACTGGGTCTCGACCAGGATGTACCAGCCGAGGATCAGCAGCTCCATCTCGATCGCCCAGTTGGTCAGCAGATCGGCCGGCCACTGGAACAGGAAGCCGCGCACCCGGAAGGGGGCGAAGAATTTCGTCCGCGGTCGCCCGGTCATCGTGCGGTGCTCATCGTGCGGTGCTCATCGGGCATTACCCGGGGCGCCAAGCGGCCATATCGCGTCTTTCCACCACAGGGCGATCGCGGCGGTGGCGATCAATCCAACGACGCAATACCCGGTGGCGGTGGCAACGAAACCGAACCACTGGATCAGCACGCCGGACGCCATAAGGCCCAACGGAAGACCGTAGATGGCGAGCATGCGCACGCCCATGACGCGGCCGCGATAGCGCTCTCCGGCAACATGCAGCAGCATGGCGGCCATTGGGACCATACTGAAACTCTGGGAAAATCCGGCCGCCACCAGCATGACGCGGCCACCGACCTGGTCCGGCATGGCGACGAACAGCAGCAGCATCACGTACCAGACCACGGAAAAGATCACCATCATCCGCGCCGGTCGCAGCGCTCGCCCTGCCATGCCGACGGCGATGGACCCGACCAGAGCGCCGCCGCTGAAACTGGCGACCAGGGTGCCGAGACCGGTCTGGTCGATATGGTAGATTTCGCGGGCGACGTAAGGGAGCAAACCCAGGGTGATCGGAAACGCGGTCAGGTTGACCAGGAAGGCCAGCCACATCGCCGCCAGCAGGCAGGGGGTGCGCCAGACATAGCGCATGCCTTCCATCACCTCCCGCAGGAAGGACGGATGCACCGCGCCGGCCAGATGCCGTTGGGTCGGGCCGCGGCCGATGAAGCCGGTCAGGATCATGCCGGTCAGATAGAACAGGGTGATCGTCAGACAGGCCACGGTCATGCCCATGGCGGCGAGCAGCCCAGCCCCCGCGAGCGCCCCGATCACCCGAGCCGAATCCGACGTGGTTCGCGAAACGCCCATCGCACCCATCAGCAGCGGGGCCGGCACGATCTCTGCCACCAGGGCGTTGCGCATGGCGATATCCGACGGGCGGACCATGCCGGAACCGGCGGCGACCAGCAGCGCATAGGCCGGTTCCAGCGAATCGGTGAACGCCAGCGCGGTCAGCACCAAGGCCAGCACCGCATAGGTGGCGCGCATCAGGCACAGCACGTTGCGATGCCCGAACCGATCCCCCGCCATGCCGAACAGCGGTGACACCAAAGTGCCCATGAATTGCAGCGAGCCATACAAGGTCAGCAGCAGCACCGACCCGGTCTCCACCAGGATGAACCATCCCAGGATCAGCACTTCCATCTCGACCCCCCAGGAGGTGAGAAGATCGGCCGGAAACTGATACCGGAAGCTGCGCACCGCGAAGGGGGCGGTCAGGTTCGATCTCGTCTTCCCGCTCATGCACCCACCGGTGCTCTGGGCGTTCGGCGGCAGCGGCTCGCGGCCCGGAGCGCGCGGCGCCAGGGACGGCATGTTGGCCAAACCAATGGACGTTCCTCGGTCTTGTCGGCCGGATGCCAGCCGTTGCTCGGAGCCTAGGACATAACCGCGTCCGGCGGAACGGTGGAGGCGGCGGAACGCAGGTCAGAGCCGTCCGGTTAGGGGTTGATTAACCTCTGGGCCGTAGGGTCCCGACCGCGACATGGGGTGCCCATCCGTCGCGTCAATCGAAACACAAGATCGCGGATCCCGTGATCCGGCCCAACGGTCGCGGCCGTTGCGCGCGGAACACCGGAACCAACCGAAGGTCAAACCGAAGAAAGGGTCGCTCCGTTGCATATCATCGCAAAAACCCTCGCCACCGCCGTGCTGTTCGCCGCTGTCGGCGCGTCGGCGCAAACCGGCGAAACGCCGCCCGTCCTGGAGGGCGCGAAAACCATTTCCGCGCGGGACGCCAAGGCGGCGATCGAGTCCGGCGCTCAGCCGTTGGACGTTCGCAAGAAGGCATCCTTCGTCGAAGGACGGCTGCCAAAAGCCAAGGCGATCGGCGCGGCCAAGGACCCGAAAACCAATGAATTCAATATCAGCGTGTTCGGGGCCAAAAAGGATGCGGCCGTCGTCGTCTACGGCCACGGCACGGACGGCTGGTCCGCCGTCGCCGCGGTCAACAGCGCGGTCAAGGCCGGATTCACCAACGTGCTGTGGCTGCGCGGCGGCTACACCGAATGGGCCGCGGCCGGACTGCCAGTCGAACAGTAACCGACGAGAAAGGGGAACACGATGCGCGGCTTGCTTCGACGGCTCGACCGGATCGCGATCCGGGTGCCACTGGGTATGGCCGCGGTCGCGCTATTGTTTACGTCGGTCGTCTGCCTGGCTGTCGCATTCAACCACCGCAGTCTGGACTTCCTGTCAGACCTCTCAACCCGTGATCTCAAGACCCGATCGGTCATGGAGCGGGCCGGATCCACGCTCGATGAAATCAATTCACGGATTCTGGGGGTGATGGCGGGCATCTATTCGCCGCCAGGGATCGCGGCGAAAATGGCCGTCCAGTTGACCGGCCTGGTGGACCATTGGCAGGCGTTGGAGTCGATGACGCCGGATGCCGAACGGACGGAAAGCTTCAAGGAGGCCGCGGAAACCACCGCTCAAATGCCGGTCTTCGCCGATGATCTTGTCTCCGCGCTGAAAACCAGCGCGACCCTGGGACCGCTCTACGACCGATGGCTGGACCTGGCGCCCCCCCTGCGCAAGGCGATGCGAGAAGTGTCGATCGGTCTGGACGAACGGATCAACCAGCGGGTGGAGGCCGATTTCGAACTGGCCAGGCTGGTTCTCGGCGGGCTGGTGATCGCGGCTTGTCTCGGACTCCTTCTACTGGCCTGGACCGCATACTATCTTGTCGCCGGCGTGACGCGCCCGATCGGCGGTCTGACCCGGGCGATGACCCGCCTGGCCGAAGACGATCTGGACACGGACATCCCCTATACCGGGCGCCACAACGAAATCGGCCGTATCGCCGCCGCCATGCTGGTGTTCCGGGATGGCAGGCTGGAAAACCAGCGCATGACGAAGCAGCGGGATCAGGATCGTATCGCGCGGGAGCGGCGGGCAGCCCAATTGGAAGGCCTGGTCTGGGATTTCGAGATCAAGATTGGCGATCTGGTCACAGACCTGACCGCCGCCGCCGGGCAGATGGAAACCACCGCGGGGTCGATGTCGTCCACGGCCAGCGCAACGAAAGACCGGACCGCGACCGTTACCAGCGCAGCCGTCGCCGCCAGCAGCGGCGTCGAAACCGTGGCTCTGGCCGCCGGAGAACTGGCATCGTCGATCGAGGAGATCAGTGCCCGGGTCTCTCAGTCGGCGGCGATGGCGGGTCAGGCGGTGGTGGATGCGCGCCGCTCCGACACGACTGTCCGGGCGCTCTCTGACGAAGCACGGAAAATTGGCGACATTATCGGATTCATCACCGACATTGCCGATCAGACCAATCTGCTGGCACTGAACGCGACGATCGAAGCGGCACGGGCTGGCGAAGCGGGCAAGAGTTTCGCCGTCGTGGCAAACGAGGTGAAAAATCTCGCTCGGCAAACCACCAAGGCGACGGAGGATATCGGCGTTCAGATCGCGCATATCCAGGCCGTGACGCGCGATGCGGTGGAAGCGATCGCTGGCATCACCCATACGATCGAGGAAATGAGCGCGATCGCGGTTGCCATTGCCGCGACGGTCGAGGAACAGGGTGCGGCCACCGCCGAGATCGCCCGGAATGTGCGCCACACCGCCGGCAACACACAGGACGTGACCAACCATGTGTCCGCGGTGAGCCAGGCGGCGGATGACACCGGATCGGCGGCGGGAGAGGTGTTGCAGGCCGCCGGCGGTCTGTCTCGTCAAGCCGCGACGTTGTCGCAAGAAGTGCAGCGCTTCGTTGTCGGGGTCCGGGCCGTGTGACGGACACGGTGAACGCCGGACCGGATGGGGCACCAATGGGGGCACCAATGCGGGCACCAATGGGGGCACCCTTGGGGGGGGCCGCACCAGTGGCGTTGCACGGACGGCACGGCGGCCAACGCGGCCGTGCCCTGGAGGGACCGCTTGCCGTATGCTGCTATCCAGCCCGGTGAGGAGAACCAGAAAATGCTGAGCGTCACGCAGAACATGGTGCTGCCGACCGCGATCACCGGGTCCTAATCCACGTCCGCTCTGGTTCGACGTCAGCCTGAGCGGGCGATCCTTCAAATCGGCGCTGGGGGAATCGCTGTTCCGGGAGCAATACCTGGATGCGGTCTCGGCGATCATCAACGCGCAGGAAGCCGCCGGGTTGGACATCGTGACCGATGGCGACAGCCGCTTCGACCTACCGTGGGCGGCAAGTCCTGGTTCTTCTATCCGATCGAGCGTCTGGGCGGCATCCAGGGCCACCGCGACACCTCCCGCGGCTGACGGACCGGCCGGTGAAGTTCGGCGCGATCTGTGCCCCCGCGCTCGCCAGCATGTTGTGGAATGAATTCCACGTCGACGACAAGGCGATGACCCTCGATCTCTGCGACATCATGAACGCCGAACTGCGGGAACTCGCCGACGCCGGCTGTCCGCTGATCCAGGTGGAGGAACCGCCGCATCACGGACGATCACTGCGGCCGGACTGCACCGAGGCCGCTCTGGAATTCCTGACCGAGGCGTTCAACCGCCAGCTCGTGGGCGTGAACGCCGAAATCTGGGTGCACACGTGCTGGGGCAATCCCAACCAGCAACGGGTGTATTGGGAAGTGCCCAGCTATGAGCGGGCGATGCCGCATCTGTTGCAGTTGAACGCGGATGTGATCACGTTCGAATGCGCCGGCACCGACGGCCGGGACATGCATCTGTTCGGCAAATACAAGACCGACAAGAAGATCGGCATCGACGTGGTGAATCACTGCAACACGGTGGTGGAACCGCCGGAATACGTGGCCAGCCTGATCCGCCGAGCGCTGGAATTCATTCCGCCGGAGCGGCTGGTGATCTCGACGGATTGCGGCTTCGGGCGAGAGGGGTTGAGCCGGCGCACCGCCTATTACAAATGCGTATCGTTGGTGGAGGGCACGAACATCGTGCGCCGCGAACTGGGGCTGCCGGAAGCGCGGGTGCGGGCGTCGGACCCGGCGTTGTATTTCGCGGGGGCGGAGAGAAGGTAGGGGGAGTCATCAACCCTGCGTGGAGGCCGTCGGGAGGCGGGCTTGCAACAGAGAGCTACAATGACGTTCGATAGGACCGTCGTCGACGTATGGGCCGATCGAGCGTGACCACGACGGTGCCGCCCGGCGGAATGGTATCGATTCGCAGCCACGATTGGCGCGTGATTGGCCCTGATGATTGGCCAGATATTGGTCGTCAGCACCACGAGGGCTATCCGCCGGTTGGTGAGATTCTGCTGGTAGCGAATGTTACGGTCGGCCGCGATCAGTTCGCCGTTTGCCAGACCCGACCAGCCCATCTCATAGGCGGGACGAACCTCGTGCCCACCAATCAGATGGCGCAACGCCGCCGGAACATTCTCATCAAGCAGGATGCGGTGCATGGCGACGAGCAAACGCAATGACGCGGCGCGCCCGCTCGACGCCAAGGCCCGGAAATATCTCAGACGCCAGTTCGTCCGGCGTCATCCCTTGTTCGGCGTTGTCGATGACCCCATCCGCGAGAATCCGCGTGCCCTTGATGATCCATTGGCCGGAGACTTTACCGGGGACCCGTTCAACGTCCGGGCAATCCTTCCAGTCCATGGGGCACCTCCCAATGATCACTCCATCGGCCTTTGCTCACGCTCGGCGGATAAGCGTGACACATTTCGATGTGGCATGGTCGTCAGCTTTTCCCCCGACCACCAATAATAGCGAGCATGTCCTAACATAAGGACAGGCAATACCCCCTACAACAGCCCCCGCATCGCCTCCAACTGCGCCGGATCGCTGTCCGGGCAGACCAGCAGCGCATCGTCGAAGCCCAGGTCTTCCAACCGCTTCAACTTGTCGCGCGCCTCGGCCGGCGTGCAATACAGGTTGATCTTCGCATGGTCGAACATCGGCCCGCGCTGACCCTCCGGCCGCAGATCGGTGAAGATATTGGCAACGATCGCCCGCTGGCCGCCGGCTTCCCGATACATCTTCGTGCCGATCTCCAGGTCCTCCCATGACCCATGGATGCCGGACGCGATCCAGCCCTGGCAGTGATGCGCCGCCAGGTTGATCCAGCGTGGGCTGCGCCACGCCCCCAGCATCACCGGCGGCCCACCTTCCGTGCCCGGCCAGACCGAGATCGCCGGACCGTACACGCCCTCTCCCTTCCAGGTGCGCTGCATCACGTCCAGATACGCCGGCAAGGTCTTGAAGCGCTTCTCATAATCCGCTTCCACCGCGTCGAAATCATGCTTGGTGGAGCCGCTGCCGACGCCGAACCGCAGCCGCCCGCCGGACAGCAAATGCAGGGTCTGCACGCGATGGGCGTGCTCCACCGGATGGCGCAGCGGGACCTGCACGACGCAGGTGCCCAACTCGATGGTCTTGGTGACGGGGCAGAGCGCGCCCAGCAGCACCAGCGGGTCCAGGGTCGGCCAACCGCGGGCGAAGGCATCGGTGACCCACAGGCCGTGAAAGCCCAGCTTCTCGACGTTCTGGGCGACGTCGACGAGTTGGTCGATGATCGGGCGCGCGTCGGTTTCCGACAGGCGCCGCGGGATGGCGACGATTCCGAGTCTCACGGCAAGTCCTCCGGTTTATGGCTCTTATCGTATCAACGGAACGGGATCGCGTACATCAGCCCGCCCTGGGTCCACAGCGCGTTCGGACCGCGGTCCAGCTTCAGCGGGCTCCCGCTGCCGACATTGCGCTCATAGCTTTCGCTGTAATTGCCGACCTGCCTGATCACGTTCAGCGCCCAGGCGTTGTCCAGCCCGCCCATCAGCTTGCCATACTCGCCGGTCTTGCCCAGCAGGCGCTGCACCGCCGGGCTGGTGCTTTCCGCCAGCATCTTGTCGGCATTGGCGGACGTCACGCCCAGTTCCTCCGCCT
>CAMATI010000221.1 GCA_945861095.1 Asaia bogorensis | reverse complement strand
GGAAGGTGAGCGTGGCGGCGCGTGGCGTCAAGGGGTTATAGAATAATTATGGCACTACATTGAAGATTCCAGGGGCGGTCGACTGTATATCAGGGGTTTTCCGTAGTCGTTACGGTATATGGTGGAAAAAACGCTAAAGATGGGTTAAGGAGTAGTAGGCCGTGTCCAGAACGCCATTTCATCTCGCCTGGTTCATCTCGAAGGGCTACGGCCCCAAGGGTTGGCGGAACGCCTGGGGTGGCCCCAACCCGGGCAACTGGGTCAAGCCCGACCTGCTGGTGTCACTGGCCCAGAACCTGGAACGCGCGGCGTTCGACTATGTGATGATCGAGGACTCGTGCAACATTCCCTACACCTACCAGAACTCGCACGAGACATATTTGCGCTATGCGGTGGATTCGCCGAAGCTCGATCCGTCCGTCCTGGCGCCGTACATGATCCAGGCGACTTCGCGCATCGGAATCGTCACGACGCTGTCAACCACCGAGTATAATCCGTTTCTGCTGGCCCGCCTGACCAACACGCTGGACCATGTCAGCGACGGTCGTTCCGGCTGGAACCTCGTGACTGGCAGCAACGACGGCGGAGCGCAGAATTTTGGCCATGAGCGGCATTTCCCGCACGACCAGCGCTATGACATGGCCGACGAGTACGTGGAACTGGTGCAGAAGCTCTGGGACTCCTGGGAACCCGACGCCATGGTTCTCGACCGGGACGAGGAGATTTTCGCCGACCCCACCAAGGTGCATCCCGTTCATTTCGAGGGCAAGTATTTCCGCTCTCGTGGCCCATTGTCCGGGCCCCGTTCCCCGCAGGGCCATCCGGTGATCTGCCAGGCGGGCGGTTCGGTGCGTGGCCGCACCTTCGCCGCCCGCTGGGCCGAAACGATCATCGCCTCGGCCGGCAGCGTGGCGGCGATGAAGGCGTTCCGTGACGATATCCGCAAACAGGCGGCTGGGTTCGGGCGGAACCCTGACCATATCAAGGTGCTGTTCCTGATTGCGCCGATCGTCGACGAATACGCAGAGTCCGCGATCGCGCGCAAACAGGGACGCGTGCATGAGGCCAAGACGCACATGGACGTCTACCTTGCGCATATGTCGCGCCTGACCGGGATCGATTTTTCCAAGTTCGACCTCGATGAGCGGCTGCCTGCGTTGACCACCAATGGTCATCAGACGGTGGCGGCTGCCTTTGCCGGTCGCACACCACGTGAAATCGTGGAATCCGGCCGGTCCATCAGTGGCGCCGACCTGGTGGGTACGCCAGACAAGGTGGCGCGTCAGATGTCGGAGATCATTGACGAAGTCGGCGGCGACGGGTTCCTGGTAACCGATCCGGAATTCACCCGCCGCTACATCATGGAAATCGCCGATGGGCTGGTCCCGGCACTGCAGAAACTCGGTGTCGTCCGCAAACAGTATCAACATACGATGCTGCGCGATCACTTGCTGGAATTCTAGCCGCCGGACAGCGCAGATGACAGTCCGGCGTTAAGTCCCGCCAGGTCACCGTCGGCACGCGGCCGGCGGCCCGGACGCGCCAAGAATTCCGCCTGCCCGACGGCGCAGCCGCCCTTTCCACCAGCGGCATCGGCACCGGCATCGGCATCGGCATCGGGACCCGAGCCGGTGCGCGATTTCCGCCACCGCGGCGCCTGTTGCCCTCACGGCGCCGGCGGCGATCGCACGATTCGGACGCGTCCAACGCAAGGTTATCCTGCGCGCCCTGACGGAGATCGTGCGCGGTGGCTGTCAGGTTGATCGCCGCAAATGCCTCCATTCTTGCGCTCGTGCCGCACCGTCGCACCCGCCAATCTCAATCGCCGGAAAGCGCCGCCAGAGGTCGTCGCTTGCGTGCGCCACTTCGGTTCGCACCGGGGCGAAGCTCCGCCCTTCCCTCCCACCCCGGACCCGCCTAGTTTCCCGCGCTCTTAACCAACGAGGACGGCAATGGCAGGTATGATGGAAGGCAAGGTCGCGGTCGTGACCGGCGCCGGCGGCGGTATCGGTCGCGAAATCGCGATCATGATGGCAAAAGCGGGCGCCAAGGTGATCGTCGCCGATATCGGCGCGTCCCTGACCGGCGAAGGCGGTTCAGCCAGCCCGGCGGAGCAGACCAAGGCGCTGATCAACCAGCAAGGCGGCGCCGCCGAAATCTGCACCGAATCGGTCGCCGCCTGGGGTTCGGCCCAGAAGATCGTGCAAGCCGCCATGGACCATTTCGGCCGCATCGACGCCGTTGTGAACAACGCTGGCATCCTGCGGGACGTGATTTTCCACAAGATGACCGAAGACGACTGGCTGTCGGTGATCGCCGTGCATCTGAACGGCAGCTTCTTCGTCTCCCGCGCCGCGGCCGAGCACTACCGCAAGCAGGAAAGCGGGACGTTCGTCCATATCAGCAGCACGTCCGGGCTGATCGGCAATTTCGGGCAAGCCAACTACTCGGCCGCCAAGCTGGGCATCACGGCACTGTCGAAGTCCATCGCGTTGGACATGCAGCGTTATGGCGTGCGGTCCAACTGCATCGCCCCATTCGCCTGGAGCCGCATGACCCAGTCGATCCCGGCCAGCACACCGGAACAGCAGGCACGCCTGGCCAAGATCCAGGCCATGACGCCCGACAAGAACGCGCCGATGGCGGTGTTCCTGTCCTCGGACGCCGCGAAGAATGTCACCGGTCAGGTGTTTGGAACCCGGATGAACGAGATCATCCTGTTCAGCTCCCCCCGCCCGGTGCGCATCGTGCACAATGCCGATGGCTGGACCCCGGAGAGCATCGCCGACGTTGCGTCCCCGGCGCTGGCGAACGCGTTCATGCCGCTGGACCGCTCCGGCGAGGTGTTCAGCTGGGATCCTGTCTGACCGCCACTCTACACCAACCGCGATCGACATCGGCGCCAGGCCGGTGTTTCGGTCGCGGCGTGGCGCGGGCTGGGTAGGCGGATTCGGAAACCCCGATCGCAGCGCGGCGTGCGGGCGACGACGTCAGACATTCAACCGTCGCGTCGATCCGCGGGCACCGATCCGCCATCCCGGCCCAACGATACCCACCGTCGAAGCCGGAACACGCGGGTGGGGTCCCGTTATGGCACCCCGTCGGCTGCTACGATTTGCCGTACCAGATATTGGCCAGATAGGCGCCAGCGGCCCCGGTTACGATCGGCCCCAGATGGCCGAGGAACAGGTATTGCCCGACGATATATCCACCCAATGCCCCAGCGCCCAACACCAGGACCTGTTCGGTGGAAATGGAATAGCCGCCGGCTGACACCGCGGGCGCCGAAGGTGCTACTGAGACACGCGGCATGGCCGGCACCTGGATCTGGACCGTGGACTGCGCAAGTGCGGCGCCGGACACCGGCACCAGCGCGGCGATCAGAAGCAAAGTCGGTAACCGTGTCATGCGCATCGGACTGTCTTTCTGTTGAACGCCAGGGCCTGGACCGGTTGAGCGTCGTGATGGCGGCAGTGTGGCGCGGCAAGCCGCGAATCTCAACCACAACTTCGTTAAAGGGACGGCTCAGTCTGGTGGGTCGAGTTCTGACGGGTCGGATGCCGGCGCGTCGTCCTGGCTGGCGTCCAACGCGGCTTGCAGCATCCACGCCGCGGCGGCGCGGTCCACGGCCTCGGCGCGCTTCTTGCGCGTGAGGTCAGCTTCCTCCACCATGAAGCGGTTGACGGCGGTGCTGGACATCCGCTCATCCCACAAAGCCGCGGGCAGGCCGAGCGCCTGGGACAGGTCGCGGGTCCAGTCGCGGGCGGCCTGGGCGGCGGGGCCGAAGCTGCCGTCCATGGACAGCGGCGATCCGACGACGAGGCCACCTGCCCCTTCCTTCAACGCGATGCGGCCGATTTCGATGGCATTGGCCGTCAGCTTGCCGCGCTTGAGGCTGCCATAGGGGGTAGCCAGCGTCAGGCGCACATCGGACAGCGCCAAGCCGATCACCTTGCTGCCCGGGTCGATCCCAATCAAACGTTGGTCGGAGCCGAGCGCTCGGCGGAGGTCTTGGAGGGTGAGGAGAGACATGGGCGTTGTATGCGCTTGTGCGGGGTGGGAGCCAAGGAATGTCACGGACCGCACCAGCGCCTTGCGTTGGATCGGTCGCCGTGACGGGTGCGATCCCGGCGCGACCGTGCTGATCTGCCCGATGTGCGGGGAGCATTGCGGGGTCAAGGTCGCCGATCTGTTGGCGAACATTCGGGCAGGCAACCCCGTGGTCACAGACGCCGTTCCGTTCAAGGCCGATACGAAAGCCATGACCTGGCAGGCGATGGCGCCAGGAACGATGGGGCTGGCCCATCACCCCGCCCCAATTGTCTCGGCGATCAACAGCCGAATCCGTCACACATGGTCATCCGTCACCCGTGACGTGGTCCCCCGCACCCGGCGATTGAAACGCGCCCCACCGAGGGCGCCAAGGCGAAGCAGCGGTTTGCGCACCCGTTCCCCAGTGTCGGATCGATGACAACCGACAGATCGGGTATCGGTCTGCCGGACAGGGACCGACCGCAAGCCTAAGCCCGCGCCTGACCGTACTGCCGTACAATGACAACGCCACCGCCCATGCCGCCGAAATCCGGGCAACCCTGGAACGTCAGGGCCAACCGATCGGCGATGATGAGGTGTTGATTGCCGATCACGTCCGCGGTCGCGCCAGGGTTTTTGGTCACCGGAAACCTGCTTGAATTCAATCGCGTGCCCGGGCTGCGGTCTTAGGACTGAATCGCCGCACTCTGATACCGCCCGCTGCATCGCACTCCGGTTGAACCAACCCCTCCCCCCCGGTATGTTCCCTCTCCACACTCTCCCAACCAAGGAACTCACCGCGCAATGTCGCTTGACCCCGCGACCATCCGCCGCATCGCCAGCCTCGCCCGCATCCGGGTGGAGGAGCATGAGGTTGCAACGCTGCAATCCGAACTCAACGGCATCCTGGGCTGGATCGAGCAACTGAATGAGGTCAACGTCGACGGTGTCGAACCGCTGACCGGTGGCGCGCGCATGGCGATGAAGATGCGAGACGACGTGGTGACCGATGGGGGCTATCCGGAGAAGGTGCTGGCCAACGCACCGGACCGCAACGGCGATTTCTACGCCGTGCCGAAGGTGGTCGAATGACTCAACTTACAGACCTGACCATCGTCGAGGCCCGGGACGGGCTGCGGGCGAAGCGGTTCACCGCGGAAGACCTGACGCTCGCGCATCTGAACGCGATCGAGGCGTTGAATCCGCGCCTGAACGCCTTCATCACCGTCAGCCACAGCCAGGCGATGGAGCAGGCCCGGGCGGCCGACCGGGCCATTGCGGCCGGGGAACAGCGGGCGCTGACCGGCATTCCCCTGGCGATCAAGGACCTGTTCTGCACCGCGGGCGTGCGCACCACGGCGGGCAGCCGGATTCTGGAACCGTTCGTGCCGCCCTATGAGAGTTCCGTGACCGCGAACCTGCTGCGCGATGGCGCGGTGTTCCTGGGCAAGTCGAACCTGGATGAGTTCGCGATGGGCTCGTCCAACATGACTTCGGCCTATGGTCCGGTGGAAAACCCGTGGAAGCGGCGCCAGGACGCGAATGCGGTGCTGGTGCCGGGCGGGTCCTCTGGCGGGTCGGCGGCGGCGGTGGCGGCGCGGTTGGCGATGGGGGCGACGGGGACGGACACGGGCGGGTCAATCCGTCAGCCGGCGTCGTTCTGTGGGCTTGTCGGGGTAAAGCCGAGCTATGGGCGGTGTTCGCGGTGGGGGGTGGTGGCGTTCGCGAGTTCGCTGGACCACCCGGGGCCGTTTTCGCGCACGGTGCGGGATGGAGCGATTTTGCTGGGATCAATGGCCGGGCATGATCCGAAGGATTCTACCAGCGCGGATGTGCCAGTGCCGGATTATGAGGCGGCGTGCGCGCGCGGGGTGAAGGGGCTGCGGATCGGGGTGCCGATGGAATATCGCTCGGACGGGATGCCGGGCGAGATCGAGGCGTTGTGGCGGCAGGGCCTGGACTGGCTGCGGGCGGCGGGGGCGGAGATTGTCGACGTGTCGTTGCCGCACACCAAGTACGGACTGGCGACATATTACATCGTGGCGCCGGCGGAGGCGTCGTCCAATCTGGCGCGTTACGACGGGGTCCGGTTTGGGCTGCGCCGGGATGGGGAGGATTTGCGCGACCTGTATGAACGCACCCGGGCAGAGGGGTTCGGGGCGGAGGTGCGCCGGCGCGTGATGATCGGCACCTATGTGCTCAGCGCCGGGTATTACGACGCGTATTACCTGCGGGCGCAGAAGATCCGGGCGCTGATCCTCAAGGATTTCACCGATGTGTTCGCCCATGTGGATGCGCTGCTGACCCCGACCGCGCCGTCGGCGGCGTTCGCGCAGGGGGAGAACATGGATGACCCCATCAAGATGTATCTGAACGACGTGTTCACGGTGCCGGCGAATCTGGCGGGTGTGCCGGCGATTTCCATCCCCTCGGGGCTGGACGCGAACGGGCTGCCGCTGGGGTTGCAGGTGATCGGGAAAGTGTTCGACGAGGAGACGGTGTTCGCGGTGGCGGCGGAGATCGAACGGGCGGCGGGGTTTACCGCGCTGCCGAGCGTTCGGGCGGGAGGTTGAGGCGTGCGTGACCGGCGTTAAGCCAGTTTCAAATCGGTCCGTGGGAAGTCATTGCCCTTGCACAGCAAAGGCTCCCCCGCCAACCGTGCACACGCGTATGCAAAGCAATCGCCCATGTTGAGAGCCGCGGGATGGCGGCCCTTTCCAAAGCGCGAGAACGCCGACAGAGCCTCCCGCGCCGTTGTTGCATCGATCGGGATCACGATGGCGTTGACCTCGGTCAGAAAGGTCTCGACGATGTACAGAGCGTCCGTCGCGCTGACATTGCCGATCCGGGCCAAACCCACCGAGGCCTCGTAGATGGCGACGGCGGAGACCCGTGCCGAGCCGACGCGCGCCAGGCGGGCTGCGAGGCTTGCGGCATCGTCTTCCATCGCGAGGATGGCGATGATCGCGGGCGCGTCGAGGACCATCACGGTTCTCCGGACAGGTCATCGAAGAAGGATTTGTCGGCCGGCGCGCCGCCGGGTCGACGCATGGCCCGGAACTTTTCCTGAAGTGGGCGCAACCGATCGATTAGCGGAGGGGCGCCGGTGACGGCGGCGTATTCGTGCTCGACGGCCTCTCGGATGGTTTCAGTCAGCGTTTTGCCCTTGATGCGAGCGAGTTCGCGAACGACGCGATCCGTCGCGGTGTCCTTGACGTGGAAGGCCATGGCTACACTCACTTGTCGTCTGATCTGGACAGAAGCTTCCATACCACAACCGGCGGTGAGGGACGCAACCGGACGCAATCCGGATTGCCGCGGCGGCGAGCGGCGTTTATGAGCGGGCGCTTGGTCAGCCAAGACATGGACGGTGTGGCCGGCATCGGCGTGAAAGGCACGGATATGGCATACGCGATCGAAGGCAGCACTGGCACCTGGGAGGTTGTGGTCGGCCTCGAAGTCCATGCCCAGGTGATCAGCAACGCCAAGCTGTTCAGCGGATCGGCGACCGCGTTCGGAGCCGAACCGAACAGCCAGGTCAGCTTCGTGGATGCGGCGTTTCCCGGCATGCTGCCGGTCATCAACCGCGAATGCGTGCGCCAGGCGGTGCGGACGGGTCTTGGACTGAACGCGCATATCAACGTGGTCAGTCATTTCGACCGCAAGAACTACTTCTATGCCGACCTGCCGTCCGGGTATCAGATCAGCCAATACGAACATCCCGTCGTCGGCGCCGGCGTGGTGGAGGTGCAGTTGGCTGACGGCTCCACCAAGCAGATCGGCGTCACCCGGCTGCATCTGGAACAGGATGCCGGCAAGTCGTTGCATGACCAGCATCCGACCAAGTCCTTCATTGATCTCAACCGGGCCGGTGTGGCGCTGATGGAGATTGTGTCGGAGCCGGACATCCGCTCGCCGGAGGAAGCCGGGGCGTATGTGCGCAAATTGCGCTCGATCCTGCGTTACCTGGGGACGTGCGACGGCAACATGGAGGAAGGGTCCATGCGCGCCGACGTGAACGTATCGGTGCGCAAGCATGGGGAACCGTATCGGACCCGCTGCGAGATCAAGAACGTCAACTCGGTCCGGTTCGTGATGCAGGCGGTGGAAGCGGAAGCGCAGCGCCAGATCGAGGTATGGGAGTCGGGCGGCACCGTCCAGCAGGAGACGCGGCTGTTCGACAGCGCACGCGGGATCACCCGGCCGATGCGGTCCAAGGAGGACGCGCATGATTACCGCTATTTCCCCGACCCCGACCTGCTGCCTCTGGTGCTGGACGAAGCCTGGATCGAGGAACTGCGTCTGGGCCTGCCGGAACTGCCGGACGCGAAGCAGGCGCGGTTCATGCGGGAGTATGGGCTGACCGCCTATGACGCCGGCGTGCTGATCGCGGAGCAGGAAACCGCCGCTTTCTACGAAACCGTGGCCAAGGGACGCGATGCCAAGCTCGCGGCAAACTGGGTGACCGGCGATTTCTTCGCGGCGCTGAACCGCACGGGTGGCTCGATCGAAAACCCCCCGGTGAGCGCGGAGAACCTGGGCAAGCTGCTGGACCTGATGGCGGACAACACCATCAACGGCCGCATCGCCAAGGACGTGTTCGAGGCGATGGTGGCAACCGGCAGGGACCCGGCGTCCATCGTCGATGAGAAAGGGTTGCGTCAGGTCACGGATACCAGCGCCATCGATGCAGCGGTGGCGAAAATCGTGGCCGCGAACCCGGACAAGGTCGCCGAGTTCAGGTCAGGGAAGGACAAGCTGTTCGGCTTCTTCGTCGGCCAGACGATGAAGGCGATGGCCGGCAAGGGCAATCCGGCGCTGATCAATGAGGCGTTGAAGAAGGCCCTGTCATAACCAACGCCGGGAATGGGCCAACCCAAGGAGTAGGCCAGCCCCGAAGGACTGGCCCGTCTCCTACTTCCGGATCGTCAGGATGACCTTGACTTTGATCGTCAGGATCACCACTATCCGGCGTAGAGGACAACGATGAGTTTCGGTCATCGATACCTCCTTGGTTGACGGCGGCTGGCCTATTCCAGCCGCCGTTTCCGTTTCAGCATGGGTCGCATTTATAAATCGCTAATTTGGGGCTTCGAACCGCCCTACGGTCCACCGGCCGCTCTCTGACACGCGGCATTCCACCGTAATTCACACCGCGTTCAGGTTGCTCGTGACCAGCCCGACCGGCGCCAGTCAGCCTGCAATATCGGAACGGCGCCTCTCGAACGACCATACGATAGCGAACAACAGCTTGGTCGAGGCCGACGGCGCCCATCTGATCCATTCGCCAGATCGTACCGGGGCAGAGCACCCGCAAGCCGCGCGTCGGCCTGGGCGCCCGGGTCGATGGCGGAACCCAGCAAGCGTCACTCGATGCGACGCCCGTATCGCGAAGCAGCCATCACCCCACCCGACGCCGCACGCGCGATGTCGGGCAGGGCGATCAAGGGCCGGATCAGCCCTTCGGCTTAACCGCTGGGGTGAAGAACGGCGCCGGAGCCATCAGGTTGTTGCGCTGTGCCAGCAGATAGCCCGCTTCGGCGTTGCGCTTCATGAACTCCTGCCATTCCGGATCGGCCTGCATGGCGGCGCGCTTGGCGGCACGATCAGCCACATCCTTGTAGATCCAGGCATGGATATAGGTGTTGATCTCACCCGATTCGGTGATCAGGTAGATCAACGGCTCACCCAGATGGCGCTTCTGCGCGGCCATCCCGTATTTCTCATACAGCGCCATCTGCGCGCCCATGGAACCAGGGCGCACGGTGTAGGTGCGGTGGTCGATCAGCATAACAGTTCCACTCCCGTGAACGGAGCCGCGATGGTGCGGCGCGATCAGGTAAGCACGAATGGCGCGATATGCCGAACGATGATCGCGGCCAGCGCCTCGCAGCCGGCCTGATCCTGGGCATCGAAGCGGGCGACGATCGGACTGTCCAGGTCCAAAACCCCCAACAGCCGGTCCCCGTCCAGCAGCGGCACGACCAGTTCGGACCGTGACGCGGTATCGCAGGCGATATGACCCGGAAACGCCTCCACATCGGGCACCAGGATGGAACGCCGTTCGGCGGCCGCCGTGCCGCACACGCCGCGAGCAAGCGCGATCCGCACGCAGGCGGGCCGGCCCTGGAACGGACCAAGCACAAGTTCGTGATTGCGCAGGAAATAAAACCCGGCCCAATTCAGGGCAGGCAGGCTGTGATAGATCGCGGCCGCGGCGTTGGCGGCATTCGCGGTAGGGTCGACCTCCCCGCTCAGCAACCCGTCGAGTTCCAACGCGAGATCGCCATACAAGCCCGATTTACTCACCGCATCAGTCTGGCTCGTCCACGGCGTCGGACGCTCGGCATCGTGCATAGGGGACCTCCGCCGCCTGAATAGTCAAACTTCGCGGTGGCGGCAACGCCGGGTCAAGTTTTCGCGCGCGCGCCGCGACCGGTCTTGGGTGCAGAACCTTTGGGGGCCAGGGCGGTCGGCGGCGGTTCCGCCGCGGCCTTGCGCATGATCGTCCGCAGGTCCCGCATATAGATCGTGCCCTTCGAGGTCCGCTGGATCAGGACGCTGCGCCGGTCCAGCGGATCGATCTTGCGTCGTACCAGATCGAAATCCGCCAGACGGTCGAGCGCGCGCGTGATCGCCGGCTTCGATACCTCCAACCGGGCGGCGAGACCGCGAACGGTCTGAGCCTCGGGTTCAAGGTAGCAGGTGAGGATCACGCCAAGCTGGCGGGACGACAGGTCGGGCCCTTCGCGACGGACCAATTCGACAATCGCGGATCGTAGGATGTCAGCCAGTTCGTTGCCTGCGTCTTGCGTGGTCATTTGTCTCTACCTTCTCTGATTGTTACCTCGACGCTCAGCCATCCCCTCATTTTTTCTCCTGTGATTCCAAGGCAGTAGGTTTGGATGCCAAGTCGCCCCGCCACCTGCAACGGGAAGCTGGCCCAACTGACCGGGTCATACCTCGAGTCACGTAACCCAGCCTGATACAAAAAGCGGT
>CAMATI010000220.1 GCA_945861095.1 Asaia bogorensis | reverse complement strand
ATGCTATGATGACCACGAAATTGCTGGGCAGGGGGCCCGAATCACGCCGCCGGCTGTCGGAGCGGCTCGCCAAGGAACTGGTCCCGGCGAGTTTCAAGGCACTCGCCATCCCCCGCCCGGTGGACCCGAGCGACCCGTATTCCTATGCCAACGGCGTCGATCGGATGGACCAGAAGACGATGGTCTTGTCGCCCCCGACGCAGGAGGCGCTAGATCGGCTACGTTAAGGACCCTGGCCCGGATCTTCTCCGGCATTGATACGAGGGTCTGCAAAAAGATCTGACCCGGCTACCGGATCATCCTGCTCGGGCAGAATTTCCGGCGGCCCATGGACCGCCGGCAAATCCCGTCTTCGTCTATCAGGTAGCCTGCGGGCCGCTCGGGTCCGTCACCGGACCGCGCGGTTGCTGCCGACGCTCGGCCATGAACTGGTCGAACTCCGCCTTGTCCTTGGCGAAGCGCAAGCGGTCGAGGAAACCGCTGAATTCCTGCTGCTCTTCCTCCAGCCGGCGCAACGTCTCGGCGCGATACTCGTCGAAGGCACGGTTGCCGCTGCCTTGCGGGGCAACGGGCCGGCTGGCCCAATTCCGCCAGCCACCCCACGAGCAGCCTGTCCCCTGCCCCATCCCGTTAGAGGCGCCGTCCTGACGCCCGCGTCCCAGAAATCCCATGCGTCCGCTCCATAACATGTAGATCAAGATTGCCAGTCCGACCGGCCAGAACAGGATGAAACCGAGGACCATCGCCACGATCGATCCCGCCTTGCCGATCGCGGACTGCCCGCCGCGGGAAGCCTCCCAGCCATTCGCCACCCACCCGGACCTTCCCCATCCGTTCGGCCCCCAGCCCGGGAATTGCCCCCCCTGGGATTGCCCCCCTGGGGATTGCCCCCCATGGGACTGTGCCCAAGGTGGAGGCTGACCGGCCCCGGGAGGCGCTGCCCCCCAGGCCGGATTGCCGCCATATCGGTTTGCCGCGCCCGTCATTTTGAGCCTCATGTGAATGTAAGATACATTTACATATTGGGACCCACGATCGCCGGTCAAGAATTTTCGGCCAGCCCGCCGCTTAAATTTAGGAAGGTTTCGGCGGCGACCCAAATGCCGACCCACCCGCCAACCCGAGGCTTTGCAGGTAGACCAGCACCCCGGCCTCCAGCAGATCTTCCGCCGACATCGGAAGTTTGCGGCGGGACGGATCGGGTCGCACGAACAATGTGGCGATACCATGCGCCAAGGCCCACACATGCAGGGCAACCATCAGCGAAGGCGGCCGCCTATCCCGCGCCAACCCCGAAGCCAGCCGTTCGGCCGCCTCTCGCAGCACGCCAAAAGCGCGGTCGCCAGCCGCTTCCAGAGCCGGATAACCGGCTCGGTCGATCCTGGCTTCAAACATTGCCGCGTAATAGGCCGGTTCCAGACGAGCAAAGGTCAGATAGGCGCGCCCCAGCGCCTCGAAACCACGCACCGGGTCGGCGGCGCCGTTGTTCCAGGCGCGGGACAGCGCCAGTTCGAAGCGCTCGAACCCCCGCAAGGCCACCTCGGCCAGCAGCGCTTCGGCGTCGCGGAAATGCCGATAAGGGGCGGCGGGGCTCACACCGGCGAGGCGGGCCGCCTCCGCGATGGTGAAGCCAGCCGGGCCTTTTTCGGCAATCAGACTAAGCGCGGCCGCGAGCAGAGCCTCCCGCAGGTTGCCGTGGTGATAGCCTCGGCGCTCTCCGCCAGGCGGTTCGGGATTGCGTGACCATGCCATGTGAACAGGTTTTACATCACAGCGGGGCCAGGAACAGAGGCAATCCCGCTGACATGTCCCCCGCCCCACTCCTTACAACCGGAGTGTATCCGCCAGTGCGTGCTTTAAGGCACGGGGGTAGGTCGCCAAGCCATGACGGTGGGTCGATGGCACTTTCCGGGCTGTCGAACAATTTCGGCCGAATGCCAGGGTGTCATTCGCGTTTGGGACGCGATCCGCACGCCCTGCCCCCCGGCCAGGACGATTACCCCCGCAACACCTCGATCATCGTGCTGCCCAAAGCCGCCGGGCTTACCGCGACATGGACACCCGCCGAACGCAGCGCGTCCATCTTCGCGGCGGCGGTATCCTTGCCGCCGCTGATCACCGCCCCGGCATGGCCCATCCGGCGACCGGGCGGTGCCGTGGCGCCGGCAATAAAGCCGACCGTCGGCTTCTTGACCGGGTTGCGAGCCAGGAAGTCCGCCGCTTCGATCTCGCTCTGGCCGCCGATCTCCCCGATCATGACGATCTGCTTGGTCAGCGGATCGGCCAGTAGCATCTCCAGTATCTCGATGAAATCGGTGCCCTTCACCGGATCGCCGCCGATGCCCACACAACTGCTCTGCCCCAGCCCGACCGCGGTGGTTTGCGCCACCGCCTCATACGTCAGGGTGCCAGACCGCGACACGATCCCGACCGAACCCAGGCGGTGGATATGTCCGGGCATGATTCCGATCTTGCAGGCATCGGGGGTAATGACCCCCGGACAGTTCGGCCCGATCAGCCGGGATCGGGATCCCGACAGCGCGCGCTTGACGCGCACCATGTCCAGCACCGGGATGCCATCGGTGATGCAGACGATCAGCGGGATGCCGGCATCGATCGCCTCCAGGATCGCATCGGCGGCAAACGGCGGCGGCACATAGATGCCGGTCGCATCGACCCGATGCGCCTGACAGGCCTCCCAGACCGTGTCGTAAACGGGCAGATCCAGATGTTTCGTGCCGCCCTTTCCTGGCGTCACGCCGCCCACGACCTTGGTGCCGTAGGCAATGGCCTGCTCCGAGTGAAACGTGCCCTGAGAACCGGTGAAGCCCTGAGTGATGACCTGGGTGTTCGCGTCAACGAGAATGGCCATGTCAGGCTGCCTCCCGCACCGCTGTTACGATCTTCTCCGCCGCATCCGCCAGGTCGTCGGCGGCGATGATCGGCAGGTTGGACCGGGCCAGGATCGCCTTGCCCAGATCGACATTCGTCCCTTCCAGACGCACGACCAGCGGGACCGACAACCGCACCTCCCGCGCCGCGGAAACCACGCCCTCGGCGATGACGTCACAGCGCATGATGCCGCCGAAGATATTGACCAGAATGCCTTCCACGTTCGGATCCGAGAGAATGATCTTGAACGCCGCCGTCACCCGTTCCTTCGTCGCACCGCCGCCAACGTCGAGGAAATTCGCCGGTGCCATGCCGAACAGCTTGATGATGTCCATCGTGGCCATGGCCAAGCCAGCGCCATTGACCATGCAGCCGATATTCCCGTCCAGGGCCACGTAATTCAGGCTATGCCGTTCCGCCTCCAACTCCTTCGGGTCTTCCTCCGCCTCGTCACGGAGCTTCTCCAGGTCCGTGTGGCGGAACAACGCGTTGTCATCGAATGCGATCTTGGCGTCCAGCGCGATGACATCCCCGGCCGCGGTCACGACCATCGGGTTGATCTCCACAACCGAGCAGTCCAGCCCCATGAATGCCGCATACATCGCCATGACGAACTGGCCGAACGACGCGGCCTGACGCCCGGTCAGGCCCAGCCCGGCGGCGAGCCGACGCCCGTGGAAGCCGGAAATGCCCGCCGCCGGATCGACCGTCACACGCAGGATCTTTTCCGGATTGCTGGCGGCAACGGCCTCGATATCCATGCCGCCTTCGTTCGAGGCGACCAGGGTCACGCAGCCGGACGACCGGTCGACCAACAGAGACAGGTAAAGCTCGCGGGCGATGTCGCAGCCCGCCTCGACATAGACCCGGTGGACCGTCTTGCCTGCCGGCCCGGTCTGCTTGGTGACCAGGACATGCCCGATCATCGCATCGGCGGCCTGCCTGACCTCGGCGAGGGAGCGTGCGATGCGCACACCGCCCTTGCCGCCGGGGTCGTCGGTAAAGCGGCCGGCTCCGCGGCCTCCGGCATGGATCTGTGATTTGACCAGATAAATCGGCCCAGGGAGTTTCGCCGCCGCCGCTTCCGCCTCATCCGGCGTCCAGGCGATATGGCCGTCCAGGACCGCCACGCCATAGCGTTTCAGCAGGTCCTTGGCCTGGTATTCGTGAATGTTCATGCGAACAGACCAGCCGGACTTACGCGGGTTGGGGACGAAACCATGTCGGGACTCCCTGCCAGCGCACGCGCGCTTGGTTGGCGGACCGCATACCACCCCATATAGGTTAACCGGGGGTTAGGATCCCCAGTGTCTTTGGGTCTCGCCCCGATCCGATGCTCCTGGAGCTCCGGATCGGAGGGATCTCAGGTCGGCAATGCGTCAGCCGACCAGTTTCCTCGCCGCTTCCACCAGTTCCCGCACCGCGGCGCAGGACTTGTCGAAAGCCGCCTTTTCGGTGGCATTCATGTTGATCTCGACGATCCGTTCCACGCCGCCGGCGCCGATCACAACCGGAACGCCGACATAAAGATCGTTGATTCCGTATTGGCCGGTCAGCAAGGCCGCGCAGGGCAGGACCCGCTTCTTGTCCTTCAGAAAGGCCTCCGCCATCGCGATCGCGGACGCGGCGGGCGCATAGAACGCGGACCCACGCTCCAACAATTTGACGATTTCGCCACCGCCATTGGCCGTGCGATCGACGATCGCGTCGATCTTGGCCTGGGTGGTCCAGCCCATCGCGATCAGGTCAGGCACCGGGATGCCGGCAACTGTCGAATAGCGGGTCAGCGGCACCATCGTATCGCCATGCCCACCCAGCACGAACGCGGTTACGTCTTCCACCGAGACGCCGAATTCCTGCGCCAGGAAAAGCTGAAAGCGCGAACTGTCGAGCACGCCGGCCATGCCGACGACGCGGTTGGCGGGGAGGCCGGATTTCTCCTTCATCACCCAAACCATCGCATCCAGCGGGTTGGTGATGCAGATGACGAACGCCTCGGGGCAATGGGTCTTGATCCCCTCGGCCACCTGGGCGATGACGCCGGCATTCTTGCCGATCAGGTCGTCGCGCGACATGCCGGGGGTGCGCGGGAAACCCGCGGTGACGATCACCACGTCGGAACCGGCGATGGCGCTGTAGTCGGAGCCGCCCGACATGTTGGAATCGAACCCGTCGACCGGCCCGGACTGCATGATGTCCAGCGCCTTGCCGGCGGCGACACCGCCGAACACGTCGAACAGGACGACATCGCCCAGTTCCTTGAGACCGATCAGGTGGGCGAGCGTGCCGCCGATATTGCCGGCGCCGATGAGGGCGATCTTGTTGCGGGCCATGAGCCGAAGTCCTTCCGAGGCGCACGGTATGGCGCCGGTCTGATACGAAAGAGGCCCACCGGGCAGGGTGCCAAGGAAAATGGCACCGAAAAAGGGCGGCCCGGAAAGCGACATGTTGCTAGCCCATCGGCCAAGCGCCGGCAAGCCAACGGCCGGGCAAGTCAGCCGTCGGCACCACAGGACGGCAAACGGACCGGGAAGACACCCCATCCGTCCCAAATAAAAAACTGACCTACCGGCGCTCGCCCCAAAGCTGCTCTCTTGCGGTCTTCACAAACCCTCCCATCGTCGAGTGAGAAGTTCGATAGAACAAGTCAGAATGCCGGAAAGCCAGTGACATTTTGCGGACATGTTGACGAGTGCCATCGGTCGCGCGACTGCATGCGAGGCGATCCAGAGATGGCGCACCGGCGAAGCGCCTAACCAGTGTTCGGGCCATCCCGTCTGATCCTCGATTCCGCCAGCGGCCGCACGCCGCGTAGCGCGCCGCCGATGTCACGCCCCGGATGACCGTCGCCGAACGGAATTGATAGTGCCGACTGCGCGTTGAACGATGGACATGCTACACAATCCCTTAAGCCGGGTTCACCATCGGATGGGGACCGCCGCATCAACAGGGAAGGCACACGACCATGGAATTCGGCGCCGCGATATTTTTCACGGATTACTCGATCACCCCAACGCAACTCGCCGTGGCACTTGAAGAACGCGGCTTCGATTCACTGTGGGCGGCGGAGCATTCGCATATTCCCGTGCCGCGGCGCACGCCGCCACCCGGCGGGGGCGAACTGGCCAAGCGCTACTACGACGTGATGGACCCGTTCGTCACCCTGACCGCCGCGGCGGCCGTGACGAAGACGCTGAAAGTCGGCACCGGCGTTTGCCTGGTCATCCAGCGCGATACCATTCAAACGGCGAAACTCGTTGCCTCGATCGATCAGGTCAGCAACGGCCGCTTCCTGTTCGGCATCGGAGGAGGCTGGAACGTGGAGGAGGTGGAGGCTCACGGCACCGTCTTCGCAACCCGCATGCAGAAAATGCGGGAGCAGATGGAGGCGATGAAGGAGATCTGGACCAAGACGACAGCCGAGTACGACGGCGACATCGTCAAGGTTCCGCCGATGCAGACCTGGCCCAAGCCGGTCCAGAAGCCCCACCCCCCAATCCTCCTCGGCGGCGCTTTTCCCTGGGCCGCTCGGCGGGCCATCCGCTACGGCGACGGCTGGTATCCCAACGCGAACAGCGGCAATCCCGATGAGTATATGCCCCGCTTCCGCCAGATGGCGGCCGAAGCGGGGCGCGCCCCCCTGCCGGTGACCATCGGCGGCGCCCCCGAAGACCTGGCGCAACTGCAACGCTTCCGCGAATTGGGTGCGGCCCGGGTGAATGTCAGCCTGCCGGCCGAGGGCGCGGACCAGATCCTGCCCATTCTCGATCGCTGGGCAAAATTGATCCAGCAGGTGCGGGGCTGATCGGGCGCAACGGACGTTCCGCCCGGAAGCGTAAATCGGGCGACGACGGCCTGGCCAGGTCGCCACCTGGCTCGGCCGAAGCCAATCGCCACTCCGACCGCACCGGATTGGCGATCCGTATCTTACCAGTCTGACGGATCGAAAAAGACGACCCAAGGAGCAAGAAAATGGTAACGACGCACCAACAGATGCCCGGCAGCAACACGCCGGACGCCATCCAGATATCGCCGCTAACTCTCCATATCGGCGCCGAGATCAGCGGCATCGACCTGACCAGGCCGTTACCCGAAGCTCAGTTGCGGGCGGTGCGGGATGCCTTCCTGAAGTGGAAGGTCGTCTTCTTCCGCGGGCAACATCTCGACCACGCGCAACAGGTCGCCATGGCCCGCCAGTTCGGAGAGCCCACCATCGGCCACGCGGTCTTCGGTCATGTGGAAGGCTACCCGGAAGTCTACTCGGTCGCCAAGAACCGCACCGCCAACGAGAACCGGACCGCGATGATGGTGACGCCCTGGTCCGGCTGGCACACCGACGTGACCGCCGCGGTCAATCCGCCCTGCGCGTCCATCCTGCGCGGGGTGACCATTCCGCCCTATGGCGGGGACACGTTCTGGACCAACCTCGTTGCAGCCTACAACGGATTGTCGCCAACCTTGCGCGGGTTCGTCGACGGGCTGCGCGGCATCCACAAATTCGCGCCACGCGAAGGCGCCAAGTCGGAGAGCGTCTACAACGCGCGCGTGAAACGCCGAGTACTGGAGAGCGAACATCCTTTGGTGACGGTGCATGCGGAAACCGGGGAGCGGGTGTTGTTCGTCAGCCCATCCTTCCTGAAATCGGTCGTCGGACTGACCCCGCGGGAAAGCCAGAAGCTCCTGGAATTGCTGTGGGAGCATGTCACCCGCCCGGAATACACCGTGCGCTTCAAATGGAACGAGGGCGATATCGCGTTCTGGGACAATCGGTCTACCTCGCATCTGGCGCCGACCGACATTTTCGCATCGGACTTCGACCGCCAGCTCTATCGCATCACATTGGTGGGCGAACCGCTGATCGGCGTCGATGGCCAGACATCCCGATCCATCGAAGGGGAGCCGATCCTTTCCGCGGAACATGAATTGCGGATGATGGCGGCGGAATAGACGCTCGGCCGAGGTCCGGAGCGCCAATCGCGGGTGCCGCCAGCCGGTGACGCCCGCGAACCGGCGCGCTTCCGTTGGGCAGCGGCGTGCCCGGTCGTGTCCCAACGGCACGAAGGACTGGCCGATAGGTGGCGGCTGTCATTGGGAGCGCGGTGAAGCGATCCAGGGCCTTGGCATCATCTATCCCGTTGGGCGCCCCTGGATTGCTTCGCCGCGCTCCCAATGACGGTTGGTCTCACTCGGCGGCGAGTTCGTAGCGCTCCGGCTGCGCCACCGTCGGTGCATCGCCCCCGATCGTCGTGCGCTGCATCAGCCGCTTGTAGCGGACCGTGTCGTACGCCGTCGCCCGGTGCAGGGTCGCGCGGTTGTCCCAGATCACCAGATCGCCCTCGCGCCACGCATGCGAGTAACAGAAATTCGGCTGCGTCGCGAAATCGTTCAGCCACTTGATAAAGGCACGCCCTTCCTCCCGCGCCCAACCGATCACATGGGACGTATGGGCACCGGCGTAGATCGCCTTCCGCCCATTCACCGGATTGACCCGCAGCATGACCTGCCAGGCACCGGGCAATTCGGCCCGCATTTCAGGCGTCATCGAGCCGACCGAGACGGTGTCACGCGAATAGACGAGACTGTGTTCCGCAACGAGCCCTTCGAGTTTCATCTTGATAGCGTCCGGCAGCGCCTCATAGGCGGCACGCATGCAGGCGAATTCGGTATTGCCGCCTTCGGGCGGCACGATCCGCGCCGACAGTAGAGAGCACAGCGACGGCACCGGCTTGAAGGAACTGTCCGTATGCCAAAGGTAGTTGCCCTTCTGGTAGATCATCCGGCGATCCTCGGGCGGGATCACGGCGCCGGTCCTGATATCGAGGTTGGATTGGCGCGCGAACGGCGTGCCGGTGGCGGGGTTGGCCTTGCCGGCGATTTCCAGCCGGCCGAAGCGCTGGCTGAACGCGATCTGGCGCGCGTCGTCGAGGTCCTGGTCGTGGAACACCAGCACCGAGTATTCCTCGAACGCGGCACGGATTTCGGCGAACGTCGCGTCATCGATCGGTTCGCCGGTGTTGACACCGCCGATCTCGGCACAGAACAGATCGTGCAGGGGTTTGATCGTGATCGCCACCGAAACGCCTCCTTTTGGAATTTCTTGCCGCCAGCCGGTCGCCGTTCGCGCATCCGGCATCGCCCGGGGGCTTGCCCGGGGGCTTGTCGGACGCCGTGTCGCGGCTGCCAGATCCCATTCACTGGCGCCCGTGCGCCGGGACCCAGAAACGATATCCTCCCGGAAGCCGGGACGGGACACAAGCCGGGGGGGCCGGATTGCGGGGGGGCCGGAAAAATGGTGGGGTAGGCCATCGCGCCAGCCATCGGGACCAGTCCGCATGGCGCCAATCGGGGAAGGAAACCTGCCATGCCGTTCTATGAAAGAGGCGACGTCCGCATCCATTACGAGGAAGCTGGCTCCGGCTATCCGTTGCTGGTCATCCCCGGCGGAGGCCTTAACGCTGCCATCCCCTACGTGACCGTCAACGGCCCCTTCAACGTGCTGGAAGCGTTCAAGGACCAATATCGGGTCATCACCTTCGATTTGCGCAACGCCAATACCGGCACGTCCTCCGGGCCGCTGGAGGTCGATCGGCCCTGGGATTCCCACACCGATGACCAGCTCGGCCTGATGGATCATCTTGGGATCAAAAAATTCCTGCTGATGGGGTTCTGCATCGGCGCCCCGTTCATCTGGAATCTGCTGAAGCGCGCGGCGGATCGGGTCGATGCCGCCGTCCTGGTCCAACCCAGCGGCTTCCGGCCGGAAGCGCCCGATCTGTTCTACAACAACAACATGACCGGCTGGGGACCGCCGCTTTGCGCGCGCCGCCCGGACATCACCATGGACAAGGTCGAAGCCTTCCTGACCAAGATGTATCGCGCCAATCCGGATTTCGTCTTCACCGTGCCGCGCGATTTCGTGCGCAACTGCCAGACGCCCATCCTGGTCCTGCCGGACGACGTCCCGGCGCATCCCTATGCCGTGGCCATGGAAACCGCCCGTCTCGCCCCGAACTCCCAGGTCAGCCTGTATCCCTGGAAGGATCCGCCGGACCTGATCCCGCTGGCGGTGCGCCATGTGCGCTCCTTCCTGCGAGAAAACCGCCCGGCGACCTGATACCATCCCCGGACGCCGCTGGCTTGCTTGCACCCAGGATTCGGTAGCAAGCTGCCAGCGGACAGCAGAAGGCGGCGCGGAGAGGCGTGCGCCCACGGGTAGGGGGAAACACATGGACCTGAAAGGCGCGGTCGCGCTCGTGACCGGCGGCAACGGCGGGCTGGGACAGCGGATCTGTCACGCGCTGGCCAAGGAAGGCACGCATATCGCCGTGATGTATGCCCAAAGCCGCGACCAGGCCGAAGGCGTCGCCCGAGACCTGGCGTCCCGCTATCAGATCAACGCCGCCGCCTTCGCCTGCGACATCACCGACCGGGCCGCCGTCGATGCGCTGGTCGGTGCGGTGACCGCGCGATTCGGCCGGCTCGATATCCTGGTGAACGACGCCGCCTACAACAAATCGATCCCCTTCGCCGACCTCGACGATCTGACCGAGGACGTCTGGGAGAAAATCATGGCGGTCAACCTGACCGGGCCGATGCGCCTGACCAAGGCGGTCGCGCCCATCATGAAGGCGCAGGGCCAGGGCCGGATCGTCAACATTTCCTCTGTCGCCGGCCTTTCGCCCACCGGATCGTCCATTGCCTATGCGGTGGCGAAGGCCGGTCTGATCCACCTGACCCGCTGCATGGCGGTGGCCATGGCGCCGGAAACCCTGGTGAACTGCGTCGCCCCCGGCCTGCTGGAAGGGACCCGCGCCACCGCCAATCTCCGCGCCGAACAGGTCGAGCGATCGGCGTCCGGATCGCTGCTGAAGAAAGCAGCGGACAAGGACGATTGCGCGGACATGGTGGTGACCATGTGCCGTACCGAGACCATGACCGGGCAGACAGTCGTCATCGACTCGGGCCGGGTGTTCCACTGACGAACGTCCGAGTTGAGTTCGGCAACAGAAGCCGATAACCTCCCCACCCCATGAAACCGGCCGTATCCCTCCCGGCCATTGGATAAGACAGAAGGCCAGAAACACATTATGTCCGCAACACAAGAAAAGCCGCCCGTCGGACGGGTCCAGAACCCGAACAAGGCCGCGGTCCGGGTCGCATTCGATCCGCTGCGCCCCACCGAGAAACCGCAGGACTTCTACGACGACATCA